>JBAZOF010000038.1:0-15802 GCA_041648855.1 Sulfuritalea sp. | reverse complement strand
GCGGGAGAAATCCTTGAGGTCGCGGACGATCTTGGCAACGCGGGCCAGGCCGTCCTTCGATTCGGCCATGAGCTGGACGATATCGGTCTTGAGATAGTCGAAGTCCTTCTGGGTCTTGAGCGAATGCACTGCCGCGAGTGGCGGCGCATCGATGGCGGCTTCCGCCGCTTCGTAGGCCGCGATGATGGCGAAAATGTCCTTCAGATAGCCTTCCAGCGAGCCGAGGTTGGAGGAGACGAAGCCGATCGGGTTGTTGAGTTCGTGGGCGACGCCGGCGGCGAGTTGGCCGATGGAGGCCATCTTCTCCGATTGCAGCAGCTGGTTCTGCGCTTCCGTCAGTTTGGCGTTGAGCGCCTTGGCCTCGGCGAAGGCACGCTTCAAGTCATCCTCGGCCTGCTTGCGGGCGTCGATGTCGCGCACCACTGCGAGAATCCGCTGCCCGCTGCCGAGTTCGAGCCTCTTGAGATTAACCGCGACCCAGAACTGGCGACCGTTGCTGTCGCGGGCCCGCCAATCGAATGCCTGCCATCCCTGCTCATGGGCCAGCCGGAGGCGCTCCCGCGCGATTTGCTGGGCCAGCGGAACAGCGTCGGCGCTCAACGCGCCGATATCGAGGCCGAGCATCTGCTTGCGGCTGCGCCCGTACAACCGGCAGGCGCTGGCATTGACGTCGAGGATGCGGCCGCTCTCGGCGTCGTGGATGAACAGGGCGTCGTTGATCGTGTCGTAGATGTTGCGGAATTTTTCTTCGCTTTCGGCGAGAGCTTCCTCGATACGCCGGCGCTCGGTGATGTCCTCCTTGACCGCCAGAAAGTGGGTGATCCGGCCGTCGGGTTGGCGGATTGGCGCGATGCTGGCCAGCTCGAGATACTCGCTGCCGTCCTTGCGCCGGTTGTGCAGTTCGCCGCGCCACGGCAATCCTTGGGTCAAGTTGGCCCACATCTCCTCGTAGCTGGGCTGCGGCGTTTTGCCCGATTGCAGGATGCGCGGGTTCTGCCCGTGCGCCTCCTCGCGGCTGTAGCCGGTGGCGCGGACGAAGGCCTCATTGACATACTCGATCTCGGCGTCGAGATTGGTGATCACGATGCTCTCCGGGCTTTGCTCCACGGCCAACAGGAACTTGCGCAGTTCATCCTCGGCGCGCCTGCGTTCGGTGATGTCGCGCGTGATGCCCTGCAGGTGCGTGACCCGGCCTTCCGCATCGGTAATCAGCGTCGTCACCACCTCGGTCTCGATCGTTGTGCCGTCCTTGCACAACTGGTTGAGCTGGTAGGTCCGAGTGCGGTCGGTCGTTTGACCCGCCGCGAAGGCCGCCAGCCATTTCGGCAGTTCCGTTTGGACTGTCCGGTAGGAATCCGGGGTCAGCACATCCTGCAGGGATTGTTGCATCGATTCGGCCAAGGTATAGCCGCGCACCCGCTCGACGGAAGGGCTGGCGTAGGCGAAGCGCTGTGTGGCCAGCTCGAACAGCCAGATCATGTCGCTGCCGCTCTCGGCGAGCAGACGAAAGCGAGCTTCGCGTGCCCGCGCACGCAAGGCCGCGACGAAGACGCGGCCCAAGGCCAGAAGCAGGGCCAGGACTAGTACGCTCATGGCGCTGATCCAGAGGAATTGGCGGCGAGCATTGCCATAGATCTCGCTGTCATCCATTTTGCTGATCAGCAACCAGTCCGTGTCGGGAATGCTGAGCACAACGCCCAGCACCGGTTCGCCGCGGTAATCCAGGCCAGCCAGAATTTCGCCCTCGCTACGCAGGGCCCTGCCTGAAATGAGTCCCGGTGTATCGACCGGCAGGCGAAGGCTCAGCGGCGATGCCGCTTGATGGCGCAGGGGATTGAGGAAAACCATCTCGGTGCCTTCGCGCCGCGCCAGTAGGCTCTCGGCGGTCGCGCTGGTTACCGGCCACCGGGCGAGCATCGGGTAAAGCTGCTGCTTCGGGTCGATTTCATACAGCGCATAGCCGATCAGGACTTCGCCTTCTTCAGGCCCGCTGATCAGGGGCGCCAGGACATCAACCGTGACGTCGTCCGTTGCTGCGTGCGCTCGATGGAAATCGATAAAGCCGGCCCGGCGTTGTTCCCGCACACGGCGCATATCTTCGCGATGGAGCGCATCGGAGAGGGAATGGGCAGCTTTGCTGCCCATGATCGGATGGCCTTCAAGGTCGTACAGCCAGATCGACGTGATTTCAGGAATCACCGCATGCATGTGGCGGAAACGGGCCGCCAGCTCACGGGTGGCAGCCGTGGCATCACGGTTCTTCAGCTGGTGAGCAAGGCTTTGGGCCATGACGCCGTTGGGGGGCTCATTCAGAAACACGAGGCGATCGCCGAGCCACAGCCTGATTTCCCTGCCTTTGCTCGAGCCCACCGAGTACAGCGTTTGCTGAGCCATGTTCCGCGCGTGGTCGTACAAGACGGTGTGGGTGCGGTACAAACCCATCCCCAGCAGAAGGAGCAGGCAGAGCGTGACGAGGACCCATTGCCGGGTCGTCGGCACGAATGCGCGGTCATGGACGGACATGGTGTCTTGCTTCCTCAGAGGCGCGCCAAGCCGCGTGCGACGCGGAAGGCCTCGTGTATCTGGTTGCGCAGCATTTCGTCTTCCCAGGGTTTGGTCAGAAAGCGGTAGATGGCGCCGCGATTGATTGCGTCGGTCACGGTTTCCAGGTCGGTATAGCCGGAAAGCACGATGCGAATCGTTTCAGGATAGAGCTTTTTCACCCTCTCGAGGAATTCGGCGCCTTCCGCGTTCACCACGGGCACGATACTGAGGCGATCGGCGCCGACTTGACCGATCCAGGCCATCCTGAAGGTGCCGACATCGACGGCGATGCGGCAAATGCGGGCGAACAGATCGTCGCGGCTGCGGGGATGAATGATCTCGCGGTCGATGGCGGAGAGCAGCGCGCAATAGCGGCCAAGCCGTTTGACCCGTGCTTCGACCGTGGTATCAAGCTGTGAGGCCACTGTGGGGGCTTCCGAAGTCTGTTGGGACGAAGACCTTGCAACTCGGCCCGGCCAATTCCCCGCCTGACGGAGCCGGGAATGTCAGGGAGGCAGTGTAACGCCATCGTCGCCTCGGGAGTAGCATCGTCAATACTGCAAAAATGTAATGCGGAAATCATGGCAAGGGATCCCGCAGTACGACTACGACGGCATGCACGCGCGGGTCCGGCGCTCCAGCCTCGATTATTCCTTTGCCGTCCGGCTGACGCCGCTCGATCCCGACACCGAGCTGCGGCCGGGCACGTACACTTTGGTTGCGTGCGCGTCGGGGACGCTTTGAGCAGAAGCCGGGAGGCGCTGTCGCTGCAGCCGGCGAATATCGCCTTATCATTAATTACGAAGTCATCTTCAAATGACGTTATAGTGTTCGGCCGGTGACGAGACAACAATGACATTGGGCATGAAACATTCGCGCTTCCTGCTGTCTGCTGCGATTCTCGCGGTCCTCGTCGTGCTCGCCGTGGTCGCATGGCAACGGTCCGCCGGATCGGGAGCGCCGGGCAGCCGGCGGGTGATTGCGGTCGGGCTCTACGAAAACGCGCCGAAGGTCTATACGGCTGCAAACGGCCGTCCGGCCGGTCTGTTTGTCGAGTTGCTGGATGAGATGGCGCGCATCGAAGGCTGGCGGTTGCGCTATGTTCCGTGCCAGTGGGCGGATTGCCTGGCGCAGCTGGAGCAGGGGCAGCTCGACCTGATGCCCGATGTGGCGTTTTCCACCGAGCGCGACCGGCGCTACGACTTTCATTCGGTTTCGGTCGCCAACAGCTGGTCGCAGGTCTACAGCGCCCCGGGGCTCAAGGTGATGTCCCTGGCCGATCTTGCCGGTAAGCGCATCGCCATCCTGCACGGCGGCATCCAGCAAACCTTCTTTGCCCAGATCATGGCAAGCGGCAACTACGCCTATCAGCCGTTGGCCGTGACCTCGCTGGATCAGGGCTACGCCGCCGTAGCTGCCGGGGAGGCGGATGCCGTGGTGACCAACAGTTTCTTCGCCGCGCGCAACGGCGCCAAATACAAACTGCAGGAGACGCCCATCGTCTTTCTGCCGAACAATCTGTACTTCGCGACGGCCGATGGCCGCAATGCCGATCTGCTGGAGCGCATCGACGCACACCTGACGGCCTGGCGCGGCGATGCCGACTCGATCTATTTCGACGCCCTGCATCGCGCCATGGCAGCGCCTCCGGAGGCGCTGGTGCCGCATTGGGTGCGGTGGCTGCTTGCCGCGCTGGGGGCTACGCTGGCACTGTCGGTCGCGGCCAGCCTGCTGCTGCGCCGGAAAGTGGAGCAGCGCACCCGCGCGCTGGCGCGAACGGCGAATGAACTTGAAGAACAGCGCGCCAATCTCGAACGGCTCGTGGCCGAGCGCACGCGGGAGCTGGCGGCGGCGAAGGAGGAAGCCGAGCGGCTGACGCAGGTAAAAAGCGACTTTCTCGCCAACATGAGCCACGAGATTCGCACGCCGATGAACACGATCCTCGGCATGCTCCATCTCGCACTGAAAGGCGAGTTGCCGGCTGCGCTGCACAACCGGCTGGCCAAGGCGAAGGGCGCGGCCCATTCGCTCCTGGGCATCATCAACGACATCCTCGATTTCTCGAAAATCGAAGCCGGCAAACTCGACATCGAGGAGGTCGAGTTCTCGCTCGATGCCGTGCTGGAACAGCTGAGCGATGCCATCGGCTACCAGGCCGAGCAAAAGGGTATCGAATTCCTGATTCGCTACGACGCGTCGATTCCGCCGCTGCTGGTAGGCGATCCCCTGCGTCTGGGGCAGGTCATGCTCAACCTGTGCGGCAACGCGGTCAAATTCACCGAGCAGGGTGAAGTCGAGCTGGCGTTCCGCAGTATCGATGTCGGCGAATCGGATCTCACCATGCAGGTTTGCGTGCGCGATTCCGGCATGGGCATGGCGCCGGAAGTGCAGGCCAAACTGTTCGAGAAATTTACCCAGGCCGATCAATCCACCACGCGCCGCTTCGGCGGCACGGGCCTGGGGCTCGCGATCAGCAAGAACCTGGTCGGCCTGATGGGTGGTCGCATCTGGGTCGAGGATTCGCAGCCGGGCAAAGGCACCACGATCTGCTGCACTCTACGGCTCAAGATTGCCCGGCATTCGCCGCGCGGCGAGCCGGTCGGACACGTCGGACCGCAGTGGAATGGCGCTCGGGTACTGGTGGTCGATGACAACCAGGCGTCGCGGGAGATTCTGGCCGAGATGCTGCGCTTCTTGCGTCTCGAGGTTGATGTTGCCGCCAGCGGACAGGCTGCCCTGGCGATGCTGGCCGCCGCCGGCCCCTATGATCTGGTGCTGATGGACTCGCGCATGCCGGGCATGAGCGGCAACGAGGCGATCCGGCGCATTCGTCGCGATACCGGGCTTGCGCGCCAACCCAGGCTGGTGATGGTGACAGCCTGCGGCAGCGAGGACGGGATCCGGCTCGACGAGCAGGCGGGGGTCGACGGTTTCCTGATCAAGCCGGTATCGCCATCGACGCTGCTCGACACCATTCTCTCGGTGCTCGGGCACGCGCACATCCTCGCCAGCGACGCGGGAACTCGCGCCGGCAAGCCCGATCTGGGCAGCAGCGGCCAGTTGGCCGGTGCGCGCCTGTTGCTGGTCGAAGACAATGACATCAATCGTGAAATCGCCACGGAGCTGTTGCGCAGCGAGGGTATCGAAGTGGATGAGGCTGAGAATGGCCAGATCGCCGTCGACAAGGTGCAGCAGCGGGACTACGACGGGGTGCTGATGGACATCCAGATGCCGGTGATGGATGGCCTCGAAGCGGCGCGCCGCATACGTGCGCTGGCGCAAAATCCCGGCGGCGAACGTTTCGCCGCATTGCCCATCATCGCCATGACCGCGCTGGCGATGGCGCAGGATGCCGAAAGGAGCCGGGCCGCCGGCATGAACGATCATGTCGCGAAACCCATCGTGCCCAACCAGTTGATGGCCTCGTTGGCACGCTGGGTACGGTTGCCCGATGTACGCCGGGGTCGACCGGGATCCCTGTCCGCCGGGGCGGCGCCGCCAGCGGACGAAATCCCGGCCGACCTGCTGGCCCTGACAAGTCTCGACGTGCACGATGGTTTGCGCCGCATCGGCGGCAAGGCCGATGCTTATCGCCGGCAGCTCAGGCGCTTTCGCGAGCACTATCCCGGCGCCATTGCCGAACTGCGGCGGCTGCTCGCGGAAAATGACCTTGGACGCGCCGAGGCGCATTGCCATGCCCTGAAGGGCGTGACCGGGAACCTCGGCGCCCATGCGCTGTACGGGAAGATCACCGCCATCGACGCCCGGCTCAAGCAGGGTCAAGTGCCGGACGAGGTCGCGCTGGAAGAAGTGGAAGCGGCATGGGCGCAAGCGATGCAGGAGATCGACGGCATGGCCGCTGCGCCTGCGCCGGTCCTTGCCGCCTCCACGCCGCTCACGCCCGCAGCCTTGCGCGAGCTGCTCTCGCTGCTGGAGCATGCGCTGAAATATGATCTGGGCGCCGCCGAACCTCTGCTCACCCGTTTGCGCAGCGCGGTGGCCGGTACGCCGTTCGAAGCGGAAGTGGCCGCCGTCGCATTGCTGGTCGATGTTTTCGACATCGACGCGGCGCTGGCGCAATTGCATAAACTGGTAGCCTCCGACCCGGTGAGGACATCATGAGCGAAATTACCAGCGCCCAGGCCACTGAACAGGCGGACGACCGCCCGCGCATCCTGATCGTCGACGACGTGGCCGAGAACCTGCATGCGCTGATGAGCATCCTGCGCGACGACTATGCCATCAGCGCCGCCACTGGCGGCGAGAAGGCCCTCGAACTGGCACGCCGCCAGCCCCGGCCCGACCTGATCCTGCTCGACATCCAGATGCCGAAGATGGACGGTTATGCCGTGCTGGCCGCCCTCAAGATCGACCCGGCCACGGCCGAGATACCGGTGATCTTCGTCACCGCCCTGGCAGAGCCGGCCGATGAGGCACGCGGCCTCGCCCAGGGCGTTGCCGATTACATCACCAAGCCGGTCAATCCGGACTTGTTGAAGACGCGGGTGAAGAATCAGCTCGAATTGCAGCGCTTTCGGCAGCGCCCCGTGATGTTCGACATTGCGGCCCACGCCGATCCGGCGCATCCGCCGTCCGTGCTGGTGGTCGATGACGTGCCGGCAAACATCCACGAACTGCTCGAGGCACTGAAGGACGAGTACCGCATCATGGTGGCCGGTTCCGGCATCAAGGCACTCGAAATAGTGCACGGCGCGACGCCGCCCGACCTGGTGCTGCTGGATGTCGTCATGCCGGAGATGGATGGCTACGAGGTGTGCCGCCGCATCAAGGCGACCCCGGCGGGCAACCGCATTCCCGTCATCTTCGTCACGGTCATCGGCACCACCGAGGAGAAGGTGCTGGGCTTCGAGCTGGGTGCCGCCGATTACATTACCAAGCCCTTCGACATCGACGAGGTGAAGGCGCGCATCCGCACCCATCTGGAACTGGCCCGCCTGCGCCGCTTCCTCGAAGACCTGGTCGCGCAGCGCACCGCCATGCTCGAAGTCAGCGAAGAGAAATACCGCATCCTCGCCCATCGCGACGGGCTCACCGGCCTGCCCAACCGTGCGCTGTTCGCGGAACTGCTGGCGCATGCGATCCTGCACGCCAACAGCAGCGGCATCCAGTTCGCCCTGTTGTCGCTCGATCTGGACAATTTCAAGATCATCAACGAAAGCCTCGGACATCATCTGGGCGACGACATGCTGATCGAGGTGGGCAGGCGCCTGCAGGCTCTGCTGCCGGAAAGCGATGCCGTGGCCCGTATCGGCGGCGACGAGTTCGGCATCATCCTCGGCAGCGGCGAGGGCATGCCCGGAGTCGACCTGCTGGCGCAGCGCATGATCGATGCGGTGGCCGAGCCCTTCCTGCTCGAGGGCAACCGCGTCTATGTCGGCGTCAGCATCGGCATCGCGCTCTACCCGGCGGATGGCAAGGAAGCGGAAATCCTGCAGAGCAACGCGGATGCGGCCCTGAATCAGGCCAAGACGCAGGGTCGCGGCAGCCTGCGGTTTTTCTCGCCGGAATTTACGGACCGGGCCAAAAAGCGCCTCACGCTGGAAGGCGACTTGCGCCTTGCGCTGGATCGGCAGGAGTTGCTTCTGTATTACCAGCCCCAGGTCGACCTGATCAACGGTCAGATCGTCGGCCTCGAGGCGCTGGTGCGGTGGCAACATCCCGAGCGCGGCATGATGCTTCCCGGCGAGTTCATTCCGCTGGCCGAAGAAACCGGCCTGGTGGTGCAGCTGGGCGACTGGGTTCTTAGCGAGGCTTGCCGCCAGGTGAAACAATGGTCGGACGCCGGGTTGGCTGCGGGCCAGACGGCGGTGAATATTTCGGCAGTCCAGTTGAGTCGCGAACATCTGGTCGAATCGGTCAAGATGGCGCTGTCGCGGACGGGTATCGCTCCCGAACAACTTGAAATCGAGATCACCGAAAAAGTCGTCATGGCGGACCGCGACCAGTCCTTCAAGGCGCTTGCGGACCTCAAGGCGCTCGGCGTCCGCATTTCGATCGACGATTTCGGCACCGGCTACTCCTCGCTGGCCTTACTGCCGCAGTTGGAGGCAAACAAGCTGAAGGTGGATGCCGCCTTCGTCCACGACATGACGACCAACATCGGCAACGCCTTGATCGTCAAGGCCATCATTGCGCTGGGCCACAGCCTCGGGCTCGAAATAATCGCCGAAGGGGTCGAAGATCAGGGCCAGGCCCGCTATCTGCGTTCGTTGCAATGCGACGTGATGCAAGGCTTCTTCGTCAGTCCGCCGCTGCCGGCCGAGGAAATGACGCGCTTTCTCGCCTCGTTCAGCGCGCCGCCGGAAACGGGGGAGGCCAAGGGTTCGACGCTGTTGCTGGTGGATGACGAGCCGAGCGTCCTGTCGTCGCTGAAGCGACTGTTGCGGCGCGAGAACTACAACATCCTCATCGCCAACAGCGGCGAGGAAGCCTTGGCCTTGCTGGCCGCGCACGAGGTGGGCGTGATCCTTACCGACCAGCGCATGCCTGGCATGAGCGGTTCCGAACTTCTCGCGCGGGTCCGCAAGATACATCCGAGGACGGTACGCATGGTCCTGTCCGGCTATACGGGGCTCGACAGCCTGACCGAGGCGATCAACCTCGGGGAAATCTACAAGTTCATCGCCAAGCCATGGGACGAAGCGGATCTGATCGGCACGGTCCGCGATGCCTTCCGCCATTACGCGGACACCAGCGAGGCGCCGCGATAGTTGTCCCGGATGGCGTGACCGCGGCATGGCGTCGCGGTCACGGGGATCGGTCTGCTATTTCGTCTTGCTGAAATCCGGCGCGCGCTTTTCCTTGAAGGACGTGATGCCTTCGCGCGCGCTGTCGATGCAGGCCGAAAGCCCGAAGGCCTTGTAGCCGACTTCCAGCGCCTCGGCGAAGCTCTGTGCGGCGGCGGCTTCGAGGATGGCCTGTTCCATGAGGTCGATGCACTCGCGGCTGAGAATCTGCCCGCTGGCGGCGCGTGCTTCCACCGGTTCGATGGTGACGTTCACCGGCGCGTCGCCGATCGGTTTGACCTTCCCTGCAAGCTGGCCCACGCGTGCCACCGCCAGAGCGATCAGCTGTTCGTAGTCGTCGGCCAGGGCGTCGATCACGCCGAGTTCGTGGGCGCGGCCGGCCTTGAGGCGTTCGGCCGTGCGCAGCATCGAATTGAAGGTGTGGGTCGCATGCGGCCAGCGGCGGTAGGGCACCACCATGGCGCCGATGCCATGCACGATGCCCAGCGTCACTTCCGGCATCTGGATCCAGGCACGCTTCAGCGCCACGATACCGTGGCAGCGCGCCGCAAGCTCGAAGCCGCCGCCCAGCGCCATGCCGTTGAGCGCCGCGACCACGGGCTTCTTCATCCGGTCCAGGTGCACCAGCAGGCGCGAGCAGTCGCGGGCGTACTGCTCGGAGGCCGGCGCATCGCCCAGCATGTCCACGAAGCGGCCGATGTCGCCGCCGGCGCAGAAGGCGCGCGTGCCGTAGCCGGTGAGGACGAAACCGCTGACCTTGGGATCGTTCTCGAAGCGGCGGATGACCGAGAGGATTTCGTCGTTCATCTCGTCGTGCAGCGCGTTCATTGCCTCCGGGCGGCGCAGGGTGATGACTTTCACGTCGCCCAGGTCGTCGACCAGGATATGGCGCAGGAAGCCCTGGTAGGCGTCGAAGGGACGCTCGGGCATGGGCATGCCGGGGCGCTCCTCACGCAGGCGGATCAGGGCGCGGCCGGTGGTCTGTTCGCCGAGGCTGCGCATCAGGTCGAGCGGGCCGTTCTTGAAGCCGAGCGCGAGCCGGCAGCCCAGGTCGAGGTCGGCCGAATCGCCGATCTTGCGGTCGACGATGTCCACGCTCTGCGAGAACAGGATGCCGAGCAGGCGCTCGCGCACTGCCTGCGCCGTGGCGGGCGCCACTTCGACGCGCTTGCCGGGCGACACGGTGACCCAGGTGTCGACCGAGCGGAATACCGCTGCCGGACGGTAGTGCTCGCCTTCTTCGTCGGCCTGCAGCGTGTTGGTCTCGGTGATGATCGGATTGCCGTGCGCCATGTTCAGCACGAAGAAGGGGCCGGCATGCACGAACTCGGCGGCGACGCTGTCGACCTCGGCGGCGGTCGCGCGATCGAGCAGCATGGCCGACTCGTTGCACCAGTTGTCGAAAATGCGGTCGAGCATGAAGCAGGCTACGTCAGCAGTGACCAGCGGCACCTTGCCGGTGGTGCAGAAGACCCAGCGCAGGTACTCGACCACGGCCGGATCGGCTTTCTCCCAGCGGATCACTTCGACGGCCGGGTTGCGCCAAGCCGGGGCGAAGAAATGCGTCACCGTGGCCCGCTCTGGATGCTTCATCTCCGAGAAAATCTGTTCCGCCGGCAGCGAACTGGTGTTGGAGGTGATCAGCGCATCGGGGCGGACCACGGCCTCGATCTGGGCGAATATCCTGCGCTTGAGCGGCAGGTTCTCGGTGGCCGCCGCATCAACCCAATAGAAATCGGCGTAGTCGAGCGTGCCGTAGAGATTGGTGATCACCGCCTTGGCGTCGGCCTCGCTCATCTTGCCGCGCGCCACGGCCTTGCGCGAATACTCGGCGAAACGCAGCAGCGCGGCCTCCACGGACTTTTGCGAAACATCGACGAGGTACAGCTTCAGGTCCGGCAGCGCGCTCTTGAGGTAATAGCCGATGTCGGGCCCGATGGTCCCGGCGCCGATGATGGCGACGGCGCGCGGCAGGGGGCGGGCGGGAGTGGCAAGCAGCGGGTTGGCGAAGGGCGTGGTCATGGCGGGATCCTGTTTGTGTATGCGGTATACAATCAAATTATCCAACATTATCGGCGATCGCACAATTGCCGGGAGGTGTTGGCGAATCCGGCGGGAATGCGCATGCCCAGCCGCAAAAGTCGGCGCTGGCGGTACGCCGAATCAGGGCAGCAGGAGGGTCTTCAGGCTTCCGGGGGCGGGCGCGAGCGCAACCCGTCCCGACGTGCTGTCAGCTCGACATCAGCACGGGCACCGTCATGTGCCGCAGGATGTAGCGGGTGCCTGCGCCGCGATTGATGAAGGGGAAGCCGATATGGCCGTGGGCGCCCATGACCAGCAGGTCGGCGTCGCGGTCGGTGACCCGGTTCAGCAGCATGTCCATGATGCCGACGTCTTCCACCACCAGCACTTCGGTACGCGCCTTGATGCCGTGGGCGTCGAGATGGCGCGCCACCTCGGCGCAGGATGCCAGGCCATCTTCATGGCGGACGGCGAACGACACGACAATGGCTTCCTTGCAGCCCTCGATCAGGGGCAGGGCGTCGTTGAGCGCATGTGCCGCCTCGCGCGCGTCGTTCCACGCGATCAGGGGATGCTTGCCGACTTCGGCATACGTCCCGATGTAGGGAAGGGTCAGCACCGGTCGGCCGCAATTGAGAATTACCTCGCTGACCAGATCCTCCGGCACATGGCCCTTGATCCTGTCGTCATGCTGGCCGAGTATCACCAGGTCGGCATGGCGGGCAAGGTCGGTGACGTGGCGCAGCACTTCGGTGTCGCTGCCGCGATTGATGTCGCGCCACTCTGCCATGGGCAGGCCGGCGGTGGCTTTCTCGAACGCGGCTTTGCTGGCGTCGCGGGCCTCGACATATTCCTGACTGGGCCATGTCGCAACCACGCCCACTTGCTGTGCGCGGGCCAGTTGTCCGAAGACGCCCATCAGCCGGGCCTGATGCCGGCGCGCAATCGCGACCGCCAGTTCCAGTCGTGCTGCGGTTCGTTCCCCCTGGTCAAGATGCACCATCAAGTTCTTCAGCGACATGATCATCGACTCCTGCATTTTCCGGGATTATGGGTTGGGTAGCGTCCTGAACAGCTCGCGCAGCCGCGTCTTCAGCACCTTGCCGGTATTGTTCTTCGGCAGGGAATCTATCACGACATAGCGCTTGGGCCGCTTGAAGCGGGCGATGTTGTCGAGGCAGAGGACGTCGAGTTCCGCGCTGTCGGGCGCCTGCCCACGCGGGACGATGAAGGCGATCACGATCTCGCCCCATTCGGGATCGGCCTGTCCCACCACCGACACCTCGCTGATGGCCGGATGCCGCAGCAGCACCTCTTCCACTTCGCGCGGGTAGATGTTGGAGCCGCCGGAGATGATCACATCCTTGCTGCGGTCTTTCAGCGTGAGGAAGCCGTCTTCGTCGAGGCTGCCGACATCGCCCGTATGCAGCCAGCCGTTGCGCAGGGTCTCGGCGCTGGCGGCGGGATTGTTCCAGTAGCCGGGCATGACCGTGTCGCCGCGCACCAGGATTTCGCCGATCTCGCCCGCGGGCAGGGGCCGGTCGTCGGCGTCGGCCACGCGGACTTCGACCCCGGTGAAGGCGTGGCCGACCGAGGCCAGGCGCTGCTCGTAGCGCGGATGCGCGGTGTCGGCGTGCAGGGCCTTGTCCAGACAGGTGATGGTCATCGGCGATTCGCCCTGGCCGTAGATCTGCACCAGCTTGAAGCCGTAGCGCCGCAGCGCGGCCTTGCAGTCGGCCACGTACATCGGTCCGCCGCCGTAAATGATGGTCTTGAGCCCCGCGCTATCGGCCTCGCCGGGGTGCTCGACCAGGCGCTTGACCATGGTCGGTGCGGCGAACAGGCTCACGCCGCGATGCACCTGCAGCAGCGAGTAGATTTCGGCGGGATCGAAGCCGCCCGATTCGGGGATCACGTTCACTCCGGCGTGCGCGACATGGGGCAGCATGTAGAAGCCCGAGCCGTGCGACATCGGCGCGGCGTGGAGGATGGCATCGCCGGGCGCGATCGTGTCGACGTCGGACAGATAGTTGAGGATCGCCGCCATCAGGTTGCGCATGGTCAGGGTCACGCCCTTGGGCCGGCCGGTGGTGCCGCTGGTATAGAACAGCCAAGCCGCGTCGTTTGCCGCGCGCGGCGCGACCGGCATCGGCTCGGCCGCGAAAAGTCCGGCGTAGGTTGGACCGTCGACGTCGATCACCTGCTCCAGACCGGCGACGGACAGCGGGGCGATGGCAGCGTGCAAGTCGGTGGTGGCGAAGCACAGGCGCGTACCGCTGTCTGCCAGGATGAATTCCAGCTCCTTCGGGTGCAGCTTGGCGTTGATCGGTACGGCGACCAGCCCCGCGTGCCAGCAGGCGAACATCAGTTCGACGTATTGCGGGCAGTTCTTCATCACCAGACCGACGCGGTCGTTGGGCTGCAGCCGCGCTGCGAGTCCGGCGGCGAGGCGGGCGACGCGCGCGGCCAGTTCGGCATAGTTCGCCAGCAGGCGCTCGCCGCGGGCCAGCGCGGGCCGCTGCGGATGAATCTGCGCGGCGCGGGCGAGGAGATGGGCGACGTTCACACTCATGGCGCGGGACGCGGCGCGCTCGGCATCACCAGCGTTTTGCAGAACACGATGAAATAGAGCATGAACGCGGCGGCCCACAGCGCAGCGGCGAGCGCGACCACTGCGTTGCCCAGGCCATGCACGGTGGCTGCCAGCCGCAGCAGGGCGGCGACGAGCATCAGCACCCAGGCGACGAGCATGGCCGGCGGCACGACCAGCGGGCGCCCGGTGTGGCGCAGGCTGACGCGGGTCATCAGTCCCAGCATCATCAGACCCAGGCTACCGACGGTGAAGGCATGCAGCCACGCCGCTTCGGGAACGATACCGGTCAACTCGGCCACGGCCTTGAGGGCGAAGGCCAGCACCAGCCAGGCGAAGCCCAGGTGCATGACCAGCACCAGCGGCACGTCGGCCACGCGCCAGCCTCGCCAGCGCGCGCAGCGCCAGCCATGCAGCAGCGTGCAGGCCATGGCCGCAGAGCCCGTCCATGGCGCCGGGGCGGCTGCAAGGTCGAGCACGGCTAGCAGGAGCAGCGCGCCGACGGCGGCAATCTCCAGCGTCATGTTGAACGGTGCCAGTTCGCCACGGCCTTTTTCGCGCAGGGCGTTGCCGGTGAAAATCGGCGCCAGCACGCCGCCCTTGAGCACATACAGCACGATGACGGCGTAGACGGCAAGGCGCAGCGCCAGTCCGGCCTGGGCGTGGTTCGCCGTGAGCAGGCCGTGGTGATAGACCAGGTTGGCGGCGAACAGCGCGAACAGGATGGGCAGCAGCAGCAGGTAGAGCCGGTTGGCGGCGCGCAGGAGCTGCGGAGCGAGCATGACGAAGACGGCGGGGAACAGCAGGCAGTCGATGGCCGCGGGCAGCAGCGGCGGCAGCCAGGGCGAGACCCAGAAGGCGATGCGCCCCGCCAGCCACAGCGCGACCAGCAGCACCAGCCGGCCGCCGAGGATTTCCTCGGTGCCCGCCCAGCTAGGCAACGCGGTCAATACGATGCCGGTGATGATCGCCGCGGAGAAGCCGAAGATGAACTCATGGCCGTGTTGCAGTTTGAGCAACTGGCCCGAAGGCAGATCCCATATCCCGAGAAATGCGCCGAGCCAGGCCGCGACCAGCAGCGGAGCGTAGAGCGCACCGAGCAAATAGAAAGGCCGGAAGGCACTGGCCCACAGCGGTGATGAGGTCAAGATCGGGTTGGCAGATGGAAATGGCAGACGCAATTATGCGGTATGCAGCTCCCTGGTTGTCGCCACTGCCGGCCTGTCGAAGGCCGCCATCAGTTCCTTCTGCTTGGCCCGCGCCTGAAGGATGCTGCGCTCCTTGACCGGTCCGTAGCCGCGAATCATTTCCGGAATGCTGGCGAGCGCCACGGCGGTACCGAGCCGGCTGTGATCGAGCCGGTCGAGGATGTGTGCCACGGTGTGTTCGTAGTCATCGATCAGTTCGCGCTCCTGCCTGCGCTCGGCAATCGGGCCGAAGGGGTTGAATGCCGTGCCGCGCAGGAACTTGAAGCGGGCGAGCAGCTTCATGGCCGGCATCAGCCACGGGCCGAAGCGGATTTTCTTCGGCTCGTCGCCTGGCTTGGCACCGCGGCTCCAGGGTAGCGTGATGTGGAAGTTGAGGCGGGAGTTGCCTTCGAAGTTCGCCGCCAGCGCTTGCTGGAATTCCGGGTCGACGAATAGCCGCGCGACTTCAAATTCGTCCTTGTAGGCCAGCAGCTTGAAGTAGTTGCGTGCCACAGCGTCCGCAAACGCCGTACCGCCGGCGCCGACTTTTGCGCCATGCGCCCGTACCCGTTCCACCAGATTCACGTAGCGACTGGCGTAGGCGGCATCCTGATAGGCCGTCAGGTAGTCGCGGCGGCGTTCGATGGTTTCTTCGAGACTGGCGGACAGCTTGTGTGTCGGCCTACTGGTCT
>JBAZOF010000037.1:0-15977 GCA_041648855.1 Sulfuritalea sp. | reverse complement strand
TTTTGCCGCGCGCCTCGGGTTCGCTGCGGGCCCAGACCTTCAGCCTGAGGATGGTCTGGAAAAACCGGACTTCGCACTTCCACCACATGGTCGGAGGGTCTCGCCTGAGAATGGTCGATAGGCCTCGACCGGCAGAAGCAAATCGCCGCACTATAACTATGGTTATAGGGCCGGGTCAAGCGAAACGTCTTCCGCGCCACGACATGCCACGCCGTGCGGCTGGCGTCGGGATCGGGGCTGTTAGAGCTTCCGTCGCCGTACCGCCATCGCCGACTCTTCGAAGCCGAGCCGTGCGTAGAAGGCCAGCGCGGCGGCGTTGTCCTTGTCGGCCAGCAGCGTGACGCGGCTCATGCCCTCGGCCGCGGCCCACGCCAGCACATGTTCGACGAGCCGCCGGCCGTGGCCGTCGCCGCGGTGGCTGCCGGCGAGGACCACGTCTTCGAGGATCAGCACCGGGCCGCCCTCGGCGGTGCTGATGCTGATCAGCGCATTGGCCATGCCGACCACACGGCTCTCGTCGCGCAGCACGAAGAGGCGGCCGTGGGCCGGGTGGTCGAGGATCCAGCGCAGGGCGGCCAGCTGCTTCGCGCGGTCGGGCGCGAAGTCGGCCTCCAGCGCGAACAGTTCGCCGAGCAGCCCGGCCATCGCGGCGAGGTCGGCCGCCGTCGCGAATTCGATCTGCATGGCCCTAGCCGATCAGGGCCACGGCCTTGATCTGCACCCAGACCTCGCGCCCCGGCGCGAGGTCGAGGCGCTGCGCCGAGCGCCGCGTCAGGCGCGCCAGCAGGGGAGTGCCGCCGACGCGCAACTGCAGCAGGACGACCGAGGGATGGTCCTCGCCGGCATGGGCGACGACGGTGGCCGGCAGCAGGTTCATGATGCTGACGTCGTCATGGCGACTGTTGGCGATCGACACGTCGCGCGCCAGGATGCGCACCCGCACGCGGCGCCCGACCGGCACGCCGCTGTCGCGCACCCAGAGTTCGCCGCCGTCGAATTCGACGCGCGCCAGGTGCCACTCCGCATCGCGCTCGGCCACCGTCGCCTCGAACACCGCACCAACGTCGTCGCCGAGCCGGATCGGCAGGTCGATGCGCGCCAGGGTCTCGGCGAGAGGGCCTTGCGCCACGGCGCGGCCGCCTTCCATGACGACGAGGTGGTCGGCCAGCCGAGCCACTTCGTCGGCGGCGTGGCTGACGTAGATCAGCGGGATTTTCAGCTCGTCGCGCAGGCGTTCGAGGTAGGGCAGGATTTCCTGCTTGCGCGCGAGGTCGAGCGCCGCCAGCGGCTCGTCCATCAGCAAGAGGCGCGGCGCGGTGAGCAGGGCGCGGGCGATCGCCACGCGCTGCTGCTCGCCGCCGGAAAGCCGCTCGGGCGTGCGATCGAGCAGGGGGCCGAGGCCGAGCAGATCGACGATTGCGGCGCGGTCGGCGGCCGGCCCGGAGCCGGCGCGGCGACGGCCGTAGTCGAGGTTGCCGGCGACGTCGAGGTGCGCGAACAGGCGCGCATCCTGGAACACGTAGCCCAGCGGCCGCCGGTGGGTCGGTACAAAGGCGCCGGCGTCCTGCCACGTATCGCCATTGATCGACAGACGGCCGACACCGCGCTCCAGCCCGGCGATGCAGCGCAGCAGCGTGGTCTTGCCGCAACCGGACTGACCGAATACCGCGGTGACGCCGCGTCCCGGCAGGTCGAGGTCGACATCGAGCGCGAAGCCCGGATAGCCCAGCCGGAATTGCGCCGCGATACTCATGGGTGCCACGCCGGGCCGCCCCAAGTGGCGCCGCCCCCTGGGGGGAGAGCCGAGCAAAGCGAGGATTTCGGGGGGATCATTTCTTGCGCCGACCGGTCGGATTCAGCGTGTACAGCGCCAGCAGCACGAGGAAGGAAAACACCATCATGCCGCCGGCCAGCCAGTGCGCCTGGGCGTATTCGAGCGCCTCGACGTGGTCGTAGATCTGCACCGAGACGACGCGGGTCTTGTCCGCGATGTTGCCACCTATCATCAGCACCACGCCGAATTCGCCGACGGTGTGGGCGAAGCCCAGTATCGTCGCGGTGACGAAGCCCGGCTTTGCCAGCGGCACGGCGACGCTGAAAAAGGCGTCGAGCGGCGCCGCGCGCAAGGTCGCCGCGGCTTCCAGCGGCCGCTCGCCGATGGCCTCGAAGGCGTTCTGGATCGGCTGCACGACGAAGGGCATGGAATAGAACACCGAGGCCACCACCAGGCCCCAGAAGGTGAAGGGCAGCAGGCCGATGCCGGCCCATTGCGTGAATTGCCCGACAACGCCATCGGGGCCCATCAGCAGCAGCAGGTAGAAGCCGATCACCGTCGGCGGCAGCACGATGGGCAGCGCCACCACGGCGCCGACGGGGCCCTTCCACCAGGAGCGCGTGCGCGCCAGCCACCATGCGATCGGCGTGCCGATCAGCAGCAGCAGCAGGGTGGTGACGGTCGCCAGCTTGAGCGTCAGCCAGATCGCGGCGAGGTCGGCGGCGAGGTTGGGTAAACTTGGCATGGAGCGAATGCTAGCGCGATATCACGCGCAGGTGCGGCCTTGTCAGCTCTCGTAGCCGAAGGACTTGATGATGCCTTTCGCCTTGTCGCCTTTGAGGTACTTGAGCCAGGCCGCGGCGGCGGGCTTGCCCCGGCCCTTTTCCAGCAGCACCGCATCCTGCCGGATCGCCTGGTGCAGTCCGGCCGGCACGATCCAGGCCGAACCCGATGCAATCCTGCCGTCCTGCATGACTTGGGACAGGGCGACGAAACCCAGTTCGGCATTGCCGCTGGCGACGAACTGGTGGGTCTGGGCGATGTTCTCGCCCTGGACGAATTTCGCCTGCACGATTTCAAGCAGTTTCAGCGCGGTCAGCGCCTCGACGGCCGCGGCGCCGTAGGGCGCGAGTTTCGGATTGGCGATGGCGAGGTGCTTGAAATCGCCCTTTTGCAGCACCGCGCCCTGTTCGTCCACGTAGCCGGGCTTCGCCGACCACAGCACGAGGCGCCCGACGGCGTAGGTGTAGCGGCTGCCGGCCACGGCGGCGCCTTCCTGCGCCAGTCTGGCCGGAGTCGTGTCGTCGGCGGACAGCAGCACCTCGAAGGGGGCGCCGTTCCTGATCTGGGCGTAGAACTTGCCCGTGGCGCCGAAGGACAGTTGCGCAGTGTGTCCGCTGTCCTTTTCGAAAGCGGCGGCGAGAAGCTTGGCCGGCGCGGTGAAGTTGGCGGCGACGGCGACCTGGACTTCGTCGGCGTGGGCGGCGTGGCTGAGGCAGGCGAACAGCAGGGGAATGAAAAGTCGTCTCATGTCTCGGGTCCGAAGCAGAGCGAATAATCGCAGCAATTGGCGCAACTGGGGGACTTGCAGATCAGCACCTCGGCCTGCTCGCAAAGCTGGCGGTAGAAGAACTTCTTCCATTTCATGTCGCCGGCGTTCTTCGTCTTCAGTGCGGTGAAGCGCGTCTGCATCAGGGCGTTGAGCTCGACCCGGCTGGGCAGGCCGAGGTCTTGCCAGAGGTGCTGGTCGGCCATGCTGGCGGTGGCGACGGCGTGGGCCAGCCAGCGCGTATCGGGTCCACTCGAACCCTCGCACGTGATGCGCGCGATGGGCATTCCCTACACGGCGGCGCACGGCACCATCCGTTTTTCGCTTTCGCCCTACTGGAGCGGCGAGGGTCCGGTGAAGAATCCGGAAGAGGCGTTCGCGCCGAGTTATGCCTGAGCGGCGGCGCAATGCGCGGGCGCTTCGCGGCTACCTGCGCTGGATCAGTTCGATCTTGTAGCCGTCCGGATCCTCGACGAAGGCGATCACGGTAGTGCCGCCCTTCATCGGGCCGGCCTCGCGCGTGACCTTGCCGCCGCGCTGGCGGATGGCGTCGCAGGCCGCATAGGCATCGTCGACCGCCAGTGCGATGTGGCCGTAGCCGGTGCCGATTTCGTAGCGATCGACGCCCCAGTTGTGGGTCAGCTCGATCACCGCGCCGTCCTTCTCGTCCTCGAAGCCGATGAAGGCCAGCGTGAACTTTCCTTCCGGGTAGTCGTGGCGCCGCAGCAGGCGCATGCCGAGGACATCGGTATAGAAGGCCAGCGATTTGTCGAGATCGCCGACGCGCAGCATGGTGTGCAGAATTCGCATTTGGGTTTCCTTCAAAGAATCGGCAGCGAGGCGGCGCGTTGCTTGAGCTCGGTGCGCGCGGCTTTCCATTCGGGGTAGAGCGAGCCGACCACGTTCCAGAAGCGCGCGCTGTGGTTCATTTCCAGCAGGTGGGCGACTTCGTGGGCGACCACGTAGTCGCCGAGGTGCGTCGGCATGTGGATCAGCCGCCAGTTGAGGCGGATGCCGCCGTGTGTGCTGCAACTGCCCCAGCGCGTGTGGGCCGAAGACAGGGCCAGCTTCGGCAGCTCCAGATCGAGCCGGCCGGTGTAGTGGGCGAGGCGTTCGCCGAAATGGTTGAGCGCCCGCTTCTGCAGGGCGCGCACTGCCAGCGGGCCGAGGTCGGCCTCCGGGCGCGCTTCGAGGACCAGCAGTTCGCCGACCCAGCGCACCCGGTTGGCGCCGGGCAGGACGCGCACTTCGGCTTCAGTGTCGAGCAGCGGCACGCGCGCGCCATCCTTGATCGTGAGGTGGCGCGGCTGGGTGGCATGGGCGAGTTCGCCGAGCTTCTTCAGCACCCAGTCGGCATGGCCCTGGACGAAAGCCTCGATCTCGGTCAGTGCGATGCGATGGGGTGCGCCGATGCGCAGTCCGCGCTCGTCGATGGTCATGGACAGACGCTTGGCACCGCTCTTCAGCCGATAGTCGATGATGCGGCCACCGATCAGCAGGTGCCGCGTCTTCGCCTCAGGCGGGGGCGAGGGCAGGCGGAACAGCTTGAGTTGTTCGAGGAACATCTGTCGTTTCAGTTTGTGGCGAGCGGGGCGCCGAACAGGTCGAAACCTCCGCCTTCCGGAGGCAAGGTGGCGATGGCGCGGGCGATCGCCTGCTCGATGACGGGCATCGGCTGTTCGATCAGGCGCCAGTTGCAGCGCAGGGAGTCTTCGCTCTGCGCCTCGACCCAATGGCTGCGTGCCGCGAACGAGAGCGACAGGCGCGGCGCTCGCCGCCCCGGACTTTGTCTGCCGGGGATTCGGCTTCGCGGGCCGGCAAGCGCCCATTGTTGGTCGATGACCTGCTGCAGAAGCCGTTTGGCTTCTTCGCGCAGCCAGGCTTCGGCCCGGTCCTGAATCTGGCGCGGAGTGGCCTGGGGCGGCAGCGGCAGGTCGAGTGTGCCGCCTTCGCGCAGCGACTCCTTGTGTCGTGTGCCGAGCACCAGGCGCAGGCTGCCGCCGAGGTATGCCAGCGTCGCGCCATCGTGCCAGCGGCTGGCGGGATCGGGCTCGTCGCTGCCGAGCTTGAGCTTGAGTTGCGGGCTGCGAGCGGTTGCAACATTCATGGCGAAACCTCATAGAGCTGCGGGCTGATGCGGCGCATTTCGGCTTCGATCCAGGCCTCGGCCCGGTTGGTCACTTCGTTCGCCGTGAGCCCCGCGGGATCGATCACCGGGCCGATGCTGACGGTGACGGTGCCGCACTTCTTGAACAGGGCGTTGCGGCCCCAGAATTCCCCCGAATTGAGCGCGACGGGAACCACCGGCGTGCCGGTCTCGACGGCAAGGTGCGCGCCGCCGATCTTGTAGCGGTTTTTCGAACCGGGTTGCGAGCGGGTCCCTTCCGGGAAAATGATCACCGTGTAACCTTTGGCGAGACGATCGCGGCCCTGGTCGACCAGCCGCTTCAGCGTGGACCGGCTGGCATTGCGGTCGGTCTCGATCATCGGAATCGAGGCCAGCGCCCAGCCGAAAAACGGCAGGTACTTGATCTCCTTGCGCCAGACGAAAACGGTGTCCTTGAACACCGCCTGCAGCATGAACGTTTCCCAGGCCGACTGATGCTTGGCCAGCACGACCGAGGCGCGATCGGGAATGTTTTCGGCGCCGACCAGGCGATAGGGAATGCCGAGCACATGCTTGATCAGCCAGATGGTGAAGTTCACCCACGGCACCACCGTCTGCCGCCGCATGTGGTGCGGCAGTGGGCGGCAAAGGATCACTCCCAGCGTGTAGGGAGGCGTCACCACCACCAGGATCAGCAGAAACAGCAGGGAACGGAATACGGCCATCAAACTCAGCGGGCAATATGCGCGACAGCGGCGGCAAGGTCGGGAAACACCAGCGTTTCGGGCGGCAGCGCCGGATCATCGACGGTCTTGCGGCCCTTGCCGGTCAGCACCAGCATCGGCTGCGCACCCACCGTGGCGGCGACCTGCAGGTCGCGCAGGGAATCGCCGATGGCCGGCACGCCGGCCAGTTCGGCGTTGAAGCGCGAGGCGATCTCGCGGAACATGCCGGGCTTCGGCTTGCGGCAATCGCAGTTGTCGGCATTGGTGTGCGGGCAGAAGAATATCGCGTCGATGCGTCCGCCGGCCTGGGCCAGCGCCTTCAGCATCTTGTCGTGAATCGCCATCAGCGTGTCCGTCTCGAACAGGCCGCGGCCGATACCCGACTGGTTGCTCGCCACCACCACGCGATAGCCGGCCTGGTTGAGGCGGGCGATTGCGGCGAGGCTGCCGGGGATCGGCTTCCATTCATCCGGCGACTTGATGTACTGGTCGGAGTCGTGGTTGATCACGCCGTCGCGATCGAGAATGACAAGTTTCATGATTCCATTTTCCCCAAGGTAAGCAGCGCAACACGGCGAAACACGGACGCAAAAGAGGCTTTGTTTGTCGCGCCGCGCTGCCCGCCCCGACTAGCTGGACAGTTTCGAGATATCGGCGACCCGGTTCATCAGGCCGGCGAGGCGTGACAGCAGGGCGAGCCGGTTGCTGCGGATCTGCGCGTCCTCGGCCATCACCATGACGCCGTCGAAGAATGCATCGACCGCACCGCGCAATCCGGCCAGGGCTTTCAGCGCGGCGGTGTAGTCGCCGGCGGCGAGTTGGGCTTCGATGCCGGGCGCTGCGGCCTCGACTGCGGCGAACAAGGCCTTCTCGGCGTCTTCCTGCAGCAGCGCCGCGTTGACTGCCGCACCCGCTTCGCTGCCCGACTTTCTCAGGATGTTGACGATGCGCTTGTTGGCGGCCGCCAGCGCGTCGGCTTCGGGCAGCGCGGCGAATGCCTTGACGGCAGCCAGTCGCGCCGGAACCTGGTCGATCCGCGCCGGATCGAGCGCGAGGACGGCGTCGACCGCACGGTGATCGTGCCCGGCGTCGCGCAGCATGTTGCGCAGGCGTTCCTTGAAAAAGTCGGCGCTGGCGCTACGCCAATCTCCGGTGAATATCTCGGGCGCGAAGCCGGCGGCGGCAGCGTCGATCAGTTCCGGCAATGAGAGCGGCAGCGGCGTCTCCATCAGGATGCGCAGCACGCCAAGCGCAGCGCGGCGCAGGCCGAAGGGGTCCTTGTCGCCGGTCGGAATCTGGCCGATGGCGAAGAAGCCGATCAGCGCATCGAGCTTGTCGGCCAGTGCCACGGCGCAGGCGACCCCTCCCACGGGCAGCGCATCGCCGTTGAAGCGCGGCTGATAGTGGCTCTGGATCGCATCGGCCACCGCGGCCGGTTCGCCATCGGCCAGCGCGTAATAGCGGCCCATGATGCCCTGCAGTTCGGGAAACTCGCCGACCATGTCGGTGACCAGGTCGGCCTTCGCCAGCAGGGCCGCCTGCTCCGCCTGCATCGGGTCGGCGCCGATGCGCTGCGCGATGGTGGCGGCCAGCTTGACCAGACGATCGACGCGCTCGCCCTGGGTGCCCAGCTTGTTGTGATAGACCACCCGCGACAGCTTGCCGATGCGCGCCGAGAGCGGCGTCTTCTTGTCGGTTTCGAAGAAGAACTTGGCATCCGCCAGACGCGGACGGACCACGCGGGCATTGCCAGTGACGATGTTGGCCGGGTCCGCGACCTTCATGTTGGAGACGACGAGGAAGCGATGGGTCAGCTTGTCACCGTCCATCAGCGGAAAATATTTCTGGTTCGCCTTCATGGTCAGGATCAGGCATTCCTGCGGCACGGCGAGAAACTCCGGTTCGAAGCTCGCCTCATACACGGCGGGAAATTCGACCAGCGACGTGACCTCATCGAGCAGCGCGTCGTCCCGCACCCAGCTGTGCTTTCCGGCGGCGCGATCGAGTTGTTCGACGATCATGGCGCGGCGCTTGTCGAAGGAGGCGATGACGCGGCCCTGTTTCTCCAGAATCGCTTCGTAATCGCCGGCGCGCGGAATGTCGATCACGCCGACGCTCATGAAGCGATGGCCGCGCGTGACATTGCGGCTGGCAAGGCCCAGCACCTCTCCGGAAATGGTTCTGGCGCCGTGCATCAGCATCAGGCCATGCACGGGTCGAACGAATTGTGCCTCGCTGGCGCCCCAGCGCATCAGCTTGGCGACCGGCAATTTCTTCAGCGCGGCTTCCACCATCCCGGCCAGAGTTTCGTCGATGCGTCCGCCCTTCTTGCTCATGCGCACGACGAAATAATCGACCTTGCCATCGCTCTGCTTTTCCAGTTGCGCGAACTCGACCCCGGCCGAACGCATGAAGCCTTCGAGGGCCTTGGTCGGCGTACCGTCAGCGCCGACTCCTGAGGACACCGCCGGGCCCTTCTTCTCGATCACGCGATCGGGCTGGCTCTCCAGGCAATCGTCGAATTGCATCGCCAGGCGGCGCGGCGTGGCATACCAGCGCCCCTCGTTGCCGGCCTCGATGAAGCCGGCCGTCGCCAGCGCCTTTTGCATCTGCTCGCGGAAGGACAGGCCCAGTCTGGCCAGCGACTTCGGCGGCAGTTCCTCGGTGAGGAGTTCGATCAGCAGCGTGGTTTTCATGCCGCGGCTCCTTTGAGCATCGGGAAGCCGAGCCGTTCGCGCGAGTCGTAATAAGCCTGAGCGATTTCGCGCGCCAGCGCGCGCACGCGGCCGATGTAGGCGGCGCGCTCGGTGACCGAAATGGCACCGCGCGCATCGAGCAGGTTGAAGGTATGCGAGGCCTTCATCACCATCTCGAAACCCGGCAGCGGCAGGTTGAGGCCGATCAGGCGCTTGGCCTCGGATTCGTATTTGGAGAACTGCGCGAACAGCCAGTCGACGTCGGAGTGTTCGAAGTTGTAGGTCGATTGCTCGACCTCGTTCTGGTGATAGACGTCGCCGTAGGTGACGCCGGGCGCCCAGACCAGATCGAAGACGTTTTCCACGCTTTGCAGATACATCGCGAGGCGCTCGATGCCGTAGGTGATCTCGCCCAGCACCGGCCGGCAGGGGAGCGATCCGACTTCCTGGAAATAGGTGAACTGGGTGACTTCCATGCCGTTGAGCCAGACTTCCCAGCCCAGCCCCCAGGCGCCCAGCGTCGGTGATTCCCAGTCGTCCTCGACGAAGCGGATGTCATGTTCGGAGGTGTTGATGCCGAGCGCGCGCAAACTGTCGAGGTAGAGCTCCTGGATGTTGGGCGGATTCGGCTTCAGCACTACCTGGTACTGGTAGTAGTGCTGCAGACGATTCGGGTTCTCGCCGTAGCGTCCGTCCTTGGGCCGGCGCGAGGGCTGCACGTAGGCAGCTTTCCATGGCTCCGGGCCGATCGAACGCAAAAAGGTGGCGGTGTGGAAGGTGCCGGCGCCGACTTCGATATCGTAGGGCTGGAGCAGCACACAGCCCTGCTTGTTCCAGAAGTCCTGCAAGCGCAGGATGATTTCCTGGAACGTGGGTTTTTGGTTCATCGGGAAACCCTGTGAATTCGCAAAAGCAACGATTTTACAGGGTTTCCATCACGGGCTTGAGGTGCGGCACCGCAGACTGCCGCTTGAATGCCGTCATCGCAGACTTGCCGGAATCGCACCCAGGCCCTGCGTCTCTTCGAGCGGCACCCGCACACAGGCGGCGGTGCCGCCGCCCGGCCGCGCCGCGAGTTCGACCGTCCAGCCGTTGGCGGTGGCGAGCTGGCGCACGATGGCGAGCCCGAGTCCGCTGCCGCCGGTGCGGGCGCTGCGCGAGGGCTCCAGACGATAGAAGGGCTGGAACACTTTTTCGCGCTCCTCTTCGGCAATGCCCGGCCCCCGATCGAGGACGCAGATTTCGACATGGTGGTCCGCCATGTGGTATTCGATGTCGATGATTTGTCCCTCGCCATAACGCTGGGCGTTGTCGACCAGGTTGGAAAGGATGCGCTTGAGCGCCAGGGGGCGTACGCGCAGGTGGCAATCGGGGCCCTTGTGCCCGCGGATCTCGGCACCCCGGCGCGAAAATTCCATGGCGACCTCGGCCAGCAGGTCGCACAGATCAAGTTCCACCGATTCTTTCTCGACGAAATCCCGGCTGACTTCCAGGCAGCGGGCGATCAGCTGGTTCATGCCCTCGACGTCGCGCAGCACGTGCTCGAGCAGTTCCTGGTCGAATCGTTCCGAGATCATTCCCAGCGCGAGCTGGATACGCGCCAGCGGCGTGCGCAGGTCGTGCGAAATGCCCGCCAGCAGCGTGGTGCGGTTGGTCAGCAACTCCTCGACCTGTTCCCCCATGCGGTTGAACTCGCGCGCCAGGGTGGCGAGCTCGGTGGGACCGGTTTCCGGCAAGGGTTCGCCGCGCTGGCCCTTGCCGATGTGCTGGGTCGCGGCGGACAGGCGCGACAGGGGGGCGATAAGCCAGCGCGCCAGCCAGGTCGAGGTGATCAGCGTGACGACCGTCCCTACCGAAAGGATCAGCAGCATCGCGAGCCAGGGCTGCACGTCGACGCGGCTGGCGGGAAAGCCGACACGCACCTTCGCCCCTGCTGCGGGCAGATCCGCCCAGTACCATTGCTCGCCGCTTTCGGCGCGGCTGGTGCGCAGTTCGATTCGTTCGCCGGTACGGACGCTCAGGGCAGTTTCGAGCAACTGGAAATAGGGAATCTGCCGGGTGAAGTCGGTCACCTCGCCGGGGGGATCCTGTACCTGCAGGCGATGGATGCGGGTGATGCGCTCCTGCAGCCATACCCGCTCGGCGACCGGCTCGGCTTCCCACGATTCCGCAGTCTCTATCAGCAGCGCCGCAAGGTCATTGGTGGCATGGCGGCCCAGCGGCACCAGGGCGAAGTAGGTGATGACGGCGATGGTGAACATCTGGAAAGCAAACGACACCAGCGCGATCACCAGCGCGGTGCGACCGAACAGCGTGCGTGGCGCAATCATGCCTGGCCGGTATCCCCGCCAGGCGAAAACAAGTAGCCCTCGCCCCAGACCGTGCGCAGGTAGACGGGATGGCTCGGGTCGGGTTCGATCTTGCGGCGCAGTCGTGTCACCCGCACATCGACCATGCGGTCGAAGGGCCCCCGCTCATAGCCTTTGAGCAGATCGACCAGGGCATCGCGGCTGAGCACGCGGTCCGGATGCTCAAGCAATATTTTTAGCAGGGAAAACTCTGCGCCAGATATCTCGACTTCCCTGCCGTTGCTTGTCAGGCGGCGCGCCTCAAGGTCGACCTCGAACGGGCCGAAGTGGCGCAGGCGGCCTCTTTCCTTCACGGGCTGCCTGCGGCGCAGTACCGCCGCAATGCGTGCCAGCAACTCGCGGTGACTGAAAGGCTTGGGCAGGTAATCGTCCGCCCCGACCTCCAGGCCGACGATTCGGTCGACTTCTTCGCCGCGTGCCGACAGCATGATGATCGAGGGGGTGCCGGGCCCGCTGAGTGAACGTGCCAGAGACAAGCCGTCCTCGCCCGGCAGCATGACGTCGAGCAGCAACAGATCCACCGCGTGGGTCGCCAAGTGGCGCTTCATCGCCGTACCGTCGCCTACGCCCGCGGCCTCATAGCCGTTGTCTGACAGATAGCGCACCAGCAGCGCGCGCAAGCCTTCATCGTCATCCACCACCAGTATGCGTCCGCGGCATTCAGCCATGGCTCTGACGTCCCCTTGTAACAACTTGTAACACCTGCGGCCCCTGTGCAACACGTCGGAAACCGCTCATCCCTAGTCTTGCGGAAAACATAACACAAGCGAGGGGGAGATGATGATCGGACGTGTCGCGGCACTTGCTGCACTCATGCTGGTAGCTGCACAGGCCGGGGCCGAGCAGATCGGTGCACGGGCCAAGGGCGGTTTTGCGGAATCCTTCTTCATGGAGAAAATTCCGCGGGCCGAAGCCAAGGCGACGGCGGAAAAACTCGCCAGGGCGGTGATGGCTGCGCGCATGATCATTTTTGCCTACGCTGGCAAGATTGTCGATCCCACGCTCGGCGACAAGGGGCTTTCCGGCGAAGCTCTCGAAAGCCAGTGGCGTTCCGCCGTCGAGCCCGAGCTGATCGACGCCTCGCCCAACCAGAAGAAAATTTTCGAGAAGCTCTTCTGGGCCGGCCGCCAGGTGATGGACAACAACCAGGAACGCATCAACACCAAGGGCGTGGGCTGGAAGAACTTCCTGCCGGCCAAATGGGAGCGCGAAATGGGTCAGGTATTCGCGGCCCGCACCGGCATCGTCATCAAGCAGCCGGGGCGCGCCTACCGCAGCCCGATGAATGCGCCCGACGACACCGAGCGCGCTGCGCTGGAGCACTACGTCAAGGCCGGCCATGGCGAGAACAAGCCGCTGACAAGCTTCGCCAGATGGAGCAAGCAGGAGGTGTACCGCCACATGGAACCGATCCGCCTGATTCCGGCCTGCCTGGGCTGCCATGGCAAGCCCAAAGGCGAGCCCGACATGCTCGGCTTCGAGAAGGACGGGCTGGAAGCCGGCGACCTCATCGGCGTGATGAGCGTGACGGTCGGCGTAAGCGATTAATCAACTTGTTCGAGGCGACGCGGCCGGCGGAAAGCCGCGGATGACCTAAGTCGCACCATTTTCATAAAGGAGTCAAGCATGTTCATGAAACAAAAGTTTGTTGCCACTCTCGCTGCTGTCGCAGTCTTCAGTGCCGCAGTCGCCGGTCCGGTTGGCGCGGCAGAAGAGGCCAAGGCACCCGCCAATGGCGCCACGTACCCCAGCATCGAGAAGACGTCGGCAGATGCCCCGAAGCAGCACAAGATGAGCCCGGAATTTCAGGCGCAGGTGAAGAAACTGCCGCCGGAGTTCATCCAGCAGTTCAAGAAGATGACAGCCAAGCATACCCGCTACAGCGAAGACGCCACGGCGCGCCAGGTGATGATGGAACTGCTCTCCGATGTCCAGTGCACCACGGCCGGACTGATGGTGGAGAACGGCGAGATGGCCGCCGACTGCGCGGTTCGCGCTTCCCGCCACCGTTGGCCGAAAGGGCATTTGCTGGCCTACGTGAAACTCGAGCAGATCAACGCCGACTCGCTCGCCACGCTGCCGAAGATCAACGCCCAGGTCGAAGGTGGTCTCGAGCGCGTGGCCGAAATGGCACTCAAGAAGGACTTCGTCAGCGCCGGCGCCGAAATGGGCAAGGTGCTGAGCGGCTGCTCGAGCTGCCACAACCTGTTCCGTTTCGGCAAGGGTGATTCACCCTACATCGTCGAGTAAATCCAGCCGGCAACATCGCAGGCAGCGCCGCCATCCACCCGTTTCGGGCGGATGGCGGCGACAAAAAATAATCGTTCAGGCACTGTCTCGGGGAGGAGAAGATTCATGGGAAATAATGAAAAGTTATCGGTGTTGGCCGCCGCGTTGTTCGCGACGCTGGGTACGTCGGGGCAAGCGGCCGCCGCGGACTGGGTCATGGCACAGGCGATGGAGCCGCCCACCACCACGCACAAGTTCTTCGGCGTGGCGCAGGCTTCATATACGAACTACTACGGCTGCGACAAGCTCGAAGGCCTGCGGGCCGTCGGCCCGAACAACTTCGCGCTCCTGAATGGCTCCTACAACGCCATGTGCCGGGTCGGGCCGGAACTCCGCGACCAGAAGTCCGCCTTCAACGTCGACAACCTGGCGATCGGCCTGCGCGGCAATCTGATTCCCGGCAAGATCAATTACTTCGTGATGGCCAATGCCGGGATGAACGCGGCCAACTACGACCCGCTCGATACGAACCGCGCACATACGATCAGCCTCACCGACGCGACGATGACCTTCAGCTACATTCCGGGCGTCCGCGTCCGCGCCGGCCTCATGCGCAAACCCGGCCCGGAGGAGATGTACCAGGCCATCGACAGCAACAGCTACATGTGGCCGACCGACTTCATCGCCCGCGTACAGATGGAGAAGTTCGTCAAGGTCAATGCCAAGGGCACAGCCGTCATTGCAGGACAGGGCTACGCGCCTGCCGCCAAGACCGGCTACGACAGCGACGTTGGTCGCGACTGGGGCTTTCAGTTCTTCGACGCGTTCAAGTCCGGCAAATGGACCAGCACCTATGCCGTCATGATCGGCAATGGCAGCGGCATCCACAAGATCAAGGACTACAACAGCGACAAGGACCTCAACCTCTACTTCTCCACCGAGTACGACCTGCCCGGCGGCAAGGGGCCCAACAAGCACGGCATCAAGGGCTACGTTTACCACCAGGACGGCACGCGCAATTTCGAGACCGACGCTTCGGGCACGTTGAGCGGGGACTTCGATTTCACGCGTTACGGCGTCGGCGTCAAGGCGCTCGGCGAGATCTTCGGCGAGGGGCGCGGCACGCACCGCCTCGGCCTCGACCTGATGTACGCCGACGGCATGATCTTCTACACGCCGACCGGCAACGTGGTCGACGAGGCCTTCGGCGGCCAGATCCAGATCGCGGCCGAGAAGGGCAACAAGGCGCGCGGCATCACGCTCGACTACGGCTACTACCTCAACGACAAGTGGAACTTCGGCGTCCGCTACGCGCAGCACGACCTTCTCTACGCAACCATCGGCAACGCTACCTGGGGGGGCAGCGACAAGCGCGTCGTCAAGCAGCTCACCTTCGCGGTGAACTACTACCTGTCGCCGGCGACGCGAGTGACATTCAACCTGGAGCCCCGTGACGCCCAAGCGCCCAATCCCAATGCCAATGCGATCAACGAGGCCAACTCGCAAATCGTGGTCAACGCGGTCGGCGCACGCTACGGCCTGCAACTGACGCATCAGTTCTGAGTCGGGGCATAACGGTGAAAACGGCATCTGCTGTCGTGGCCATCATCCTGGGCTCGCTGCTGGCCATGTCGGCCGGCGCCCAGGCACCGGCCGACTACTCCGCCTATCCGTGCCTGAGTTACACCTTGGCCTGCGGCAAGATCGCGACGCGCAAGCCGCAAACGAAGAAGCTCGCGGGCGCCCTCGACGGTAACGCCGAGAAAGGCCGGCAGATCGCCCAGGCTCGCGACAAGGGCAACTGCCTGGCCTGCCATGTCATGAAAGGCGGCGCCCAACCGGGTACGCGCGGGCCGGATCTGAGCCACTACGGCAACGCGGGGCGCAGCGACGCGGAGACTTACACGGCAATCCACGACATGCGCACACGCAATCCCGAAACGCTGATGCCGCCCTTCGGCACCAACGAGATCCTGAGCGACCTGGATATCCGCGACATCGTCGCCTTTCTCCAGGCTTCCAAGTGAGGGCCACCAGCATGCGACTGAAAATTCGCGCACTTGCCCTTGCCGTCGTGGCCTCGCTCGGCTCTGCAGCGACAGTCATCGCCGCCGGCGACGAACCTTACCGCGAGCACTACCCGCAAGCCCGCATCGATCCGGCGCGGGGAGTGAACGGGGACATCGGCTTCAGCGACACGCTGCCATACTGGCGCAACGAGGAAGAGGTCGAACGCAACGCCAGATGGGTCGGCGATCCGAACGAACAGTGGAAGCTCAACTGGAAATTCATGGACCTCGATCGCATCGACCTGCATCCGGGGCACCTTGCGGTGGACGAGGGCGAGGCGATGGTGGCGAAGTTCGCCAAGCGCAATCCGGCGTTTTTCGCCTGCCTCGCTGAGGGTGGCGCAAAGCTCGATGGATTGGCCGCGGCCTACCCGAAGCATGACGCGGCGCTGGGCCGCATCGTCACCGTGGAAAGCCGCATCGAGCATTGCGCGAAAAGCGTGCTGAACGAGGATATCC
>JBAZOF010000036.1:0-16155 GCA_041648855.1 Sulfuritalea sp. | reverse complement strand
GCGACAACATTGCCATGACGGTGAAGCTGATTGCGCCGATCGCGATGGAAGAAGGCTTGCGTTTCGCCATCCGTGAAGGCGGTCGTACCGTCGGCGCCGGTGTCGTTGCCAAGGTCATCGAATAACATTTGTTGCAATACAGCGAAAAGGGCGATAAAATTTCGCCCTTTCGCGATTTGCGAACTCGCTCTTTAAGGATTTGTAATGCAAAGCCAAAAGATACGCATCCGCCTCAAGGCCTTCGACTATAGATTGATCGACCAGTCGGCGCTTGAAATCGTAGAGACGGCAAAGCGCACTGGCGCTGTTGTGCGTGGCCCGGTGCCACTTCCGACGCGCATTGAGCGTTTTGACGTATTGCGCTCGCCGCACGTCAACAAGACGTCGCGGGATCAATTCGAAATTCGCACCCATCTGCGCCTGATGGACATCATTGACCCGACCGACAAGACTGTCGATGCGTTGATGAAGCTGGATCTTCCTGCTGGCGTGGACGTCGAGATCAAGTTGCAGTAATTCGTAACAGGGGCGCCGGCCTTTTTGGCGCCTGCCGCGGTGACATTTTGTCGCTGAATTTTGGAACTGGGCCCGGCCAATCGTAGCTGGGGTTTAGGAGAATAAAATGAGTCTAGGCCTTGTTGGACGCAAGGTCGGCATGACGCGCGTCTTTGCCGAGGATGGCACTTCCATCCCGGTGACGGTGCTCGATGTGTCGAATAACCGCGTCACACAAATAAAGACGCCTGAAGCGGATGGCTATGCCGCCGTTCAGGTGACCTTTGGCAAGCGTCGCGCCAGCCGAGTCAGCAAGCCTGCTGCTGGGCATCTCGCCAAGGCCGGTGTCGAAGCCGGTGAAGTTCTCAAGGAATTTCGCGTAACGCCCGATCAACTCGCCGGCTTCAAGCCCGGGGACGTGGTTGCTGCAAGCATTTTCAGCGTGGGCCAGAAGGTCGATGTGAGTGGCACCTCGATCGGCAAGGGTTTTGCCGGAGCGATTACCCGTCACCACTTCTCGTCGAACCGTGCCTCCCACGGCAACTCCCTGTCGCACAACTCTGCTGGTTCCATCGGCATGGCGCAGGATCCGGGCCGGGTGTTTCCCGGCAAGCGCATGGCCGGGCATCTCGGCGATGTCGCGCGCACGACCCAGAATCTGGAAGTCGTCCGTATCGACGAGGCGCGTCAGCTCCTGCTGGTCAGGGGTGCGGTGCCTGGCGCTAGGGGGGGTGATGTAGTCGTCGCCCCGGCTGTCAAGGCATCCAACTGAGCGGGGGCGACATGGAACTTAAACTAATTAACGACCAGGGTCAGGCCGCGTCAACCATGACAGCGTCCGACGCGCTGTTTGGTCGGGACTTCAACGAAGCCCTGGTGCATCAAGTGGTGGTTGCCTATCAGGCAAATGCGCGCTCCGGAAATCGTAAGCAGAAGGATCGCGAAGAGGTGCATCACAGCACCAAGAAGCCATTTCGCCAAAAGGGCACCGGCCGCGCTCGCGCCGGTATGACTTCTTCGCCTCTGTGGCGCGGCGGTGGTCGGATATTCCCGAACACGCCCGAAGAGAACTTTACCCAGAAGGTCAATCGCAAGATGTATCGTGCCGGCTTGGCCGCAATCCTTTCACAGTTGGCCCGCGAAGACAGGCTGGTGGTCATTGAGGACTTCGCCATCGAAGCACCGAAGACGCGCCTGTTCGCACAAAAGCTCAAAGCCATGGGTCTGGGCGCGGATCCGGTGCTGCTCGTGACGGATAGTCTGGACGACAATCTGGCGCTGGCCTCGCGCAACTTGCCGAATGTGCTGGTGCTGGAGGCTCAGCAGGCTGATCCGGTATCCCTGGTGCGCTTTCCCAAGGTTATTTTCACCAAGGGTGCAGTGGCCAAGATCGAGGAGATGCTGGCATGACCAAGAACTTCAATCCGGAACGTTTGCTGCAAGTGCTGGTGGCCCCGCAAATTTCGGAAAAGGCCACTTATATTGCGGACAAGAATGAGCAGGTGGTGTTCATCGTGACACCTGACGCGACCAAGCCTGAAGTCAAGGCGGCCGTCGAAATGCTGTTCAAGGTCGAGGTCAAGTCGGTGCAGATCGCCAATCTGAAGGGCAAGATCAAGCGCGCCGGCCGCAATATCGGCCGCCGTAGCGACATCAGGAAGGCATTTGTCTGCCTTAAGCCTGGTCAGGAAATCAATTTCGCGGAAGGGGGGGCTGCTTAAATGGCTCTCGTTAAAGTCAAGCCGACCTCGCCTGGTCGTCGGGGTGTCGTCAAGGTTGTGAACCCGAATCTGCACAAGGGTCGCCCGCACGACAAGCTCATCGAAAAGAAAACCAGTACCGCGGGCCGCAATGCGCATGGCCATATCACCACTCGTCATATGGGTGGCGGCCACAAGCAACATTACCGCGTGATCGATTTTCGTCGCGACAAGGACGGGATCCCGGGCAAGGTCGAGAACCTTCAGTACGATCCAAATCGTTCGGCCAATATTGCCTTGGTCCTTTACGCTGACGGCGAGCGCCGTTACATCATCGCTACCAAGGGGATGGTTGTCGGACAATCGGTTCTCAGCGGTCCCGAGGCGCCCATCAAACCCGGCAATACGCTGCCGATCCGCAGCATTCCTGTTGGTACGACCATTCATTGCGTCGAGATGATGCCGGGCAAAGGCGCTCAGATTGCTCGTTCCGCCGGTACCTCGGCGCAGCTTTTGGCGCGTGAAGGTACTTATGCCCAGGTCCGCCTGCGTTCAGGCGAGATTCGTCGCATCCACGTCGAGTGTCGGGCAACGATTGGCGAGGTTGGCAACGAAGAGCACAGTCTGCGCAAGATCGGCAAGGCCGGTGCGATGCGTTGGCGTGGTATCCGTCCGACGGTCCGCGGTGTGGCGATGAACCCTGTCGATCACCCGCATGGCGGTGGTGAGGGACGTACCGGCGAGGGGCGCGTCCCAGTCAGTCCGTGGGGTCAGCCGACCAAGGGCTACCGCACCCGCAACAACAAGCGCACGGACGTCATGATTGTCCAACGCAGGCCGAAAGGTAAGAGGTAAGACATGGCACGTTCTATCAAGAAGGGCCCGTTCATTGACGCCCACCTGCTGAAGCGGGTGGATGCTGCACGCGCCTCCAATGACAAGCGCCCGATAAAGACTTGGTCGCGTCGTTCGACCATTCTTCCGGACTTCGTGGGATTGACCATTGCCGTGCATAACGGGAAGCAGCACATTCCGGTCTATGTCTCGGAAAACATGGTTGGTCACAAGCTTGGCGAGTTCGCGCTGACGCGAACCTTCAAGGGCCATACGGGCGGCAAGAAAGCCGCTGCGAAGAAGTAAGGAGCGATGATGGAAACCAACGCAAATTTGCGCGGTGTCCGACTTTCCGCCCAAAAAGGTCGTCTTGTTGCCGACCTGGTGCGCGGCAAGCCGGTGGATCAGGCGCTCAGCATTCTGGCTTTTTCGCCGAAGAAGGGTGCCGGAATCATCAGGAAGGTACTCGAGTCGGCCATCGCCAACGCAGAACACAACGACGGCGCGGACATCGATGCACTCAAGATTACGCGTATCTATGTCGAAAAGGGCACGGTGCTCAAGCGCTTTACGGCGCGAGCCAAGGGACGCGGCAACCGCATCCTCAAGCCTACTTGTCACATTTTCGTGACCGTTGGCGATTAAGGAGGGCACATGGGACAAAAGATTCATCCGACCGGTTTTCGTCTTTCGGTCACGCGCAACTGGACTTCCCGCTGGTACGCCAACAGCAAGAATTTTCCGCAGATGCTCAAGGAAGACCTTGAGGTCCGCGACTATCTGAAAAAGAAACTGGCGCACGCGTCGGTTGGCCGCGTGGTGATCGAACGCCCGGCCAAAAATGCGCGGGTTACGGTTTATAGCGCCCGCCCCGGCGTCGTCATTGGCAAGAAGGGTGAGGACATCGAACACCTGAAGGCCGAGCTCCAGCGCAAGATGGGCGTACCGGTGCATGTCAATATCGAAGAGATTCGCAAGCCGGAAATCGATGCCCAGCTGATCGCTGACTCGATTGCCCAGCAGCTCGAGAAACGCATCATGTTCCGCCGTGCGATGAAGAGGGCAATGCAGAACGCAATGCGCCTCGGAGCCCAAGGCATCAAGATCATGAGTTCGGGGCGCCTGAACGGTGCCGAAATCGCCCGTCGGGAATGGTACCGCGAAGGTCGTGTGCCCTTGCATACGCTGCGGGCCGACATCGACTACGGCACGTCCGAGGCGAAGACCACGTACGGCGTGATCGGCATCAAGGTATGGGTGTTCAAGGGCGAAATTTTGTCGCGTAGTGAAGCCCTGCTGGCCCCGCCGGAGCCTGCTGTTGATGATCAGCGCAAGCCGCGCCGCAGTCCAGGAAAGCCCCGGACCGAGGGTGAGTCCGAGACCAAACCCGCCGCCCGTCGTGCCCCCGCAAAGAAGGCTGAAGAAGTCAAGCCGGAAGGCGTTGCCGCAGCGCCGAAGGCACCCGCCAAGCGTATTCGCAAGGCCCCGGCCAAGGTCGAGGGTGTCGATAGCGCCGCGAAAGAAGGCAAGGAGTAAAATATGCTGCAACCTGCCCGCAGAAAATATCGCAAGGAACAAAAGGGTCGCAACACCGGACTCGCTACCAGGGGCGCCAAAGTGAGTTTTGGCGAGTACGGCCTCAAGGCTATCGGTCGCGGTCGCCTTACGGCTCGCCAGATTGAGGCGGCGCGTCGTGCCATGACTCGTCACATCAAGCGTGGCGGCCGTATTTGGATCCGCATTTTCCCGGACAAGCCGATTTCAAAGAAGCCGCTGGAAGTCCGTATGGGTAATGGCAAGGGCTCCCCGGAGTATTGGGTCGCCGAGATTCAGCCTGGAAAAGTCCTTTATGAGATGGATGGTGTCGACGAGACGCTGGCACGCGAGGCTTTCCGCCTGGCAGCGGCTAAGCTTCCGCTCGAGACCACCTTCGTTACCCGCCATTTGGGATAAGTCATGAAAACAAGTGATCTCAGAGCAAAAAATGATGCGGATCTGCAGAAGGAATTGCTGGATTTGCGCAAGGCGCAATTCGGTCTCCGCATGCAGGTGGCTACACAACAGCTGACCAATACCAGCCAGGTCGGCAAGGTGCGCAAGGACATTGCGCGCATCAAGACCATTCAGCGTGAGAAGGCAGCGGCGAAATGACGGATGCGACCACAAAAACCGTGCGGCGCACCCTTCAGGGGCGCGTCGTGTCGGACAAGATGCAGAAGACCGTAACGGTACTCGTCGAACGCAAGGTGAAGCACCCTGTGATCGGCAAGATCATGACCCGTTCGCGGAAGTATCACGCACACGTCGAGGGCATGGAAACGGTGGCTGGCGATCTCGTGCAGATCGAGGAATGTGCTCCAATTTCCAAGACCAAGGCATGGCGTGTCGCCAAGGTGATCGAGAAGGCCCGCATCGTTTAATTGCCTCTTGGCCGCTATATGCGGCGAATGGCAAATATAAGTTGACAACATGGTGGCGCGATGTAAAATCTCGCCTCTTTGCTCCGCCGGGGTATTCACTCTCCCCGGCATCCCAGCCCCTAGCGGGCTCCAAGACTGATCGCGTGACTTGAGTCAATCGCGGATTAAGTTGGAGATGAAAAAATGATTCAAATGCAGTCTCTGCTGGATGTCGCCGATAACACTGGCGCGCGTTCGGTCATGTGCATCAAGGTACTTGGTGGTTCCAAGCGCCGCTATGCCGGCATTGGTGATGTCATCAAGGTCAGCATCAAGGATGCCGCACCGCGTGGTCGTGTAAAGAAAGGCGAAGTCTATAGCGCAGTGGTGGTGCGTACCGCCAAGGGCGTGCGTCGTTCCGACGGATCGCTGATCAAGTTCGATGGCAACGCAGCGGTGTTGCTCAACAACAAGTTGGAGCCGATCGGAACGCGTATCTTCGGCCCAGTGACGCGCGAGCTGCGCACCGAGCGATTCATGAAGATCGTCTCGCTGGCTCCCGAGGTTCTTTGAACTGGCAATCGAGGACACGATCATGAACAAAATTCGCAAGGGTGACGATGTTGTCGTGACCACAGGCAAGGACAAAGGCAAGCGTGGTGTCGTGCTGAACTGGCTCGACGCCGAGCGTGTGCTTGTCGAGGGCATCAACCGCGTCAAGAAGCACACCAAGCCTAACCCCCTTAAGGGTAATCAGGGTGGCATTATCGAAAAGGAAATGCCGATCAATGTTTCCAATGTGGCGTTGTTCAATCCTGCCACCCAGAAGGCGGATCGCGTCGGCTTCAAGCAACTCGACGATGGTCGCAAGGTCCGGGTGTTCAAGTCGAACGGCGAAGTTGTTGACGCGTAAGGATCAGTGATGGCGCGCTTGCAGGAATACTACAAACAGACGGTGGTCCCCGAACTTCTCCAGAAGTTCGGTTACAAGTCCATCATGGAAGTTCCGCGTATCACCAAGATCACCCTGAACATGGGCGTTGGTGAGGCTGTCGGAGACAAGAAGGTGCTGGACCACGCGGTCAGCGACATGACCAAGATCGCGGGCCAGAAGCCGGTCGTCACCAAGGCGCGCAAGGCGATCGCCGGGTTCAAGATTCGCGAGGGATATCCGATCGGCTGCATGCTGACGCTGCGCGGAAATCACATGTACGAGTTTCTTGATCGCCTGGTCACGATTGCCATGCCGCGAATCCGCGACTTCCGCGGAATTTCGGGCAAGGGCTTTGACGGGCGAGGCAACTACAACGTCGGGGTGAAAGAGCAAATCATTTTCCCCGAAATTGAGTACGACAAGATCGATGCGTTGCGTGGCATGAACATCAGCATCACCACCACCGCGAAGAACGACGACGAAGCGAAGGCGCTTCTCGCCGCATTCAAGTTCCCCTTCAAGAACTGAGGGACGTATGGCGAAACTAGCTCTTATTAACCGCGAAGAAAAACGTGCCAAGATGGTTGCGAAGTATGCTGCCAAGCGCGTTGAACTTTTTGCTGTGATCAACAACGTCAAGCTGTCGGATGAGGAGCGCATGGACGCGCGCCTGAAACTCCAGCAGCTGCCCCGCAACGCGAGCCCGTCTCGTCAGCGCAATCGATGCGCATTGACGGGGCGTCCCCGCGGTGTGTTCCGCAAGTTCGGTCTGTGCCGCAACAAGCTGCGCGAGATGGCAATGCGCGGTGAAGTGCCTGGCATGACCAAGGCAAGCTGGTAAGGAGAGCGATATGAGCATGACCGATCCAGTTGCCGACATGTTGACCCGCATCCGCAATGCGCAGATGGCGGAGAAGCTGTCCGTGTCCATGCCTTCCTCCAGGCTCAAGGTGGCGATTGCCAAGGTGCTGAAGGACGAGGGTTACATTGATGATTTCGCTATCCGCGAGAATGGCGCCAAGCCCGAGCTCGATGTGGCGCTCAAGTATTATGCCGGGCGTCCGGTAATCGAGCGCATCGAACGAGTCTCGAAGCCGGGCCTGCGTGTGTATAAGGGCAAGGATGATTTGCCCCGTGTCATGAACGGGCTGGGTGTTGCCATTGTCTCTACGCCAAAGGGCGTGATGACCGACCGCCGGGCGCGGGCAGGCAACATGGGCGGCGAAGTTCTCTGCATCGTCGCCTAAGGAGCCTGCTCATGTCACGTATTGCAAAGTATCCGGTTGAAGTACCCAAGGGCGTCGAAGTGACGCTCTCCGATGCCGAGGTCGCAGTCAAGGGACCGCTGGGAACACTGAAGCAGTTCCTGCTGCCGGCGGTGAAGATCGAGAGAGATGGCGAAAAGCTGCTCTGCCGAGCCGTCGAGGGCGCTCCCAATGCGGGTGCCATGTCGGGCACGATGCGCGCACTGCTGAATAACATGGTGATCGGCGTAACCAAGGGCTTCGAGAAGAAGCTGACCCTGGTAGGCGTTGGATATCGTGCGCAGGCCCAGGGGGCCAAGCTGAACCTCACGCTCGGCTTCTCGCACCCGGTGGTGCACGACATGCCGAACGGCATCAAAGTTGAAACGCCGACCCAGACGGAGATCCTGATCAAGGGGATTGACAAACAGGTGGTAGGTCAGGTGGCCGCTGAAGTGCGTGCTTACCGGTCTCCTGAGCCCTACAAGGGCAAGGGCGTCCGGTATTCCGACGAAGTGGTTGTCATCAAGGAAACCAAGAAGAAATAATCGAGGCGCTGAATCATGGAAAAGAAACAGGCTCGTCTGCGCAGGGCGCGCAAAACCCGCGCCAAAATTGCGGAGCTCAAAGTGGTGCGCCTCGCGGTGCATCGCAGCAACTTGCATATCTCTGCCCAGATTTTCTCCGGCTGCGGCACCCGCGTACTCGCCGCAGCTTCAACCATGGAGCCGGAAGTACGGAGCCAGGTTCCGAACGGCGGCAACGTCAATGCTGCCAAGACGGTTGGCAAACTCATCGCCGAGCGGGCCAAAGCGGCCGGCATCGAGCAGGTTGCTTTCGACCGCTCCGGTTTTCACTACCACGGCCGCGTCAAGGCGCTGGCTGAAGCCGCCCGTGAGGGCGGACTCAAGTTCTAAGCGAGACGGACATGGCTAAACCGCAAGGCAGGAAGCAGCATCAGGCCCAGGAAGAGCGCGACGACGGCATGCGCGAAAAAATGGTGTCGATCAATCGCGTCACCAAGGTAGTGAAGGGCGGCCGGATTCTCGGGTTCGCCGCACTGACCGTGGTGGGCGATGGCGATGGCGGCATCGGCATGGGCAAGGGCAAGTCCCGGGAAGTCCCGGTCGCCGTTCAGAAGGCGATGGAAGAGGCTCGGCGCAAGATGGCCAAGATCAGCCTCAAGGATGGCACCCTCCACCACACGGTAAAGGGTAAGCATGGCGCCACTACCGTACTGATGTCGCCCGCGTCCCCGGGTACCGGTGTTATCGCCGGCGGTCCGATGCGGGCTGTATTCGAAGTCATGGGCATTACTGACGTGGTGGCCAAGACCATCGGCTCGACCAATCCGTACAACGTGGTGCGCGCAACGCTGCATGGGCTGCTGGCCATGAGCACCCCGGCCGAGATTGCTGCCAAGCGCGGCAAGGCCGTAGCCGAAATTTTGGAGTGAGCCATGGCTGACAAGACGATCAAGGTAACGCTGGTCAAGAGTGTGATCGGCACCAAGCAGGACCATCGCGCAACCGTGCGCGGCCTTGGCCTGAAGAAGCTGAACAGTTCGGCCATGCTTGAAGATACGCCCGCAGTGCGCGGCATGATCAATAAAGTGGCCTATCTGGTGAAGTGCGAAGGCTAAGGGGATATCGATGAGTATGGAACTGAATAACCTCAAGCCTGGTGCTGGCTCCAAGCATTCTGCCAAGCGCGTTGGGCGGGGTATCGGCAGCGGCCTTGGCAAGACAGCCGGTCGCGGACACAAAGGCCAGAAGTCACGCGCCGGTGGTTTCCACAAGGTGGGCTTCGAGGGCGGTCAAATGCCGCTGCAGCGTCGTTTGCCGAAGCGTGGCTTTGTCTCCCTGACCGCCAGCCGCAATGTCGAAGTGCGTCTGTCCGAGCTGGACAAGCTGCCGGTTGAAGAAGTCGATCTACTGGTACTGAAGCAGGCCGGCGTAATTGCCGGCGATGCGTTGTCGGCCAAGGTGATCCTGTCCGGCAAGCTCAATCGCAAGATCGCGCTCAAGGGCGTCGGTGCGACCAAGGGCGCTCGTGCCGCGATCGAAGCGGCCGGCGGCTCTGTAGCTGACATCGCCGCTGCCTGATAGCGAACAAGGATAGACCACGTGGCAAGCCCCCAAGCAGCAGCTCTCGGCAAGACCGGCAAGTTCGGCGACCTCTGGCGCCGGCTCTGGTTTCTGTTGGGTGCGCTGGTGGTCTACCGCATTGGCGCTCATATTCCCGTACCGGGGATTGACCCCGTAAAGCTGGCGGAATTGTTCCAGGGTCAGCAGGGCGGTATTCTAGGCGTCTTCAACTTGTTTTCGGGCGGGGCGCTGTCGCGCTTTACGCTGTTTGCGCTGGGCATCATGCCCTACATCTCGTCCTCGATCATCATGCAACTGATGACCATTGCGGTGCCGTCGTTCGAGGCGCTGAAGAAGGAAGGTGAGGCCGGGCGGCGCAAAATTACGCAATACACGCGCTACGGCACCGTGGCTTTGGCTCTGTTCCAGGGGCTGGGCATCGCCATCGCGCTTGAATCGCAAGCCGGGCTGGTACTTGATCCAGGCCTCCTCTTCCGTTTCGTTACGGTACTCACCCTGCTTACTGGGACTATGTTCCTGATGTGGCTGGGCGAGCAGATCACCGAGCGCGGATTAGGCAACGGAATTTCGATCATCATTTTCGCCGGCATCGTGGCCGGACTGCCGAGTGCGTTGGGCGGCCTCTTCGAGCTGGTCCGTACCGGCGCCATGCATCCGATTTCGGCACTCTTCATTTGCGCCGTCGCGGTTCTGGTTACCGGCTTCGTAGTATTTGTCGAAAAGGGCCAGCGCAAGATTCTGGTGAACTATGCCAAGCGGCAGGTCGGCAACAAGGTCTACGGCGGCCAGAGTTCCCATTTGCCGCTGAAGCTGAACATGTCCGGGGTCATTCCTCCGATTTTTGCCTCGTCGATCATACTGTTTCCCGCTACCGCAGCCGGGTGGTTCGGCTCGGGAGAGGGGATGACATGGCTGAAGGATATTGCCGCGACGCTTTCGCCCGGGCAGCCTATTTATGTCATGTTGTACGCTGTTGCGATCGTGTTTTTCTGCTTCTTCTATACCGCGCTGGTTTTCAATTCCAAGGAAACTGCCGACAACCTGAAGAAGAGTGGTGCGTTTGTGCCCGGCATTCGTCCTGGCGATCAGACAAGCCGTTACATCGACAAGATCCTGACTCGTTTGACTCTGGCTGGAGCCATCTACATCACTGCGGTCTGTCTGTTGCCAGAGTTCCTGATCCTCAAATGGAACGTGCCGTTCTACTTCGGTGGTACGAGCCTCCTGATTATTGTTGTGGTGACGATGGACTTCATGTCGCAAGTTCAGGCATATGTGATGTCGCACCAGTATGAGAGTCTTCTGAAAAAGGCTAATTTCAAGGGGGCCGGTTTCCCGGCTCGCTGATTCATGTCGAAGGAAGACGTTATCGAAATGCAGGGAGAGGTTGTCGAGAATCTCCCGAATGCTACGTTCCGCATCAAGCTTGAGAACGGGCATGTAGTTTTGGGCCATATCTCCGGGAAGATGCGCATGCACTACATTCGCATTCTTCCGGGTGACAAGGTCACCGTGCAACTCACGCCCTATGACCTTTCCAAAGGTCGTATCGTGTTCCGCGCCAAGTAGTCTGGCAATATTTCCGGAGAACTCCAATGAAAGTTCTGGCTTCGGTCAAACGTATCTGTCGCAATTGCAAAGTCATCCGTCGCAAGGGCGTGGTCAGGGTCATCTGTACCGATCCGCGTCACAAGCAGCGTCAGGGTTGATAGAGCGACTCAGATCAGATAGAATCTATGGTTTCGCATTTTTCAGCTAGCCCACCAATTACCGCATTAGCGGCGACGAACAGGTAAGCACATGGCTCGTATAGCAGGCGTCAACATCCCGAATCACCAGCACGCGGAGATCGCTCTGACGGCGATCTATGGCATTGGCCGTACTCGCGCCCAGAAAATCTGCGACGCCGTAGGCGTCAAGCGATCGACCAAGGTCAAGGAACTCACGGACAGCGAGATGGATCGCTTGCGTGAGGAAGTAGGCAAGTTCACCGTCGAGGGTGACTTGCGCCGCGAAACCACGATGAACATCAAGCGCCTGATGGATCTTGGCTGCTACCGTGGGGTGCGTCATCGTCGTGGCCTGCCCGTGCGCGGTCAGCGCACCCGCACCAACGCGCGAACCCGCAAGGGACCGCGCAAGGCGATTTCGATGGGCAAGAAGTAAACCAGGAACCATTACATGGCTAAGACCGCAACCAAAGTTCGCAAGAAGGTAAAGAAGAACGTCGCCGAAGGCATTGCACACGTTCACGCTTCCTTCAACAACACCATCATCACCATCACCGACCGTCAGGGCAACGCCTTGTCGTGGGCCACTTCGGGCGGCGCCGGTTTCAAAGGCTCGCGCAAGTCGACTCCCTTCGCCGCGCAGATTGCTGCTGAAGCTGCAGGCAAGGCGGCTCAGGAGTGTGGTGTAAAGAATCTCGAAGTTCGCATCAAGGGCCCTGGCCCCGGGCGCGAATCAGCGGTGCGTGCGCTTAATGCGCTCGGCATGAAGATCACCAGCATTACCGACATTACCCCGATTCCCCACAACGGATGCCGGCCGCCCAAGCGCCGCCGCATCTAAGGCAATAAGGATACGACACCATGGCCCGCAACCTAGACGCCAAGTGCCGCCAGTGCCGCCGCGAGGGCGAAAAGCTCTTCCTCAAAGGCGAGAAGTGCTTCACTGACAAATGTTCCGTCGAGCGCCGTGCATATGCGCCCGGCCAGCACGGCCAGAAATCCGGACAGCGGCTGTCCGGTTACGGCACACAACTGCGTGAAAAGCAAAAGATCCGTCGCATTTACGGCGTTCTCGAGCGGCAGTTCCGCAAGGTGTTCGGCGAGGCCGAAGCCAAGAAGGGACAGACGGGCGAAAATCTGCTTAAGCTGCTCGAAGGTCGTCTCGACACCGTGGCCTATCGCATGGGCTTCGGCGTATCGCGTGCCGAGGCGCGCCAAGTCGTGCGTCACAACGGCGTGCTGATTAATGGCAAGCGCGTCGATATCCCATCGTACAACGTTCGTCCCGGCGACGTCATCCAACTGCTCGACAGCACCCGCGGTCACTTGCGCACCAAGGCCGCGTTGGAAGCCGCTGAATCACGCGGCTTCCCCGCATGGCTCGAGGTTGATGTCAAGGCCGGCAAGGGTGTCTTCAAATCATACCCTGCACGCGAAGATCTGCCGCCCTCGATCAATGAGGGTCTGGTCGTCGAACTGTATTCGCGTTAACAAGTAGTTTTGCGCCTGGCGTCCCCCGGACGCCAGGCGTTTTCCATTCGAAGGAATGCACATGCACACACTTCTGAAACCCCGCAGTATCGATGTCCAGCAGCTATCGCCGGTGCATGCCCGCGTGGTCATGGAACCGTTTGAACGCGGTTACGGCCACACTCTCGGCAACGCCCTGCGTCGCATTCTGCTGTCCTCGATGGAAGGCGTCGCCCCGACTGAAGTGTCCATCGAAGGCGTGCTCCACGAGTACTCGACGCTGGATGGCGTCCGTGAGGACGTGGTCGACGTTCTGCTGAATCTCAAGGGTGTGGTGCTGAAGATGCACAACCGCCGTGAAGCTACTCTCACGCTCTCCCGAGATGGCGAGGGAGTCGTTACCGCACGCGACATCGAAACCACGCATGACGTCGAGATTGTGAATCCCGACCACGTCATTGCCCATATCGCACCCGGCGGCAAGCTCAACATGCAGATTCGCGTCGAATCCGGCCGCGGCTATGTGCCGGCCAATCAGCGCGAAATCGCCCGCGAAAACCGTGCCATCGGCCAGATCATGCTCGATGCATCGTTCAGCCCGGTGCGCCGTGTCAGCTACTCCGTCGAGTCCGCGCGCGTCGAACAGCGCACCGACCTCGACAAGCTCATTCTCGACATCGAGACCAACGGCGCCATCGACAATGCCGAAGAAGCCGTTCGGACCGCAGCTCGCATTCTCATGGAGCAGCTTTCGGTGTTCGCGGACCTCGAAGGCACGCCGATGTCCGCCGAAGCGCCGAAGCAGACCTCCGTGGATCCGGTTCTGGTGCGTCCGGTGGATGACCTCGAACTGACGGTTCGTTCCGCCAACTGCCTGAAGGCCGAGAACATCTATTACATCGGCGACCTGATTCAGCGCACTGAAACGGAACTGCTGAAGACGCCGAACTTGGGCCGCAAGTCGCTCAACGAAATCAAGGAAGTGCTCGCGTCGCGCGGCCTGACCTTGGGCATGAAGCTCGAAAGCTGGCCGCCGGCGGGTCTGGAAAAGCTGGCCTGATAGATCAAAACCGGGCTTCGGCCCGGGCGCATCACCTGCCTTATTTGTATCACTTGTCTTATTTGCTGTACTGATTCCAAAACTCTCGATAACCATTAACCGGCCATTTGCATTGCGCGATGGCCGCAAAAAACGAGGAAATCAAAATGCGTCACGGTAACGGACTTCGCAAGCTCAATCGAACCTCTTCGCACCGCCAGGCGATGCTGCGCAACATGGCCGTGTCCCTGTTGCGCCATGAGGCGATCAAGACCACCCTGCCCAAGGCCAAGGAATTGCGCCGCGTGGTGGAACCCCTGATCACTCTGGGTAAGAAGCCCAGCCTGGCCAATCGCCGCCTCGCTTTCGACCGCACGCGTGATCGCGACATCGTCGGCAAGTTGTTCGACGTGCTCGGCCCGCGGTACGCTGCGCGCAACGGCGGCTACCTGCGCATCCTCAAGATGGGCTTCCGCGTGGGCGACAATGCACCGATGGCTTTCGTCGAACTGCTGGATCGCCCGGCTGACGAGATCACGGAGGCTCCTGTCGTCGAATAAGACGCTTGGGGTGAAAGCAAAAAAGCCAGGCACCGCCTGGCTTTTTTTGTTTTCGGGGTTCTGGACAATCAAAGAATCATTCCCGCTCCCACGGTGTTGTTGGTCGCCTCGTCGATCACGATGAACGCACCTGTCGAGCGGTTCTCGGCATAGGCATCGACACACAGAGGCCTGGCCAGTCTGAAGGAGACGCGGGCGATGTCGTTCGTGCCCAAGTGTTCGGCAGGCATCCGCTGTAGCGTGTTGATATCCAGCCGGTAGTCGATCGCCTCGATCGCTGCCTTGGTTTCGCGTGTGGTTTGCCGGATCAGGTACTTGCGTTGCGGATCGAGCGGAGTCACACCCAGCCAGCAGAGCATGGCCTCGATTCGCCGTGTCACCAGCGCCGACTTTCCGGCGCGTACGATCATGTCGCCGCGGGATACGTCGACTTCGTCTTCGAGCAACAGCGTGACGGATTGCTCGGCAATCGCACGTGGCAGCGAAAGACCGTTGATCTCGATTGCCTTGACGCGGCTGCGATTCTCCGACGGCAATACCAGCACTTGGTCGCCGACCGCTATCTCGCCTGACTCGACGCGTCCCATGAATCCACGATAATCGTGGAGGCGCGGGTCCGCGCTTTTCTGCGGCCGGCAAACGAACTGCACCGGAAAGCGGAAACGCTCATCGCGTTCGCTGTGGGCGGTGGGTGCATCCTCGAAAATGTCCAGCAGCGTGCCGCCGTGATACCAGTCGAGGCGTCGGCCGCGATCGACGATCATGTCGCCGTTGAGCGCCGACATGGGAATGAAGCGGATATCGCCGATGCCGAGCGTCGCCGCAAATTCAAGGTAGTCGCCGCGGATGCGCTCGAAGGTGGCTTGGTCATAGTCCACCAGATCCATCTTGTTGATCGCCACCACGATGTGCGGGATGCCGAGCAGATGCGCCAGATAGGAATGGCGCCGGGTTTGGGTCAGCACGCCCTTGCGGGCATCGATCAGGATGATCGCCAGATTTGCGGTCGAGGCGGCCGTGACCATGTTGCGCGTGTACTGCTCGTGCCCGGGCGCGTCGGCGATGATGTATTTTCGCCGTCCGGTGGTGAAGTAGCGGTAGGCCACATCGATCGTGATGCCTTGCTCGCGTTCGGCTTGCAGACCGTCGGTCAGCAGCGACAGATCGACCGCGTCGAGGCCGCGCCGCTCGGACGTGCGAGTGATGGAGTGCAGCGTGTCGGCGAGGATGGCCTTGGTGTCATACAGCAGGCGCCCGATCAGCGTACTCTTGCCATCGTCGACGCTGCCGCAGGTGAGGAAGCGCAGCAGGCCGTTGTCGATTGCCGGCAGACGTTCGATTGCGCTCATCAAAAATAGCCTTCCTTCTTGCGTTGTTCCATGGATGCTTCCGAGGTTTGGTCGTCAAGGCGGGTTTCGCCCCGCTCCGTAATCGTCGTCGCTGCGGTTTCCTCGATGATGCGGGCGACAGTGTCGGCGGCGGACTCGACCGGTGCGGTGCAAGTGATGTCGCCGATGGTACGAAAGCGCACCGACAATTGTTCGACGATATCGCTGGCGCGCGCCGGTGTCAGCTCGGTCACCGGTTGCAGCAGTCCGTGTCGTCTCGTCACCGCGCGTCGATGCGCGAAGTAGATTGCAGG
>JBAZOF010000035.1:0-16275 GCA_041648855.1 Sulfuritalea sp. | reverse complement strand
GCGACCCGTCTTGCGTTTCGGCCTGCCCGGTGTCGGCGATGACCAAGGACCCGGAAACCGGCGTGGTCGGCTACAACCCCGACAAGTGCATCGGCTGCCGCTATTGTGTCGCGGCCTGTCCCTTCGGCATTCCGAAGTACCAGTACGACTCGCCTACCGGCCGCATCGGCAAATGCGAACTGTGCCGCCATCGCCACAAGGACGGTCATTATTCGGCGTGCGCCGAGGTCTGCCCGACCGGAGCAACGCTGTTCGGCCGCACCGAGGACCTGCTGGCCGAGGCCAAGCGCCGGCTGGCGATGAAGCCGGGCGAACTGAACCGCTTCCCGCGCGGCCATCTGCGTCCGGCACAGGAAAAGATGCTGCAGGGCAAGGAGGACGGCAAGGGTGAAAGAGAGCGCAAAGGCTGGCGCCATGAACCCGACCAGAGCTACGAGACTCCCGCCGGCAAATATCTGCAGCACGTCTACGGCGAGAAGGAGTATGGCGGCACTCAGGTGTTGAAGCTCTCCGCGGTCAATTTCCAGAAGGTCGGCATGCCGGACCTGCCGCCCGATGCAGCGGCGGCGATGTCTGAGACCATCCAGCACAACCTCTACGGCAACCTGATCATGCCGTTCGCGGTGCTGGGCGCGATGACCTGGGTCGCCAAGCGCAACGTCAAGTCCGACGAAGAGTCGTCCGGCAAGGAGGAGGGTTGATCATGGCCAACAATCAACACGCGGCGCCCGCGCCTGTCGGCGGCAGCCTGGTCAATATCGTCACCCTGAGCTGCGGCGTGCTCATCGCGCTGATGGCGGCGATCCTGATGGTGCGTTTCCTGTTCGGACTCGGCGCCGTTACCGGCCTCAACGACGGCTACCCGTGGGGCATCTGGATCGCGGTCGATGTGGTGATCGGTTCGGCCTTCGCCTGCGGCGGCTTTTCGGTGGCAATGCTGGTCTACATCTTCAACAGGGGTGAGTACCATCCGCTGGTGCGGCCGGCCCTGCTGGCCAGCCTGTTCGGCTATACGCTGGCCGGTGCCGGGGTCATCTTCGACCTCGGTCGCTGGTGGAACGTGTGGAACATGTACTGGCCCGGGTCGATCAATCCGAACTCGGTGATGTTCGAGGTGGCGATCTGCATCACGCTCTACATCGTGGTCATGTGGATCGAGTTCTCGCCGGTGGTTCTCGAGCAGTTCGGCAAGCGCGACATGAAGAAGAAAGTCGGCAAGGCGATGTTCTTCATCATCGCGCTGGGCACCGTCCTGCCGATGATGCACCAGTCCTCGCTGGGCACCCTGCTGGTGGTCTTGGGCGTGCAGGTGCATCCCCTCTGGCAGACACCGCTGCTGCCGCTGCTCTACCTGTTGTCGGCCATCTTCATGGGCTACGCGGTGGTGCTGTTCGAGTCCTGTGTTGCGTCTTCTGCCTACCGGCGCAAGATCGAGATGCACATGCTGACGCCGATGGCCAAGATCATGCTGGGCATCCTCGCGGTGTTCATCGTCGTGCGCTTCGGCGACCTGCTGGTGCGCGGCGCGATATTCAAGGCCTTCGTGCCATCGGTCGAGGCGCTGATGTTCTGGCTGGAAATGGCCTGCTTCATTGCGCCGCTGATCCTGATCGGCGCGGAAAGCAACCGGCGCAATCCGGCCAGGCTGTTCCTCGCCGGAGTCCTGCTGATGCTGGGCGGCGCGCTGATGCGGTTGAACGGATTCCTGATCGGCTACGAGACCGGTGACGGCTTCACATATTTTCCGACCCTGGCCGAGGTTCTCGTGACGATGGGCATGTTTTCGGTCGAGGTTCTCGGTTACATCATCATCACCCGTCGCTTCCCGGTATTGCCCCGGGAAGATGTGCAGGCTGCTCACTAAGATAAGGATGGAGACAGAAAATGTCCAAGCGCATAACGATTGATCCGATCACCCGTATCGAAGGCCACCTGCGTATCGACGTCGATGTGGATGGCGGCCGCGTCAAGAAGGCCTGGTCGTCCGGCCAGATGTGGCGCGGCGTCGAACTGATCCTGCTCGGTCGCGATCCGCGCGACGCCTGGGCCATCACCCAGCGCATCTGCGGCGTGTGCACCACGGTGCATGCCATCACCTCGGTCCGCGCCGTGGAAAACGCGCTGAAGATGGAGATTCCGCTCAACGCGCAGTACATCCGCAACCTGATCATCCTGGCGCATTCGGTGCATGACTTCATCGTGCATTTCTACCACCTGTCGGCGCTCGACTGGGTGGATGTCACCTCCGCCCTGAAGGCCGATCCGGACAAGACCTCAGCACTTGGCGAGAGCCTGTCGTCCTGGCATCTCAACAGCAAGCACGAAATGCGGCGCGTGCATGAGCGGCTCAAGCATTTCGTCAATGGCGGCCAGCTCGGGATTTTCACCAACGGTTACTGGGGCCATCCGGCGATGAAGCTGTCGCCCGAAGTGAATCTGCTCGCCGTGGCGCACTACCTGCAGGCGCTGGAAGTGCAGCGCAAGGCCAACAAGATCGTTTCCATCCTCGGCGCCAAGACGCCGCACATCCAGAACGTCGCCGTCGGCGGCGTCGCCAACCCGCTGGCAACCGATTCGCAGGCGGTGCTGACCGTCGAGCGCCTGATGGCGATCAAGGGTTTCATCGACGAGTTGTCCGACTTCGTCAAGAACGTCTATCTGATCGACGTCGCCGCCGTGGGCGCCTTCTATGCCGACTGGACCAAGGTGGGCAAGGGCGTCATCAACTACCTGTCGGTGCCCGACATTCCGCTCGACACCAAGGGCACGCAGTTCGCCTTCCCCGGCGGCTTTGTCGAGGGCGGCAATCTCGCCGGCCAGAAGCAGATCAAGAGCTTCAACGACGACTACTGGATCAAGGGCGTCGAAGAGGCGGTCAAGCATTCCTGGTACGACTACGACAAGGCCGGCCCGCTGCATCCCTACAAGGGCGAAACGAAGCCGAACTACACCGACTTCAAGGACGATGCCAAGTATTCCTGGCTCAAGTCGCCGACCTTCTACGGCAAGGTGGCGCAGGTGGGGCCGCTGGCCCGCGTGATCAACGGCCTTGCCGCCGGCCATGCGCCGACCACCAAGTACGCCACGGCGGCGCTGGATACGGTGTCGGCGCTGGCCAAGACCAAGGTCGGGCTGGATGCCATGCATTCCACCATCGGCCGCCATGCCGCGCGGGCGATTTCCTGCTGCGTCAACGTCGATATGCTGGCCGACCAATGGACGGCGTTGATCGGCAACATGGGGAAGGGCGATCTGACGACCTTCAACAGGCCGGTTTTCCCCAAGGACGAGGTGATGGGCGTCGGCTTCCACGAGGCACCGCGCGGCGCGCTCTCACACTGGGTGGTGATCGACAACGGCAAAATCAAGAACTACCAGTGCGTGGTGCCCTCGACCTGGAATGCCTGCCCGCGCAACGAGAAGGACGAGCCGGGGCCCTACGAGGCATCCTTGGTCGACACGCCGATCGCCGATGCCGAGAAGCCGCTGGAAGTGCTGCGCACCATCCACTCCTTCGACCCTTGCATTGCCTGTGCCATTCACCTGACCGACAAGGACAGTGATACGGCATTTAGTGTCAAGGTGGTTTAGTCGCGCGTAACATATGAGGGCCGGCGGGTGCCGGCCCTCTTTTATTGAAGGCATCCCATGCGTGCAGTCGTTCTCGGCATCGGCAACACCATCCTCACCGACGAGGCGGCTGGTGTGCGCGCGGTCGAGGCGCTGGAGCGGCGCTGGAAGCTGCCGCAAAATGTACTCGCCATCGATGGCGGCACCTCGGGCATGGAGATGATCGAGGATCTTTCCAATCTGGATTTCCTGATCGTCCTCGATGTCGTCAAGACCGGCGCGGCGCCGGGCACGGTGGTGAAGATCGCCGGCGACGAAATCCCGGTGTTCTTCCGCAAGAAGCTTTCGCCGCACCAGATCGCCTTGCCGGACGTCCTGGCCAGCCTCGAACTGCTCGACACCATGCCGAAGGAAATCGTGGTGTTGGGCGTTGAGCTGATTTCCCTCGAACTGGGCATGGAAATGACGCCGACGGTCGCCGAAAAGGTTCCTGTACTGGCCGCCATGGCAGCCGCCGAGCTCGCAGCGCGCGGCTATGAACTCGAGCCCCTGACGACGGAGCTGGCCTGATATGTGCTTGGCGGCTCCCTCCCGCGTGCTCGAAGTCAGCGACGGAACGGCGCTCACCGAGTGTTTTGGCCAGATGCGAGAGGTCAGCCTGCTGCTGATGACCGAGAAAGTCGCAGTGGGCGATTACCTGTTGATCCAGGCGGGCGGTTTCGCGTTCGAACGGGTCGAGCCGGAGCGCGCCAGGGAAGCGCTGGCGCTGATGGAAGAGCTGATGGCGCAAGGGGGCGATGCCCGCACCTGGGGCGACGGCGCCGAGTCGGCATGAACTTCCGCATCCACGACTCCAGCCCGGCGGAAGCCGTCGAGGAGGCGTTCTTTCGCATCCAGCGGGAGCAGATGGCCGATGTGCCGATCCTCAATCCCGCTCTGTCCGTCGAAGCCGTCGATTTTCAGCGCTGGCAGGGGCATTGGCTGGGCATCGTCGTCACCCCTTGGTGCATGAGCATGCTGCTGGTACCCGGCAGCGATGAAAACTGGGTATCCACGGGCGAAAACATGCGCCGTTTCGTCAGGTTTCCCGCCGGCGACTTTGCCTTCCTCGGTAGCGAGGAAGCCGAACTCGGCGAGTACCAGAGCTGTCCCCTGTTTTCGCCGATGGGCAAATTTTCTTCCCAGTCGGAGGCGACAATGACGGCCCGCGCTTCGCTGATCGCCCTGCTGACCGATCCGCAAAAGAGGCAGGGCGCGGAAAAATCCGAAAAAGCAGCCGGGGAGCCGTCGCTTTCGCGTCGCCGCTTTCTCGCTTTGCGCTAAGCTTTGCCTTGATTCATTTCCCTGCAACCCGAAGAGTATGAATATGTCGAACATCTCCGACTTCAACGCCGCGTCGAACGCGGAAACCGATCGTGAGCATGAGGTGCAGATCGAATTGTTGCGCGCGCTGTGCGCCGCCGCCGGTGAGAACGGCGATGCCGTCGTGGTGGGCGAGATTCTCGATCGCCTGATTTCCTACAGCGAGGCGCATTTCATGTCGGAAGAACTGCTGATGCGCCTCAAGAGCTACGACGACTACGAGGATCACGTCGACGATCACGTATATATGATGGACACCCTGCGGACCATCGCCGCCCGTCACGCTGCGGGCGATTCCACGCTGCTCGCGGGTGAGGCCACTGATGCCCTCGCCTTTATCGGAAATCACATCGCCACGCGCGACCGGCGCTTTGCCGACTATGTGCGCAACGGGCTGTAGGCTTCGATGCACGAAATGTCGCTTGCCGAAGGCGTGCTGCAGCTGATCGAGGATGCGGCGCGGGAGCAGGAATTTGCGAAAGTCACCACGGTCTGGCTGGAAATCGGCCAGCTGTCCGGGGTCGAGGTCGAGGCCATGAAATTCTGCTTCGATGCCGTGACGCGTGACAGTATTGCGGACGGCGCGCGTCTGGAAATCATTGCGCTGCCCGGAACGGGCTGGTGCATGGAGTGTTCGGTGAGCGTGCCGATGGCCGAGGTGTTTGGCGAGTGCCCGCAGTGCGGCGGCCACCAGATGCAGGTGACCGGCGGCACGGAAATGCGCGTCAAGGAACTCGAAGTGGCGTAGGAGAACGACAATGTGTACGACGTGTGGTTGTGGCGATGGTGAAGTGAAGATCGATGGCGTGGACGCCCATCATGAGCACGAGCATGTGCACGCCGATGGCACCCGGCACAGCCACGGCCATGACCACGAACACGGGACAGGCGCGACTCACGAGCATGTCCACGCGCACCAGCACAGCTATGCACCCGCCCATTCGCATGCGCCGGGCCTCGGCAACAAGCGCATGGTGCAGATCGAGCAGGACATCCTGTCGAAGAACAACGCCTACGCGGCGCAAAACCGGCAGCGCCTGGCGGCAGGCGGAATTTTCGCGCTGAACCTGGTGTCCAGCCCCGGTTCGGGCAAGACCACGTTGCTGGTGAAGACCATCGAAATGCTCAAGGGCAGGCAGCGCGTGGCGGTGATCGAGGGCGACCAGCAGACCAGCCAGGATGCCGAGCGCATCCGCGCTACCGGCGCGCCGGCTATCCAGATCAATACCGGCAAGGGTTGCCATCTCGATGCGCACATGGTCGGCCATGCCATGGGCAAGCTGGAGCTGCCCGAGGATTCGCTGCTGATGATCGAGAACGTCGGCAACCTGGTCTGCCCGGCGGCCTTCGATCTGGGCGAAGCGCACAAGGTGGTGATCCTGTCCGTCACCGAAGGCGAGGACAAGCCGATCAAATATCCCGACATGTTCCGCGCGGCGAAGCTGATGCTGATGAACAAGTGCGACCTGTTGCCGTATGTGAGTTTCAGCGTGCCGCGCGCGATCGAGTTCGCGCGCCGCGTCAATCCCGGAATCGAAGTCATCGAGGTGTCGGCCACCACCGGCGCAGGCATGGACGCCTGGCTGGAATGGATAGCCCGCGGCGCGGCCGAAGTCGAAAAGCCCCGCCTGGAGCACCTGGGTACATGAACGCTCAGGGCAATGTCGTGCCGGCCTGTGTCGAGCATCAGCTCGAACTGGCGCGGTCGGCGCCGCCCGTGTTGTCGATGGGTGCATGGTTCAAGAACACGGTGTGTCTCGCCCAGGGCCGTCAGGCCTGGGTATCGCACACGGTGGGCGACCTGTTCCAGGCCGAGGCCTGCCTTGCCCACGAGGCGACGGCGCGTGAGTTGCTGCAGGCGCTCGAAGCCATGGGCGGGAAGCCGGTCGCGATTGCCCACGACCTGCATCCCGACCTGCATTCGACGCGCTTTGCCATCCAGCTTGCAGCGGAACTCGGCATCGAAGCCATCGGCGTACAGCATCACCATGCCCACATCGCCGCCGTCGCGGCCGAACACGGCATCAGCGGCCCCGTGCTCGGCCTGTCGCTCGATGGCGTCGGCCTCGGAACCGACGGCCAGGCGTGGGGCGGGGAACTTCTGAGCGTCGACGGGGCCCACTTCGAGCGGCTCGGCCATCTGCGTCCGCTGGCGCTGCCCGGCGGCGATCGTGCGGCGCGCGACCCTTGGCGCATGGCGGCGGCCGCGCTGTTCGACCTCGGTCGCGGCGATGAAATCGCGACACGCTTTGCCGATCAGCCGGGTGCGGAAATCATTGCCGCGATGCTGGCCAAGGGCTTGAACAGCCCGCGAACTTCCAGCATGGGTCGGGTGTTCGATGCCGCCGCCGGCCTGCTCGGCATTTGCCCGAAGATGGAATTCGAAGCGCAGGCCGCGATCGCGCTGGAGCAGCAGGCGGCGGCCCACATCGAAACGCACGGCTGGCCGGCGCCGCTCGAAGGCGGCTGGCGCATCGACGCGAACGGCCAATTGGACCTGCTGCACTTGCTCGGGGCCCTGTCTTCCGAGCCCGATACAGGTTACGGCGCGGCGCTGTTTCACGCCACACTGGTGGCGGCGCTGTTGCAATGGGTAATGCGTGCCTCCGAGGCGACCGGTTTTGAGCGTCTGGCCTGCGGCGGCGGTTGCTTCTTCAACAAGCTGCTGCGTGCGGGGCTGGTCGAGAAAGTTCCAGCTACGGGCATGGAACTTCTGTTGCCGAGAAAATTGTTGCCCGGCGACACGGCGATTTCCCTCGGCCAGGCCTGGGTCGCGATTCACCTCTTGGAGCATTGATCGATGTGCCTCGCGATTCCCGTAAAAGTCATAGAAGTCGGCGCTGACGACACAGCGATTGTCGATCTCGGCGGCGTCAAGAAGGAGATCTCGCTGGCACTGCTGGCCGATGTGCAGGTCGGCGATTACGTGATCCTGCATGTGGGCTATGCACTGACCAAGCTCGATCCCGAGGAAGCGGAGAAAACCCTGGCCCTGTTTGCCGAACTTGGCGAGGCGGGCGCATCGGGGGCAACTGCCGCGCCGTGAAGTACATCGACGAGTTCCGCGACGGCGAACTGGCGAAGAACCTGGCGGCGAGCATTCGGGCCGAGGTCGAGCCGGGCCGCAGCTACAGCTTCATGGAATTCTGCGGCGGCCATACCCACGCCATTTCACGCTATGGTCTGAGCGATTTGCTGCCGCCCGCGGTGCACATGGTGCACGGCCCCGGCTGTCCGGTCTGCGTGCTGCCCATCGGCCGTGTGGACCTGGCGATCGACCTGGCTCTGAACCATGGCGTGATCCTGTGTACCTACGGCGACACGCTGCGCATTCCGGCGTCCGATGGCCTCTCGCTGATGAAGGCGAAAGCGCGTGGTGGGGATGTCCGCATGGTGTATTCGACCATCGATGCGCTGCAGATTGCGCGCGACAATCCGCAGCGAGAAGTGGTGTTCTTCGCCATCGGCTTTGAGACCACCACGCCGCCCACCGCGGTCGCGATCCAGCAGGCCGAAGCCGGGGGCCTGAGAAATTTCAGCGTGCTCTGCTGTCACGTGCTGACGCCGTCGGCGATCAGCAACATCCTCGAATCGCCGGAGGTTCGCCAGTGGGGCACGGTGCCCCTCGACGGCTTCATCGGTCCGGCGCATGTCTCGACGGTGATCGGCAGCCGGCCCTATGAGTTCTTCGCCGAGGAATACCGCAAGCCGGTGGTCATCGCCGGTTTCGAGCCGCTCGACGTGATGCAGGCCATCCTGATGCTGGTGCGCCAGGTCAATGAGGGCCGGGCCGAAGTGGAAAACGAGTTCTCGCGCGCCGTCAGCCGCGACGGCAACCTCAAGGCGCAGGACCGCGTCGCCGAGGTGTTCGAACTACGCCGCGAATTCGAGTGGCGCGGCCTGTCGGTGGTGCCTTATTCGGCGCTGAAGATCCGGCAGAAGTACGCCGCCTTCGATGCCGAGCGGCGCTTCAAGCTGGACTACCGCTCGGTGCCGGACAACAAGGCCTGCGACTGCGGCGCGATCCTGCGCGGCGTCAAGAAGCCGCAGGACTGCAAGCTGTTCGGCACGGTATGCACGCCGGAAAATCCGATCGGTTCCTGCATGGTGAGCTCCGAAGGGGCCTGCGCCGCGCATTACAGTTATGGTCGTTACAAGGACATGCATTAAATGGCGGAAATCAAGCGCGGCTATGTGCGCCCCCTCGACTTGAAACAGGGACGTATCGACCTGACGCACGGCTCGGGCGGCCGCTCGATGGTGCAGCTCATTTCCGAACTGTTCGCGAAGCACCTGGGCAACGAATACCTCGGCCAGGGCAACGACGGCGCCGTCATGCCGGCGCCGACTGTCGACGGCCGTGCCGGACGCATCGTGATGTCCACCGACTGCCACGTGGTCTCGCCGCTGTTCTTCCCGGGCGGCGACATTGGCTGCCTCTCGGTGCATGGCACGATCAACGACGTCGCCGTGATGGGCGCCGCGCCGCTCTATCTCGCGGCCGGCTTCGTGCTCGAAGAGGGATTTCCGCTGGCCGATCTGGCGCGCATCGTCGAATCCATGGCGCGTGCCGCGCATGAAGCCGGCGTGCCCGTGGTGACCGGCGACACCAAGGTGGTCGAGCGCGGCAAGGGCGACGGCGTGTTCATCACCACCACCGGCGTCGGCGTGTTGAGGGACGGCGTCGAGCTCGGCGGCAGCCGTGTGCGCCCGGGCGATGCCGTGATCGTCTCCGGCTCGATGGGCGACCACGGCGTGGCGATCATGAGCAAGCGCGAGAACCTTTCCTTCGACGCGCCGATCGAATCCGACACGGCGGCGCTGCACGGCATGATCGCCGACATGCTCGCCACCGGCGCCGACCTGCGCTGCCTGCGCGACCCCACGCGCGGCGGCCTGGCCGCGACGCTGAACGAGATCGCCGGCCAGTCCGGCGTCGGCATGATGCTCCACGAAAAGGCCATCCCGGTGAAGCAGGTGGTCGCCGCCGCCTGCGAATTCCTTGGCCTCGACCCGCTCTACGTCGCCAACGAGGGCAAGCTCATCGCAATCTGCGCCGCCGGGGACACGGAACGGGTGCTGGCCGCGATGCGCGCCCATCCGCTGGGCCGCGAGGCCGCGCAGATCGGCGAGGTCGTCGCCGACGACCATCACTTCGTCCAGCTCACCACGAGCTTCGGCGGCCGCCGCATCGTCGACTGGCTGGCCGGCGACCAGCTGCCAAGAATATGTTGATGGCGAGTCCATGCGCATCCTGCTCCTGACCCACGCCTTCAACAGCCTCACGCAGCGGCTCGGCGCCGAATTGCAGAAGCGCGGTCACGAGATTTCGATCGAGTTCGATATTGCCGACAGCGTGGCGGAGGAGGCGGTTGCGCTGTTCAAGCCGGACCTGATCGTCGCGCCCTATCTGCGCCGCGCGATTCCGGAGTCGATCTGGAAGCAAAACGTCTGCCTCATCGTCCATCCCGGCATCATCGGCGACCGCGGCCCGTCGGCGCTGGACTGGGCGATCCAGGCAGGCGAGGGCGAGTGGGGCGTCACCGTATTGCAGGCCGAGGCGGAGATGGATGCCGGACCGGTCTGGGCCAGCGCCAGCTTCCCGTTGCGTGCCGCGAAGAAGTCGAGCATCTACCGCAACGAGGTCACGCAGGCGGCGACGCAGGCGGTGCTGCAGGCAGTGGAGCGCCATGCCGCGGGCGACTTTGCGCCGACGCCGTTGGCCGCATGCTCTGACGCGCGCGGCAGCTTGCGGCCCCTGATGAAGCAGGCAGATCGCGTGATCGACTGGCAGCGCGACGACACGGCGACCGTGCTGCGCAAGATCAATGCGGCCGATGGCTTCCCCGGTGTCGCCGACACCCTGTTCGGCGAAGCCTGCCATGTCTTCGATGCCTGGCCTGAGGCCGTCCTGCGCGGTGCGGCAGACAGCAAGCCGGGCGACCTGCTGGCGCGGCGCGAAACCGCGGTGCTGCGCAAGACCCACGACGGCGCGCTGTGGATCGGACATGCCAAGCGGACGGGCGAGTTCAAATTGCCGGCAACGCTGGCCTTCGCCGCGGAATCGGTCGCACTTCCCGAGGCGCCGCTGCTGGACTGGTGGCGAGTCGATCGCGAGACCTGGCAGGACATCGCCTATGAGGAAAGCGGCGGAGTAGGGTTTCTCCATTTCGAGTTCTACAACGGCGCCATGTCGACCTCGCAATGCGAACGCCTGCGCGCCGCACTGGCATGGGCGAAGCAGCGGCCGGTGCAGGTGCTGGTGCTGATGGGCGGGGCCGACTTCTGGTCCAACGGCATCCATCTCAACGTGATCGAAGCGGCGAGTCTGGGTGACGGGTCGCCGGCAGACGAATCATGGAATAACATCAATGCGATGAACGATCTGGCCCGCGAGCTGATCGAGACCGGCGGCCAGATCACGATTGCCGCGCTGGCCGGCAATACCGGCGCCGGCGGTTGCTTCCTGGCGCGGGCGGCCGATCTGGTCTGGGCGCGGGAAGGCGTGATACTCAATCCGCACTACAAGAACATGGGCAATCTCTACGGCTCGGAATACTGGACCTACCTGCTGCCGCGCCGCGTCGGCGAAGACAGCGCGCGCGCCATCATGCGCAACCGGCAGCCGCTGACGGCGCAGCGCGCCGCGGAGACCGGCTTCAGCGACGCCTGCCTGACCGGCGATCCGCAGGCGTTTCGCGTCGACGTCGCGCGACGCGCCGCTGAAATCGCCGCCGCGCCCGATCTCGCGGCACGCCTCGCGGCGAAGCGCGAGCGTCGCGCGCAGGACGAAGCCGCCAAACCGCTGGCCGCGTATCGCGAAGAAGAGCTGACGCACATGCGGCGCAACTTCTACGGTTTCGATCCGAGCTACCACGTGGCCCGTCATCACTTCGTGCGCAAGTCGCCGGCGTCATGGACGCCGCGCCATCTGGCGCGGCATCGCGACCTCGGCTGGAAGGTTCCGGCATGAACGCCCGTCCCCGCGCGCCATTGGCGGTGCTGGTGGTCGACGACGAGCAGCGCTCGCTGGAAACCCTGCGCCGCACGCTGGAAGAGGACTTCACCGTATTCACGGCGTCGTCCGCCGAGGAGGGCGAAGCCGTCATGGGCCGCGAGTTCGTCCAGATCGTGGTGTCCGACCAGCGCATGCCGGGCACCTCGGGCGTCGAATTCCTGCGCCGGGTGCGCAGCCAGTGGCCCGACACGGTGCGCCTGATCCTTTCCGGCTACACCGAAGCCGAGGACATCATTTCCGGCATCAACGACGCCGGCATCTGGCAGTACCTGCTCAAGCCCTGGCATCCCGACCAGCTTCTGCTGACGCTGAAGAGCGCGGCCGAGTTGTGGCGCCTGCAGCAGGAAAACCAGCGCCTGTCGCTGGAACTGCGCGACAGCCCCGAACAATTGGTGCGCCAGGTGGCCAGCCGGCGCGGCAAGGTCCGCGCCCGTTCCGGCTTCGACCGCCTGACGCGCGCCGCCGACAGCCCGCTGAACGGCATCTGCGAACTGGCGCAAAAAATCGCCGGGCACGAACTCTCGGTGCTGGTCACTGGCGAGTCGGGCACCGGCAAGGAGCTGCTGGCGCGCGCCATCCACTACACCAGCGAACGCGCCGATCGTCCCTTCGTCGTCGAAAACTGCGGCGCCATGCCGGATACCCTGCTCGAGGCCGAGCTCTTCGGCCACAAGCGCGGCGCCTTCACCGGCGCCCATGAAGACCGCATCGGCCTGTTCCAGCAGGCCGACGGCGGCACGCTGTTCCTCGACGAGATCGGCGACACCTCGCCGGCCTTTCAGGTCAAGCTGCTGCGCGCGCTGCAGGAAGGCGAGGTGCGCCCCGTCGGTAGTCCGCGTTCGGTGCCGGTGGATGTGCGCATCATCGCGGCGACCAACCGCGATCTCGAAGCCGACGTCGCCAGCGGACGTTTCCGCCAGGATCTTTACTATCGGATCGCCGGTATTACCTTCCGCATGCCCAGCCTGCGCGAACGACCGCAGGACATTCCGCTGATCGTCGGCAACATGTTCAAGGAGTCGGCGCTGGCGGGACGGCGATTTTCCGCAGAAGCCATGAAATGCCTGGTCGCCCACCGCTGGCCGGGCAATGTGCGCGAATTGCAGAACGAAGTCTTGCGCGCGCTGGCGCTGGGCGACGGCGACGTGCTCGATGCCGGCCTTTTCTCCGCGGGCGTGCGCCAGTCGGCAAGCTTCGTCAGCGCCGCGGCGCCCGGGTTCGACCCGGAGGGAGCGACGCTCAAGGAACTGCTCGACCAGGTCGAGGCGCAGGTGATCGACGCGGCCCTGCGCCGCCACCGCGGCAACAAGACGCGCGTCGCCGAAGAGCTCGGCCTGACCCGCGTCGGGCTGCGCATGAAACTTTCCCGCCTCGGTCTTGGAGATAGCGAATCATGAACCTGCTGTGGCTCCAGTCCGGCGGTTGCGGCGGCTGCACGCTGTCGTGGCTGGGCAGCGAGCATGGCTCCCTGTTCCGCGAGCTGAAGGACGAAGGCATCGAACTGCTCTGGCATCCGAGTGTTTCCGAGGCCGGCGTCGATGAGGCGCGCGATCTCATCGAACAATGCGCCGACGGCCGCACCACGGTCGATGTCTTGTGCATCGAAGGCTCGCTGCTGCGCGGGCCGCGCGGCACCGGCGGCTTTCATCGCTTCGGCGGCGGCGCGCAGCCGATGATCGATTGGGTGCGGCGCATCGCCGCCCGCGCGCAACACGTGGTCGCCATCGGCAGCTGCTCCTCCTGGGGCGGCATCACCGCGGCCGGCATCAATCCGACCGATGCCTGCGGCCTGCAGTACGATGGCGAAGCCAGCGGCGGCCTGCTCGGCCCGGACTTTCGCGACCCCACCGGCTTGCCGGTGATCAACGTCGCCGGCTGTCCGCCGCATCCCGACTGGATCACCGAAACCCTTGCGGCGCTGGCGCATGGCAGGCTGCGCGCCGAGCATCTCGACGACTACGGGCGTCCGCGCTTCTTCGCCGACCAACTGGTGCATCACGGCTGCCCGCGCAACGAGTATTACGAATTCAAGGCCAGCGCCGCCAAGCATTCCGATCAGGGCTGCCTGATGGAGCAGCTCGGCTGCAAGGGCACGCAGGCCCATGCCGACTGCAACCAGCGTCTGTGGAACGGCGAAGGTTCCTGCCTGCGCGGCGGCTTCGCCTGCATCAGTTGCACCGATCCCGGCTTCGAGGAACCCGGCCACCCCTTCACCACCACGCCGAAGGTTGCCGGCATTCCCATCGGCCTGCCCGCCGACATGCCCAAGGCGTGGTTCATCGCGCTGGCCGCGCTGTCCAAGTCGGCGACGCCGGCACGCGTGCGCGAAAACGCGCACGCCGACCACCTGCTGCGCGCGCCTTCGGTCAAGCGGACAAAAAGATGAGCGCGCGATGAGCACGCGGCGCGTCGTCGGCCCCTTCAATCGCGTCGAGGGCGACCTTGAAATCACCCTCGACATCGCCGACGGCAAGGTGGCTGCGGCCTACGTAAACTCGCCGCTGTATCGCGGCTTCGAACAGATCCTGCAGGGCAAGGTGCCGGCCGATGCGCTGGTGCTGGTGCCGCGCATCTGCGGCATCTGTTCGGTCGCCCAGTCGGCCGCCTCCGCCCTGGCGCTGGCCGATGCGCTGGACATCGAGCCGCCGAATAACGGCCGGCTGGCGGCCAACCTGACCCTGGCGACCGAGAACCTGGCCGACCACCTGACGCATTTCTACCTGTTCTTCATGCCCGACTTCGCCCGTGCCGACTACGCCGGCCGCCGCTGGCACGGCGCCGCGGTCGAACGCTTTCGCGCCACGGTGGGCAGTGCGCCGAACCAGGTGCTGCCGGCGCGCGCCCGCTTCATGCAGATGATGGGCCTGCTCGCCGGCAAATGGCCGCATACGCTGGCCGTGCAGCCGGGCGGCTCGACGCGGCCGCTGCAGAGTTCCGAGGTTTTCCGGCTGCACCGCACGCTGCGCGAATTCCGCGAATTCCTCGAAACCGTGACCTTCGGCGCCAGGCTGGAAGAGGTCGCCGCCATCGACAGCCGCGCCGCGCTCGACGCGTGGCGGGGAAAGGGCGGCGGCGATCTGCGCACCTTCCTCGCCATCGCCGAAGATCTCGACCTCTGGCACCTCGGGCGCGGCACCGACCGCTTCATGAGCTACGGCTGCTACCGCGAGGAGGACCGGCGGCTGTTCCCGGCCGGGCTGTGGCATGGCGCCGCCGAGCCCCTCGACATCGCGGCGATCGGCGAAGACATCACCCACGCCTGGTACGCCGCCGCCGGCCTGCCGCAGCATCCGGCCAGCGGCAGCACCCTGCCGGTGGCGGAAAAGGAGGGCGCCTATTCCTGGTGCAAGGCGCCGCGCCTCGCCGGGCAGGTGGTGGAAACCGGCGCCCTGGCGCGCCAGGTGGTCGCGGGCCATCCCCTGGCGCGCGACATGATCGAAGGCTACGGCGCCAGCGTCGCCGCGCGCGTCGTCGCGCGCCTGCTGGAACTGGCGCTGGTACTGCCCGCCATGGAACGCTGGCTGGGCCAGGTGGTTCCCGGCGAGCCCTGGTGCATCGCCGCGCCGGTGGCCGACGAAACCTCGGGCGTCGGCCTCATCGAAGCCGCCCGCGGGTCATTGGGTCACTGGATCACCGTGCGGCGCGGCCGCATCCACAACTACCAGATCATCGCGCCGACCACCTGGAACTTTTCCCCGCGCGATGCAGCGGGCCAGCCCGGCGCCCTGGAGCAGGCGCTGGCAGGCCTGCCGGCCAGCGCCACCGAGCTGCTGCCGCCGGCGATCCATCATGTCGTGCGGAGCTTCGATCCCTGCATGGTGTGTACGGTGCATTGAGCGGTCGGCAGTCGAACTCGAGTCGCGATAGCGGAAGCCACTGAATCAGTGCAAGGGTAGCGTCGTCGCGATGAATCGGCGACAGGCGGCAACGTGCCCACTGCCGCCATTCGGGTCGGTAGGTATTGGGTGTCTGGTATACGACAATAACCTGCCGCTCATTGACCTGGCTTCTCCAGTCACTTCAGCAAGGCCTCGTAGAGCGGGTCCGGCCGCACCGGTAGCGGCGGGAAGCCGTGATCGACCAGGGGTGCCGTGGTTTCGGCCATGCGCCGCGTGTTGCAGGAGGGGCACACGCAACGACATTTGGGGGAGCATGCGATCAGGAAATCGTGCCGGCACTCGCCGCAGCAAGCTCGGGCAAAACCGTGAGCGAGGATGCCGCACTCGAGATAGGTGTTGGCCGGCATCTACTCGAAGCGGCTGTCCCAAAATGCCAAGCCCTCGAGCCCAAGGGCATCGAGCTTGGCCAGCTGAGCCTCGCCGTTT
>JBAZOF010000034.1:0-16643 GCA_041648855.1 Sulfuritalea sp. | reverse complement strand
GAGACATGCGGCACGCGCGGCTTTTCAGTCGGATGCAGCAGGTTCCAGCGCGCGCAGTCCTGGCCGTCGCGCGCCAGTTCGTTGAAGCTCGGGCAGGACCAGAGATCGGCCTCGACACCCCAGTCGCTCTTCAGCAGGGCCGCGGCCGCCACGGCTTCCATGAATATGGTGCCGGAACCGAGCAGCTGCACGCGCGGACCGTTCGATGCGGCGCCCTTCTTGAACTGGTACATGCCCTTGAGAATACCGGCGGCCGCATCGGCGGGCATCGCCGGGTGTTCGTAGTTCTCGTTCATCACCGTCAGGTAATAGAACACGTCCTCCTGCTCAGTCACCATGCGGCGCAAGCCGTCCTGCACGATCACGGCGACCTCGTAGGCGAAGGTCGGATCGTATGAAATACAGTTGGGCACGGTTCCCGCGAACACCTGCGAATGTCCGTCTTCATGCTGCAGACCTTCACCGTTGAGCGTGGTGCGCCCCGCCGTGCCGCCGATCAGGAAGCCGCGCGCACGCTGGTCGCCGGCCGCCCACACCAGATCCATGGTGCGCTGCATGCCGAACATGGAGTAGCAGACATACACCGGAATCATCTGCACGCCGTGCGTCGAATAGCTGGTGCCGGCCGCAATCCAGTCGGCCATGGCGCCGGCTTCGTTGATGCCTTCCTGCAGGATCTGACCGGTTTTGGTCTCCTTGTAGAACATCATCTGGTCGGCGTCCTGCGGCACGTAGTTCTGGCCGTCCTGGTTCCAGATGCCGATCTGGCGGAACAGGCCTTCCATGCCGAAAGTGCGCGATTCGTCGACCACGATCGGCACCACCCGCTTGCCGATGATCTTGTCCTTGAGCATGACGTTGAGGCCGCGCACGAAGGACATGGTGGTGGAGAACTCGCGGCCCTCGCCACCCGCCTTCAACAGTGCGTCGAAGGCCGACAGGGGCGGCACCGGCAGCGCTTCCGCCTTGCGCCGGCGCGAGGGCAGGTAGCCGCCGAGGGCCATGCGCCGCTCGCGCATGTAGTCGAGTTCCTTCGAGCCTTCGGGGAAGGTGAGGTAAGGCAGCTTTTCCAGGTCCGCATCCTTTACCGGCAGTTTGAAGCGGTCGCGGAAGGCCCTGACCGAGGTGGTGCCCATCTTCTTTTGCTGATGGGTGATGTTCTGCGCCTCGCCGGCTTCGCCCATGCCGTAGCCCTTGATGGTCTTGGCCAGGATCACCGTCGGCTGGCCCTTGTGCGCCATCGCCGCCGCGTAGGCCGCGTACACCTTGTGCGGATCGTGGCCGCCTCGATTCAGGCGCCAGATGTCGTCATCGGACCAGGTCGATACCAGCTTCAGCAGTTCCGGATACTTGCCGAAAAAATGCTCGCGCACATAGGCGCCGTCGCGGGACTTGAAAGTTTGATAGTCACCATCGACGCATTCCATCATGCGTTTCTGCAGGAGCCCGGTCTTGTCCTGCGCCAGCAAGGGATCCCAGTAGCTGCCCCAGATCACCTTGATCACGTTCCAGCCGGCGCCGCGAAAATCGGATTCCAGTTCCTGGATGATCTTGCCGTTGCCGCGGACCGGGCCGTCGAGTCGCTGCAAGTTGCAGTTGATGACGAAAATCAGATTGTCCAGACGTTCGCGTCCGGCCATGCCGATGGCACCCATCGACTCGGGCTCGTCCATCTCGCCGTCGCCCATGAAGGCCCACACCTTGCGATTGTCGGTGGGGATCAGTTCGCGGTGCTGCATGTACTTCATGAAGCGCGCCTGATAGATCGCCTGCAGCGGGCCAAGACCCATCGAGACCGTGGGGAACTGCCAGAAGTCGGGCATCAGCCAGGGATGCGGGTAGCTCGACAGGCCCTTGCCATCGACCTCGCGACGGAAATTGTCCATCTGCTCTTCACTCAGGCGGCCGAGCATGAAGGCACGCGCATAGGTGCCCGTTGCCGAATGGCCCTGCGACAACACCAGATCGCCACCGTGATTATCGGACGGCGCATGCCAGAAATGGTTAAAACCGATGTCATAGAGCGTCGCCGCCGAGGCGTAACTGGCAATGTGTCCGCCGAGGCCCGAATCATTCTTGTTCGCCCGCAGCACCATCACCAGCGCATTCCAGCGGGCGTAGTCGCGGATCTTCTGTTCCAGCTCGTAATCGCCCGGCGTGACCGGCTGCTGATCGGCGGGAATGGTATTGACGTATTCGGTATTAGCGCTGTAGGGCATGTTGATGCCCGTCAGGTGGCCCAGCGCGATCAATTGCTCGAGAAGAAAGTGCGCGCGTTCCGGTCCCTCATTGGCGATGACGGCTTGCAGCGCCTCAAGCCATTCGCGGGTTTCCTGCGGATCGACGTCGGATGGCGCGGCTTGGGGCGCGACGGGAAAATCGTTCGCAGCGGACATGTGCTCCTCCTGTTGAGTTTGTATCAGTGCCCGCGCGACGCGATGCCGGCAGACCTCTTTTTACGCAGCATAGACCTAGTTATTGAATCGGCACACCGCCGATGTTCCGCATTGTAAAATGTCACTTCACAATACGCAATCTGTGGATTTCCACAGTCGAAAAATGAAAGACCGCCGGGAGGGGAGGTTCTCCCCCGCCGGCGGTCTTGCGTCCGCCAAAACGCGGCGCGAATCAGGTCTCGTCAGTGCTGCGCCGCAAGGCAGCTTTCTGTCGCGCCCGGCTGGCGCGCTTGTCCTTGCGCTGGTGGGCACCGCCCTTTTTCAGCAGCGGGTCGATCGCCGCAAGATTGCGCGGCTTGAGCGGACGCAGCAGCCGCTGTCTGGCCCGCTTCATCGCGAATGGAACTTCACCACGGCGCGCCCGTCGGCGATCTGCCGCGGCTCCGGCTTCCAGGCGTGGCCATAGACGATTTCAAAACTGGCCGGCAGCCGCCCGTCGACATCCTGCGGCCAGGCGCCGAACAATCGGCGCCAATCGCGCCAGCCCTGGCGGCCCAGCAATGCGTCGCGCACGCCCAGATGGCGCTGGTCGGCGAGGAAGGCACGCGGTGTCGGATAGGTCAGCGTGATGAGTTCCATGTCCATCACCGGATCGCCGAAGCCGGCGGCGACCAGCATGTCGCCCAGATCATGCATGTCGAGAAAGCGCCTCACCGTATCGCCAGCGCCGACTTCCGCGGCTGCCGCGCGCAACTCCTTCAGCGTGTCGGGCCCGAGCGTGGCGAAAGTCAGCAGGCCGCCGACCTCCAGCACGCGATGCAATTCACGCAGGGCAGGCAACGGATCGCCCAGCCAGTGCAACATCAGATTGGACCAGACCAATCCCAGCGAATTGGCGGCCAGCGGCAAGGCGCGCGCATCGCCATTGATTGGGCGCGGCCCGCGCCCGGTCAGCCGCTGCCAGCGCGAAGCGCTCTTGCGCACGGCGTGCAGCATGGGCAGCGCATAGTCGATGGCGAGTGGCAGCGCCTTGACGTAGCGCTGCTGCAGTACGCGGATGCCGTCGCCAGTGGCACACCCGACGTCGGCAACACGCTGGGGGGTGATCTTGACCAGATCGAGCCGCGCCGCCATGCGAGCGCCCACTTCGCGGGCAAGGACCGCGGCTGAGTCGTAGGATTCGGCAGCGCCGGCGAAGTCGCTGCGCACGATGCGGTTCAGGCGGCGGTGAGTCCCAGCCGGGCGAACAAGGCTTCGTCGCGATCGGCTTCGGGGTTGCCGGCCGTCAGCAGCTTGTCGCCGTAGAAGATCGAATTGGCGCCGGCGAGGAAGCACAGCGCCTGCAACTCGTCGTTCATCTCCTGGCGGCCGGCCGACAGCCTGACCATCGAGCCGGGCATGCTGATGCGTGCCACGGCAATGGTGCGCACGAACTCGAAGGGATCGAGCGGCGGCGCGTTTTCCAGCGGCGTGCCGGGCATCGGCACCAGTTCGTTGATCGGCACGGATTCGGGCGGCGGATTCATGTTGGCCAGTTCGGCCAGCAAGGAGGCGCGCTGGCGGCGCGTTTCGCCCATGCCGACGATGCCGCCGCAGCAGACCTTGATGCCGGCTTCGCGCACCTTGTCGATGGTATCGAAGCGTTCGCTCTGGGCATGCGTCTTGATGACCTGGCCGTAGAACTCCGGCGCGGTATCGAGGTTGTGGTTGTAATAGTCGAGCCCGGCGGATTTCAGACGCTCGGCCTGGCCGTCCTTGAGCATGCCGAGCGTTACGCAGGTTTCCAGCCCGAGCGCCTTGACCGCGCCGATCATGTCGGTGACGCGGTCCAGATCCTTGTCCTTCGGCCCGCGCCAGGCGGCGCCCATGCAAAAGCGCGTGGCGCCCTTTTCCTTGGCGGCCTGCGCAGCGGCGACGACATCGTCGACTTCGAGCAGGGCTTCGCGCTGCGCTTCGCCGTGATGCGCCGATTGCGAGCAATAGCCGCAATCTTCCGAGCAGCCGCCGGTCTTGATCGACAGCAAGGTCGATAGTTGGACGGCGTTGGCCTCGTGATGCTGCCGATGCACTTGCTGCGCACGAAACAGCAAATCGTTGAAGGGCAGGTCGAACAGCCCGACGAGGGCATCGGTGGTCCAGCGGACAACCGGAACATGGGCGGGCGAAACGGTTTGCGCAGCAGCTGTGGCAGTCATCGCAGGGGACTCGCTAGAATGCGGGAAGGCGCGAATCTTGGTGGAAGGAACCGGGCTTGTCAATTGCAGCGAGTGCAGCCACGAATCTGGCGGGCGGGTTGGCCGCTGCGGCACACCGGTGCGCAGCCGCCCTGTTGCCGCAGGACTGCTTCCTCTGTGCCGCGCCCAGCGGCGAGAGCCTGCTGTGCGACGCGTGCAGTTCCGGCCTGCCGCGTTTGACCGCGGAGCGCTGCCCGGTCTGCGCCCTGCCGACGCCGGACGCGAATACTTGCGGCGCCTGTCTCGCGCACGCGCCGCATTTCGATGCCACGCAGGCCGTCTTCCGCTACGAGTTTCCGATCGACAGTCTGATCCAGGCGCTGAAGTACGCTCACCGTCTCGCCAGCGCCGACTTTCTCGGCAAGGTCCTGGCACAGACCGCCCTGCCGCACAGGCCGGATCTGATCCTGCCCGTTCCCCTTTCCCAGGCACGCCTTGCGCAGCGTGGCTTCAACCAGGCGGTGGAGATCGCGCGCCCCCTGTCCCGCGCGCTCGGCGTAGCGCTCGAACTCACCGGCTTGCACCGCCACGAAACCGCGCCGCAAGCCGGTTTGCCCTGGAAGGAGCGGGCGAAAAACATCCGCCACGCCTTTGAAAGCGAAATCGACCTGACGGGCAAGACCGTGCTGCTGGTCGACGACGTGATGACCACCGGGGCAACGCTCGACGAACTGGCGCGAACACTCAAGGCACATGGCGCCGCACGCGTGGAGAACCTGGTGCTGGCGCGGGCGCTAAAGAGCTGATCGCCGCTGTACAATCCGGTTTCTTGTTCTCAATTCCAGATAAATATTCATGGCGCTTCGCGATCCGGTCGACAAGAACCTGCTGCGCATGGAGTCACGGCGTTTCGCCCTGCGCTGCGAGACGCAGATTTCCTCCATCGAACGCGCCGACACGCTGCGCGAGATTTCGCGCCTGGCGACCTCGATCACGCTGCCCTACTCGATCGCCGAGGACTATGCGGCACGCGACGCCTTGCGCCTGGTGCAGACGCGCGCCGCGGACCGTGCGCGCGAGTTGATCGAGGAACAGATCCAGAACTATGCCCGTGCCGAGAAAAACTACCGCACCAAACACAAGCGGGCAATGCTCGATACCTGGGCCAATCTCACCGGCCCGCTGAGCCATTTGCGCACCTGGGCGCAAAGCAAGCTGGTAGCGGCGGAACAGCAAGTACTCTAAGCGGCGAAGCTCCCGGCCACGCCGGGAAAGGACCTCAGCGCAAGCGCTGTTCCACGTGATGCGCCAGGTCGGCCGGCAAGCCGGGCAGAGAGCGCGCCTTCTGATAGGCCTCGCGCGCTTCCGCACTCTTCCCCGCGGCATCGAGAGCAATACCCAAGCCCGCCCACCAGCGGCCTTCGTTGGGGGCCAGGCGCGTCGCCGCCTGATAGCGCTCCACCGCCTCGGCGGCGCGGCCGGCACGATTGAGCAGCGCACCGGCAAATCCCTGATACTCGGGGCTGCTTTCGCCCGCCGCCGAATTTTTCAGCAGCAGTTCCAGTGCGGCCTGCGCGCCGTTGCGTTCGACCTTCAAACGCGCCAGTGCCAGGGTCGATGCCAAACGCACCGGCGCCAGTTCCGTACCCTTGCGCAGGAGCTCTTCCGCTTCGTCGAAACGCTTTGTTTCGATCAGCAGCGCCGCCAGCGTCTGGCGCGCCGCGGCGTGCTCGGGCTGCTGCTCCAGCGCGGCCAAATAGCTGCCAGCCGCATCGTCGATCCTGCCCTGACGCTGCGCCAGGACACCGCGACGGTATTCGCTCTCGGCACGTTCAGCCGCAGACGGCAGGCGCACCTGCTTCTCGACGCGGCCCTCGGCCGGGACCGTCGGCACCGTCGGCACCTTCGGCAAAGCAACTACCGGCGGCCGGGGCGGGACGGGATCGGTTAACCGCTCCGGGGCCTTCGGCGCCGGAGCCACCGCCTTACGTTGTGGCGCGGGAAGAGGCGCAGGCACTACCGACAACTCATCGGCCAGCCGCAAGGAAGGCAAGGCCACGGCGGCCGCGCGCGCCGGTTCCGCGGCACTGGTCACCGATGGAGTCACGGATGAAGCCGGCGCCGGGACCGGGACCGGCGGTGCGGGCGGCGTTCCCGCCACGGAAGGCGTCGCCGGCATTTGCTGCGCCCCGTACCACGCTGCGGCACCCAGACCCGCGGCAACCAGGACCATGCCGAGCCACAGCCGCGGCACGCCCCGGCGCGGTTCCTGATGCGCGGCCAGCGGCGTGACGGCCGCCGGGAAGGTCGCACGCTCGCTGTCGCCGGCGCGGCGCGCATCGAGGTCGCGCAGCATCTTGTTGACCAGGCTCATCGGACTACCTTCACCCAATTCCACGGCGGACACTGCAGTGTCCGCCGGCTACGGTGTACGGTGGCGCGCCGCTGCGCGGCTCCATACGACGGCTGCGCCTCCCTGGGGCGGCCCGACGGAGGGGCGATCACCACCATTGCCACCAGTGCAGCGCAGGCAAACCTTCGGTGTCGCGACCCGCCAGGGCAACGTGTGCGCGACTCACTCGGGTCTTGCCCTCGCCATAGGCAAGCAGCATGGACTTGTGTGCCAGCACGTTGACCAGCCGCGGGGTGCCGCTGGACAGCTTGTACAGCAGCCTTGCGCTGGCGGGCGGGAACACGTCGCCGTCGCGATGACCGGCCACTCTCAGGCGATGGGCAAGGTAATGCGCTGCTTCCTGCTGCCTCAGGCCAGGCATCCGGTAATGAAACACAATCCGCTGGCGCAACTGGCGCACTGCAGGATTGGAGAGCTTCTGGTCGAGCTCGGGCTGGCCGAACATCACCACTTGCAGCAGCTTGCGCTTCTCCGTTTCCAGGTTGGACAACAGGCGTAGCGCCTCCAGGCTTTCCAGCGGCATCGACTGCGCCTCGTCGATGCAGATCACGACCCGCTTGCCTTGTGCCGCCATGTCGAGCAGATGCTCATTGAATTGCTTCAGCAAATGAAACTGGTAGTCGAGACCATGAAGCGCGAGACCGAGCTCCTCGGCGATCGCGATAAGCAGGATGCGCGGCTCCAGCATCGGATTCGGCAGGTAGGCGACCACCTGGTCTTCGGTCAGAGTCGCCAGAAAGCGGCGGCACAGCAAGGTCTTGCCGGTACCGACTTCGCCCGTGATCTTGATGAAGCCTTCGCCCGTATTGAGGCCGATCAGCAGTGTATTGAGGGCTTCCTGGTGCGCGTCGGCAGAATAGATGAAACTGGTGTCCGGCGTGATGCCGAACGGAAACTCCTGCAGTCCGAAGTGATTGAGGTACATCGCGTGCCGCTAGGGGCTATTGCCCGGGCCGGCCGGACGGAAACGCCCTCACGCGCTCCTGAACGTCCTTGATGTCCTGCGCCCAGGCCCGGTCGTTCTCGATCAGGGTGGGCTTGAGCAGAATGACCAGTTCGCGCTTGCGCAAGGCGGCAGATCGCTGGCCCAGTGCGTTGGCAACGATGCCCGTGGCGCCGGGCAGCTGCGAGCGGTCGGAGGATTGCTCCTGGCGCATCAGGCCGCCGATGGCAACTATGTTGCCGTCCTGAACGCGAACGATGCTGTCGGTTTCATTGATGCTGCTCGATGCCAGGGGCAAGACATAGGTGCCGAGCGAACCGAGATTGATGGTCTTCTCCCTTTCAACGACGGTGCTGACCGCGGGATGCACATGCAAAATGATGTTGCCGTCATCGTCGATCTGCGGTGTGACATCGAGCGAAATTCCCGAAAAATAAGGCTGCAGGGTCACGCTCGGCGACGAGACCGAACCTGTCGTCGTGGTCGTGGTGGACGACGTGACATTGGTCACGAACAACTCGTCGGTGCCGACCTTGAGCACCGCCTTCTGATTGTTCAGCGTGGCGATGCGCGGCGAAGACAGCACCGAGACATTGCCCTGGGTTTCGAGGAAATTCAGCAGTGCAGCGAAATTGGAGGTCTGGAAGGCGAGGCCGATGAAGCCCTTGCCCAGCAACGATGCGGCAATTGCCCCGGCCTCGCCGGGCAGAATTCCCAACTGCGCATTCCCCAATGCGGCGGCACCACCGCCGGCAGCGCCACTTACCGAGGTGTTCAAGGTAGTGCCAGGGGCGACGGTGCCGATAGCCCCATGACTATTTCCGCGAGTCTTGAAAGCACCCCAGTTCACACCCGACTGGAAGTCCTCCGACAGCGTCACGTCAATGATCTTGGCCTCCAGCATGACCTGTCGCTCGGCTATCAGTTGGGTGGCCTTGAGGTATTTCTCGACGTTGCGCAGTTCATTCGGCAGCGCCCGCACCAGCACCACTCCAGACGAAGGATTGACGACGACGCTACGCCCTTCGGTAGCGCCCACGATGCTCGTCAAGGCGCGATTCAGATCGCCCCAGAAATCGCTGTCGGTGGTCATGCTGACGCGACTGGTGTCGTTGCCGCGCCCGGTTGTGGGTGTACCCGTACCGCCCGGTGCAGCCTGGGCGGCGGTCGGCGTGGCAGTCGCTGCGCTGCCGGTCGTGCCACCGCCGCTGGCGGTCATCGAGCTGCCCGTCACCCGCAGGTCGCTGCTGCCCTGGCGCCGACTTGCGAGATAGTTGATCTGGAATACGCGGGACTTCATCGTGTTGGGTTCGATGAAAATGCGCTTGCCCTGAACACGATACTCGTAGCCGTAAAGCTCGCGAATGGTATCCAGGGCTTCCATCACGGTCACATCCTTGAGATTCACCGTGAGGCTGCCGCTGACATCGGGGGGCAGCAGCATGCTGTAGCGGGTGCCCGACACCAGGGCCATGAAGACCTGCGTGGCCGGTGCATTGACCACCGAGAGATCGAAGCGCGGTTCGGCTGCGGGCGCATCGACCGCGGTCTGCGGCGCCAGCGGCGGCATGAGCGACATGTCGGCGACTTCCGCAGCATGCGCCTTGCGTTCCGTGGCCGATTTCAGCAGAACATCGTTGATCTGACCCAGCACCTCGTTACCGGCGCGCTGCGGCGCGGCACAGCCGGTCAAGGCGCCGGTGAGCAGCAGCAGCATCCAGCGCGCATGTATTGGGTGTCTCATTTGTCCGTGGTTCCCCTCGTGCGCCGCTTGATGGCAGCCGTTCTCTTGGCCGGCACTTTTTCGATGGCGGGCGTCGCCTTGATGACTTCGCGCCCACCCTCCCCCTCCAACACCACTTCGCTTTCGCTGATCTTCAGTACCCGCTTGTCACCGACCTTGTCGCCGACTACAACATACTGGCCATTGATCACTGCTGCCGACTTTCCGTCTCTGCGCAAAATCACCGTCTGCACGCCGCTCTCCAGCGGCACCACGACACCACCCTCTGCCGCCGGGGCCAATAGGGCATCGGGCGGACGTGTCGGGTCCGGCACCTGGGCAAACGCTACTGCCACGACAGAACCGGCCAACAAGACAGAAAGCAGTCTGCCGCGCATCATACAATCAACCAGTTCCGGTCAAGGCTCAGGGTATACACGCGCAGCACCATGACGTTGCGCGGATATTTTTCCACCGTGAGACTGACGCTGTTCCACATTACGCGCTGCGGCATGCGCTCCAGTTCGGTCAAGTATTTCAGGAGGTCATTGTAACTGCCCGCCAGCCTGATCTCGATTCCGTGCTGGTAGATGCCATCGCCCGGGACAGGCGCCGCCCCCGCTGCATCGACCTTGTCCTTGCCCGCGGCGTTCGCACTCTGAGCGCCGGCGCCAGCAGCCGCTTCATTTTTTTGCACTGCGCCCTGGGCGCCTACCAGCGTCACCGGCAATGTCTTGAGCCCGAGCAATTCAATCGCCCGGTTTCCTGCCAGCAGTCCTTCGAGAAACGCCTGCATCCGCGCCGGCGGCACCATGCCCGCCTCAAAACTGCCGAGACGCTCGTTGACGGCGGCCAAGCCCTGCTTCGCCTGCGTCACGCGACGACGGGCGGGGGCATCAGGATCCGCATTTTGCATCGTGAGCATGGCCACCTGCAGTTGCTGCTGAGCGAGTTCGGTGCGCATTGCAAGTTCTGCCCGGCTTGCACTGCGCGCCTTGAGCAGGAAGGGATCGACCGCAAAATTGAATATCAGCAGGCCACCGCCGAACACGACCGCGCCGGCGACGATCGCACGTTCGCGACGCGAAATCGCGGCGAACTTTGCCGCCCACTGCGCCCATTGAGCAGACAGCGCGCTCATTGCCTGGCCTCTTTCGTCTCGACCAGCTTGGGCATCAAGACGAAATCGATCGGATGCGGGCCAGAAGTCGGCGCTGGCACTACGGCGGCGCCCTGCGCAACGGGACGAACAGCCTCGGGCGCAGTGGCGCGATTCATGGTCAAGGCTGCAAAAGTGCGGCCTTGAAAGGCTTTCTCGGTGCCGAGGCGGCGGATGTAATCGGGCAGCGCCGCGGAATTCATCATGCTGCCGCGGATTTCCATGTCGTTGCCGCCGGAGCCGATGGTGAAGCCGGTCAGCCACAGGCCTTGCGGAGTCTGACGAGCAAAACCGCGCATGTACTCGGCGAAGCCTCCGCTGCTGCCAATGGCGCCGCTTTCCAGCAGGCGCGCGATCTCACCGCGACGGCGCACCCTGCCCTCAGCGTCCTCGGCTTCGGCAATCAGTTGCAGATTGGGCTTGCGGTCCGCAGCGGCCTTGGTGGCTGCTTCCACTTGCTGCTTTGCCGCCTGGAGTTGCGCCTCGGCGGCGGTTGCAGCATCATTGCGGCTCGCCGCCTGCTGCCAGGCCCACCCGCCGAGAGCCGCCAGCAAGGTATAGAGCACCACAGCGGCCAGCGCCACGTTTTTCAACGTGAGCGGGTCGTGCTGCTTGAGAAATCGCGGATGATAGAGATTGATCTGCGCGCTCATGCCGCCACCGGTTCGTCGCGCAGCGCCGCCCCAATTGCGCGCAGGCATTGAAACTGCCGCAAGGGATCGAGCAAGGCCGGCACGGCGCCGAGATCAAGTACACCCGACACATCCAACGGAATGACGGAAACCGTCAGGTTGGTGCGCAGGTAGTCAAGAAAGCCATCGACACCGGGGATCGGCGCCACCAGCAGGTGGGTCAGCGGAATGGCGCTGTAGATGCGATCGAAATTGTCCAGCGAGCGCTGCACATCCAGCGCAATCCGCTCGAACAACATGTCGCGCCGCCCGGCGTCAGCCGCCGTCAACTGGCGCGCCGGAATTTCGACATGGCGCACGACCAGCAATTCACCGTTCGCGGTAAAGGTAAGCAGGCCTTCGTCGTCGTCGAAAATCAGGGTCGCCAAGCCGCGCCCGTCTTCCTCGAACAAGGCCGCCAGGTTGCGTTGCGAGAGTTCGGGCAGATCGATTGCCGCCAGCGGCACTTTCGCCGCCTGAAACGCTTGTACCAAAGGCGCCACACTCGATTCGGGCGACAAGGCGGCAAACACCTGAGGCGTGCGGCCATCGGATGGGGATGGCATCGGCAGCAAATCCATACCATCGGCGTCACCGCCACGCGACGATTGCGACGCACGTTGTGCGGGATTCGGGATCGGCAGCAAATCGATCGCGGCGGTATCGACCGGGAATTCGACTTGATCCTTGAGTTTCCAGCGCACCGTATCACGCGCTTCCTCGGGTGTCCCTGCGACGGCATCGGTCTGGATCAACTGATATTTGCCGTGGGCAAGCAGCGTGGTGCACCGGTAGCGGTCGAGTCGCATCGGCTTCCTGAGGGCGTTCAGGGTATCCGTCTCGTCGACGCCTTTCTCGACCGAGTCGGCCAGCAGCACGCGGGGCTTGCCGCCGGACTCGCGACGCACGTGGATGAAGTCGACACGCCCCTCCCGCATCACGACGGATAGCCAGCCTGGTTCAGTTCCGAGTTTGAGAAATTTTGGCACTAGACGCACCGAGACCCATTTTGTTGCCGACTATACTAGGCAGGGAAACCGGGACAAGAAACGAGTTCAAGGGGGAATAGCGTGCATTTGGCAGGTTCAATTCCCGCCGGGAGCCATCGGGGAGAGACGGTGCTCCTGGCCTGCCTCTCGATGAATGGCCAAGATCCTCATGTGATGGCGCTCGGCAGCTTCTCGCCCCGGCAATACGCCTGCCACATGCGACGATACAGCGCCTCCAGATCACGGGCAAATTTCTCTGGCTGGCACAGCGGGCTGGCCGCCATGCGTGGCCTGATCTCCTTGCGCAACTCGGCAAGGCGCAATGGATTGTTTGCCAGGGCGACAGCCCCCTCGATATAGGCATCGACATTTGGGAAAGCCAATTCGTCCGCCAGGCCAATGTTGGCCAGTGCCGAGATGGTCTGCCGCGACACAACCGTATCTCCTGCGACCGTTACAACCGGGACGCCCATCCACAGCGCGTCGAGCGTGGTCATGCCACCGTTGAAGGGAAAGGTGTCAAGCGCGATGTCGAGTTCGCCGTACTGGGCCAACATCTCCCCATGCGAGGACCTGTCGCGCAAATCCAGGCGATCCTTCTCGACACCGCAAGCTTCAAAGCGTTCAACCACCCGATCCGTGACCGACTGTTCCGACAAGAAGCCGGACTTGATGACAAGCCGGCTTTCAGGAACGGAAATGAGAATGCGGGCCCACGCGGAAACGATTTCGTCCGTCAGCTTGGAAAGGCGATTGAAGGAGCCGAAAGTTATGTACCCGGACTCCTTGCATGGCGGGGCCGCCACCTGCGGACTATAGGCGGGCGGACTGAAACAGAACCGCGTATGCGGCAGGCAAACGGGGGTTTCGGAGAAGAGCTGGCCTCCATCCGGCGGCGTCGTGTATGGGTCGGTGACAAAGTAGTCGATCGAGGTCATCCCGGTGGAATGGAAGTAACCGATCCACTCTACCTGAACGGGCGCAGGCCGTTGTGCGAAAACCAGCAGGCGATGGTAGGCGGTATGGCCTGACAGGTCGACCAGGATATCGATCTCCGCCTTGCGGATAAGCTCGACGGCCTCTTCATCCGTAAGGAAGAAGATGTCTTCCCATTTGTCGGCCGCCTCCCGCAGTTCGGGCAGAACGTTCGACTCGCGTATGACCATCGAAAAGCAGTGGATTTCGAACTGGCTTGCATCGTGATGGCGAAGGATGTCGCGCAACAGGAAACCCACCGGATGGGCCATGAAATCGCCTGACACGTAGCCCACGCGCAGTTTGCGCCGCGGATCGTGATTTCTTCCGTGGAAATCGTCCGGAGCAAGTCGCGGCGCTTCAAAACGGCGAGCCCATTCCAGATGGCGCTGAAAGACTGCCTCCCGTCCAAATTGTGGAAGATAGTTGCACTCGAACAGGATGTTGGAGTGCAGGGCCGGTTGATTCTCGTCGACCTGAATAATCCTTTCATACAAAGGCAGAGCCGCTGCCGAGTTGCCGCTTGAACTCAGGCAGGAGCCAAGCGTTACCAGCGCGATGATGTTGTCCGGCTGACGCTCGAGCGTTCGCTGGCAAACCTTCTCGGCTTTGGCCACTTGTTTATCGGCAAAGTACGCTGCGGCGAGAAAGCCCAGGTACTGGACCGCTTCGCCTCGTTCCTTGATCTGGTTTTCGAGATAGCCGATGGCATTTGCCAATTCCTCGGGCGAACCCAGCAGGGTCGCCAGATTGAAGTGCGCTTCGACATAACCCGGCCGCAGCTCAAGCGCCTTCCGGTACGCCTTGATCCCCTGCTTTGCCCTGCCCGAATGAATGAGAACGTTGCCGAGGTTCAGATGCGCTTCGGGACTTTGTGGATACTCGGCTACCAGATCGTCTGCGACCTGGCGTGCACTCTCGAAACGCCCCAGTTCGAACAGCGCAGCAATCTTGTTCAGCCTGGCCTCAAAAAAAGCCGGCGCGCTCGCCAGCGCCTTGTCGAACCATCCGAGCGCGTCCTCGTACCGTCTCTTGGCAATGCACCATTCACCCAGATTGGTCAGCGCCTGCGGATAATCCGGCTTGATTGCGACTGCTCGCTGATAGGCGTCCCAAGCGTCATCGAAGCGATCGGCATGACGATATGCCGCGCCGAGACTGCACCACAGGCCGGCATCCCCCGGCTTGGCGGTAACGGCCAGTTTCAGGTGGTCAATTGCCTTGCCGGCATCCCCTCGGGATAGTGCGCGGCGAGCCACCGCATGCATCGCTTCGAGGTCGCCGCTCCTGGCAAACGGAATATCGAATACGTCGGCGACACCCCCAAGTCCGCGCTTGTCCAGCCAGCCCGCAACCCAGCGCATCAGATGGCCGGTCACCATTTCGATTCAACCCGCGGGCGGGAGATATTCGTTTGCCAGGAGCACCAGCTCGTCGGCCGTGCGATTGGATTTACTCGCCAATACCCAAAGATTGAATTCATTCAGTACCCTGAATCCGTAGATCGACTTGAACCCGGCCTGAAGCAGAACATCTCTCAGGGTTGTAAGAGTAAAGCCGCAATGATGAGACATCCATTCCGGATTCGCCTCGACAAACGGTCGATAGCTGTAAAGGATGTCGAAGGGGGTAATCGGTCCGGCCTGCGAAACATAGGCCGTTTCGAACATGCGGTCCTCGGCAATCATTTGGGCGGCGGATTGCACATCCGGGCAACTGACTATGACAAAGCCATCGTCGGCCAGCACGCGACGAAACTCCGCCAGCGCCCGCGGCACATCATGCCAGTACAGATGTTCAACGCCATGGGATGTGAAGATGGCGTCGACGACGCCATCCGGTACCGCGCTCATTTCGGTCATGGTGCCGACGATGTCCGGTGCCACCCGTTCGTCCGCATCCAACCGGACCTCACGCCAGCGCCTGGCCGGTGAATGAAAGCCCGAAAGCGGAATCTGCTCGATCGTCGCATAGCCGCAACCGACATGAAGCAGCACCTGCTCTCCGTTCCGGCCAGCCCTTTGCCAGATACCTTCCTGGTTTGCGGCAGGCACTTGAACTGCCAGGCCGTGGCGCTTGTTAAACCCTTCCAACCACAGCTGGGAGCAACGCCCCAACCATTCCCGAAAGAATCTCATTCCTTTCCGGAAAAGGCGTTCAGAACCAGCGCAAACACCAATTTACGCACCACGTCGGCTGGAAATCCTTCCTGAAGCAAGCTCTGCTGCAAGATGAATGCAGATCGGGCGCGCGCCAGCACACCAAGCGACAGGCGTTGACGGATTGCCTTTGCTTCCTGGTGAAATTTATTGAGCGACCTGGTCCACTCCTCGTCGCTCATCCGCTGCTTTTTCTGGGACGGCACAGAACGGAAGAAGGCGGCCAGCAACTCGTCTGCCGCCTGCGCTGCTTTACCCACTCGACCACCTGAAAAGAAAACCTCGATGGAAATCCAACGACGCCTTGCTCAATGGCAAACCACGGGCTGCGTCAGCCCGTGCAAATAATCGTAGCCACCGCGGAATTGGTCGCCGCCACGCCGCCAGAGAATGTGAGCGTGGCGCTCACCACGGCGCCGAGAGTGCTGCCGGCACAACTTCCCTGACTCGAAATTACGTATTTCGTCGAATTCCATCCCGCCAGGCTCGACGTCAAGGCACTGGCCGCACTCGCCGCACTCACCCTGACGACACCCGCGCCAGCAGTGCCACGCACCATGACAGCGCCCGCATTGATGGCAGCGTAGCTGGTGAGACCGCCCGCTGCGCCCTGAATCGCTGCGGTTCTGGCGTCACTCGACAGATCGATGAATTTCGGCAAGGCCGTCGCGGCAAGAATGCCGAGGATAACAATCACGACCACCAATTCAATCAGCGTAAAACCTTTTTCGTTCATAGCTATCTCTCTCTTGTCATCCAAATACTACCTGGTACCTTCGTATATATCTTAACTCTAGCAGGCCGAGGTTACTACTGAAATCACCGGCGCAACAATGACTGTGCCACTGAGCGTCGCTTCCTGATAAGTGATGCGGCAGTTCGGCACCGTGCCGCCGGCCACATCCAAAGTGCGCGTATTTCCGCCTGCGCTGCTTTACCCACTCGACCACCTGAAAAGAAAACCTCGATGGAAATCCAACGACGCCTTGCTCAATGGCAAACCACGGGCTGCGTCAGCCCGTGCAAATAATCGTAGCCACC
>JBAZOF010000033.1:0-16711 GCA_041648855.1 Sulfuritalea sp. | reverse complement strand
GATTTCGAAGATCGCGTGCACCGGGGCGCCGGCAAGCTCCAGCTCCACTTCGGAAATGGCTTCGCGGCGACCATTGGCGATGATCCAGCCCCGGTCGAGGGTCAGCATGACGGCGCCGCGTGCCGCGGGCATTTTCCAGGTGATGCGGCGAAAGCGGGTTTCGCAGATGGGGATGATGCGAGCCAGCAGCTTCGGCCGCTGCAGCCAGTCGCGCACCGACTCTAGGTCAACGCCTGAGAAATCGAAGTGTCCGGTGTAGGGCGTTTCCCACTCGGGCCGGCTGCTCAGGCCGGCGCTCGAACTGCCCGCGAGCTTGACGGTTTGCAGCCAGTCGTGCCCCTTGCGGCGCAGACGCAGCGCGATGCCGCGGCGACGCAGGGAGAGATCGGCCGTGTCGTAATAGATGTTGTCGAGGTTCTCGACATGACGCACGACCGCCTGTTTCAGCAGCGGGTGGCGCAGGAAACGTGACTGATGGCCTGCTGCGAGCGCGAGTTTGAGTTCGACTTCTTCAGCCATGACCGTTTTCGCGATGGAAAGCATGCATTATCCATGATCCTCATGCTCAGACCATTGGATCGATGCGGCGCCGCGCTATTCGTAGCGCAGCGCTTCGATGGGCAGCAGGCGCGAGGCTTTCCTTGCCGGGTAATAGCCGAAAAAGATCCCGATCGCACCGGCAAAGCCTGCGGCAAGCACGATCGAGCTGCCGGAGAGTTCGGTGCGCCAGTTGGCAAGTTCGGCGATCGCCATGGCGCCGCCAACACCGAGCACGATGCCGATGGCGCCGCCGATCAGCGACAGCGTGACGGCTTCGACCAGGAACTGGGTCAGGATGTCCCGCGCGCGGGCACCGACGGCCATGCGCAGCCCGATCTCGCGCGTGCGCTCGGTCACCGAGACCAGCATGATGTTCATGATGCCGATGCCGCCCACCAGCAGCGAGACCGAAGCGACGGCGGCCAGCAGCAGCGACATTACCTTCGACGAGGCTTCCTGGGCCTGGAGAATCTCGGACAGGTTGCGCACATAAAAGTCGTCGTCCTGCCCGTTCTGCAGGCGATGGCGCTGGCGCAGCAACTCGCGCATGCGGGCTTCGGCGGCGGCCATGTCGGCGCCGTCCTTGACCTTGACCATGATCGAGCCCACGTTGCGGCCGGCGGCAAAACGGCTGGAGCCGAGTACGCGTTTGCGGGCCGTGCTGATCGGCATCAGGACGATGTCGTCCTGATCCTGGCCCATCATGTTCTGGCCCTTGCGGTCGAGCACGCCGATGATCGTCAGCGGCACCTTGTTGATGCGCACCACCTGGTCCACCGGGTTGGTCTCGCCGAACAGGTTCAGCGCCACGGTCTGGCCGATCAGGGCCACCTTGCCGGCGCCGTTGATTTCCGCCTGCTCGAAGCCGCGGCCTTCGATCACCGGCCAGTCGCGTACCTGGAGATATTCCGGCGAGGTGCCGTAGAAGACCGTGGACCAGTTGGTGTTGCCCAGCACCACCTGTCCGCTGCCGCGCAGCGACGGTGCGGCAGCCTGGATTTCGTCGATCTCGCGGTTCAGCGCGTAGGCATCGTCCTCGGTGATGGTCGGCTGCGAACCGCTGCCGCCACGGGCGCCGCCCGAGGTCATCGAGCCGGAGAGCACCATGATGATGTTGGAACCGAGACTGCGGATCTGGTCTTCGACACGAGCCTGGGCGCCATTGCCGACCGCGATCATGACAATTACCGCGGCGACGCCGATGATGATCCCGAGCATGGTCAGCGCCGAGCGCAGCTTGTTGATGCGCAGGGCGAGCAGGGCAATGCGGAGGGTGGCGGTGAAGTTCATAACGCCGCCGCCGCATCTTTGGCCGCATTCGCCCGGTCCTCGACCACCTTGCCGTCGCGGAAGGAAATGATGCGCCGGGCGAAGTCGGCGATGTCGTGCTCGTGGGTCACCAGTACGATGGTGATGCCCTCGCGGTTGAGCTGCTGCAACAGCGCCATGATCTCGACGCTGGTGCGCGAATCTAGTGCGCCGGTCGGCTCGTCGGCAAGCACCAGTTGCGGATCGTTCACCAGGGCGCGGGCGATCGCGACGCGCTGCTGCTGGCCACCCGAGAGCTGCGCCGGGTGATGGTCGACGCGGTCCGCCAGCCCGATCTGGGTCAGGCGCCGCTCGGCTCGCGGGTAGCGCTCGGATGCCGGCACATTGCCGTACAGCAGCGGCAGCGCGACATTGTCCAGCGCCGAGGTGCGCGCCAGCAGGTTGAAATGCTGGAAGACGAATCCGAGCTTGCGATTGCGCACAGCAGCCAGTTCGTCGCCCGAGAGCGCGGAGACTTCCTGGCCGCCGAGCCAATAGCTGCCTGCGCTCGGATGATCGAGGCAGCCGAGCAGATTCATAAAGGTGGATTTGCCGGAACCCGAAGGCCCCATGACAGCTACAAATTCGCCCGCCGCGATGTCGAGCGTGACGCCGCGCAGGGCAGGCACCACGTTGCTGCCCATGACGTAATCCTTGGTCAGTCCCTCGACCCGGATCAGCGGCTCGCTCACGGCTGGATTTCCTAGAACAGCCGCGGGCCGGGCATGCCTGTCTTTGCCGTCGCCGTGGTTTGCCCGACGATGACTTCCTGGCCTTCCTTGACGTCGCCGGAAACAATCTCGGTCATGCTGCCGTCCGTGAGGCCGAGGCGCACATCGACGCCCTTGGGCTTGCCGTCCTCGCCGGGAATCCACACACGCCCGCTGCCACCGCCGCCACCGGCGCGTGCGGCCTGGGACTCGCTGGCCAGTTCGTCGTAGCGCTTCTTCTGTTCAGGATTGAGGACGGCCGCGACCTTTTCCCGGATCTCGGCGCGATTGCGTTCCTGAGCCTTGGCCTTTTCCGCCTCGGGCAGGTCGCGGGCCGCCCTGTACTTGTCGCGCATGGCGGCGAAGATACCATCCACCTTGCCTTGCTGATCGGCATCGAGTTTGAGTTCGGTGACCAGGCGCTCGCGCAACTGAGCCAGGCCGCCGCCTCCCGACGCGGCGCCGCCAGCGGCACCTGATGCTGCAGAAGTCGGCGCTGGCGACACGGTGGCCGCCGCCTTCTTCTCGTCAGCCGCACCCGACGGGCGGAAGCGCAGCGCCGCATTGGGTGCCTTGAGAACCTTGTCCTTCTGTGCGGTGACGATGCGCACGTTGGCGGTCATGCCCGGCAGCAATGTGAGATCGGGGTTCGCCGCCGAGATCACCACGATGTAAGTGACGACGTTCGACACGACGGTGGCGGCCTTGCGCACCTGGCGCACCTCGCCCTCGAAATGGCGGCCGGCGAAGGCGTCGACCGTGAAAGTGGCTTTCTGCCCGACACGGACGCGACCCACGTCGGCCTCGTCGATCGAGGTTTCGACCTGCATGTCGGTCAGGTTCTTGGCGATGACGAACAGTTCCGGCGCCTGCAGGCTGGCGGCCACCGTCTGCCCCGGTTCGATGCTGCGCTTGACCACGATGCCGTCCACCGGCGCCCGGATGGTGGTGCGTTCCAGATCGACGCGGGCTGCAGCGAGCTGGGCTTCGCGCTGGCGGACCACGGCTTCGCCGTTCTTCACCTGCGCTTCGGCCGAAGCCAGCGAAGCGCGGGCGGCATCCAGAGTGTTCTGCGCCGTATCGCGCTCGGCCGGGGAGATGAAGTTCTTTTCGACCAGCGTCTTCTTGCGATCGTAGTCGCGCTGGGCATTGGACAAATTGGCACGGGCGCGGGACACCTCGGCCTGCTGCACCCCTTGACCGGCGCGCGCAGCATCGAGGTCCGCTTCCGCCTGGCGTACGCGATGCTGATAGGTTTCCGGGTCCAGTTGCGCAATTATCTGGCCGGATTTCACCGGCGAGTTGAAGTCGACCAGGATTTCCTTGATCTGGCCCGAGACCTGCGAGCCGACCTGCACCGAAACCACCGGGTTCAGGGTACCCGTAGCCGAGACTGCGGCGGTGAGCGGGCCGGACTCGACCTTGGCCAACTTGAACTTGGGCGCGTCGCCCGCTGTGCCGTAGTAACGCCATGTCGCGTAACCCGCGGCAGCGAAGATGATCAGGGCGAAGGAGACGAGGCCGAGACGGGAGGAGGTTTTCATGGAGACAATTCTAGACGATCCCTTCCGTCGGGCTTGTAACGGGGTGTTACGCGATACCGGGGTTGCCCTTCATGCCGATCAGCTTGGGCTGGTTGAGCTTGCGCGGCGTGATGGTCTTCCTGTCGCGCAGGTAGCGCGCCACGACGTCCCACACCGGTTCGCCCTTCGCGCCTTCGGCCACTGGCGCCCAGCCGGCAACCTTGTATTTCTTGCCCGCTTCGAGGGTCTTGCCATTGAGGCGCATGTCGGTGATGCGGCTGCCCATCTTTGCGTCCGGTGCGCAGGTGTATTGCAGCCCGCCGACTCGCACCATGTCTCCGCCCTGCTGGTAGTAGGGGTCGGGGTTGAACAGGTTGTCGCCCACATCCTCGAGAATGGTCTTGATCTGCTCGCCGCTCATCTCGGTGAGTGTGGCGTAGGGATAGGTTATCGCGGTCTGGTCCATCAGGTGCTCGAAGGTGATCGCCTGGCCGGGCAGGATCGTCGTGCCCCAGCGGAAGCCGGGCGAGAAGCCGATGTCGGCTCCTTGCACTTCCATGATGGCGTCGAGAATCAGCTGGTCCCAACTGCCGTTGAAGTTGCCGCGGCGGTAAAGCAGGCCTTCCGACACGGCGAGTTTTTCGCCCAGTTTTTCCTTGTAGGGGGCGCGTACCTTGTCGATGTAGGCGGCCATTTCGGCGTCGGCTGGCAGGAGATTGGAGAAGACCGGCAGCAGCTTGTAGCGGAAATCCTGAACCTTTCCGCCGCGCACGTCGAAGTCGAGTACGGCGAGGAACTTGCCGTTGGATCCTGCATTGGTGACCAGTGTCTGGCCGCCCGCGTTCTTTACCGAAACCGGCTGCGGCACGCCGTCGTGCGTGTGGCCGCCGAGGATCGCGTCGATCCCGGTGACTCGGGTGGCCATCTTGAGGTCCACATCCATGCCGTTGTGCGAGAGCAGAACGACGACCTTCGCACCCTTGGCCCGTACCTCGTCGACCATCTTCTGCATATTGTCGTCCTGGATGCCGAAAGTCCAGTCGGGCATCATGTAGCGCGGGTTGGCGATCGGCGTGTAGGGAAACGCCTGGCCGATCACCGCGACTTGCACGCCGTTCATTTCGCGCATCGAGTAGGGCGCGAAGACCGGATCGCCGAAGTCGGTGGTCTTGACGTTCTGGGCAAGAAACTCGATCTTGCCCTTCAAATCCTTTTCGACGATTTCCTGGACGCGCTTGTCGCCGAGGGTGAACTCCCAATGCGCCGACATCATGTCCACGCTGAGCAGCTTGCAGGCATCGACCATGTCCTGCCCCTTGCTCCACAAGGCGGTGGCGGAGCCCTGCCAGGTATCGCCGCCATCGAGCAACAGCGCGCCCGGGCGCTGCGCACGCAGGCGCTTGGCCAGCGTGGCCAGATGTGCGAAGCCGCCGACCTTGCCGTAGGTCTTGGCCGCCTGGGCGAAATCCAGGTAGGTAAAGGCATGTGCCTCACGCGTGCCGGGCCTGATGCCGAAGGCCTTGAGCAGGTTCTCGCCGACCAGATGCGGCGCTTTGCCGAAAGCTCCGGCTAGGCCGAGATTGACGTTCGGCTCGCGGAACCAGATCGGCAGCAGTTGCGCGTGGCAGTCGGTGAAGTGCATGAAATGCACGTTGCCGAACTTCGGCACATCGTAAAGCGCGTCGGCGTTTCCCGCCGCGAGCAGCGGGCGGGCGTCGAGCGCGGCACCGGCCACCGAAGCGGCGGCCAGCATTTGCAGGAATTCGCGGCGGTTCATCGAGGACATCGGTCAATCTCCGGATGCGGGGCAAAAAAACGGCCCGACCGAAATACATCGGCCAGGCCCGGGCATGGCGTGGCGCCGTGCTATTTATTGACGGGAGACTCAGGGTCGAGCAACAGCGCTACCAGATCTTTGATCTGCTGTTCCTTGAGGGCGCCGATATGGCCAAAGCGCGGCATCTCGGAACAGAGGTTGTACGACTTGGCGTTGTAGATCTTGCTGTAGACATATTTCTGCGTTTCCGCCGTGTTCCCGCGCAGCTTGCCGAACTGGAACAAGGTGGGACCGACCGTGCCGAAGGAGGTCTCCTTGGGCGCAATCTGATGGCAGTTGTAGCAGTTGCCGCCGACCGGCAGGCCTGGATTGTCGGACCAGGTGAAGCCGCGGCCGGACTGGGCGATCTTCTCGCCCGACTTCCAGTCGCCCAGCAACTTGCCGTCAGCGGGCAGTTTGACGCCGGCCAACTGGTCGGCTTCGAGGCGTTGGGCGATGTAGGCAGGCGGCTTGTTGCCGGTGCGATTGCAGATGGCCTGCAGGCCGTCTTCGGAAATACGGTCGGCCGTGGCCTGACCCTTGGTGACGAAATCCTGCTTCATCATGGCGATGGCTCTGGCGCGGTGGTCGCCGTCGGCGTGGGCAGCAGGCGTGGCGGCGACCAGGGTGACCATGGCGGCCGCGAGAAACGAGAGGCGTGCGGTAGTTTTCATGTTGTCTCCCTGATTAGCGCTTGATGCCCAGACCTTTGTACATCTGGCCGTTGGCATTGGCCGTCATGTAGGTCAGCAGGGCGGTGATGGTGTCGGAGGCGTATTTCGGCTGCGGGAAGCGCTGCTGGCGGAAGCAGTCGCCCATGCGCCACTGCGGGGTGAGCATCACGCCGCCGGTCATGCGGTAGCCGGGCCAACCCAGGACGGCAGTGAGCGATCCCTTGGCCGTGGTGATGTTCGGCAGGTTCTGCATGCGGATACGCTTGCCGTCCGCGCCGTGACATGTGTTGCAGGAGAAATCATACGGGCCGGCGCGGTAAGCCACGGTCTCCTTGCCGATCTCATAGACATCCTTGACGTGCGGATCCTTGAGCGGGACGGCGATTTTCATGTCTTTCGACTGTCCGGCGACATAAGTGACCAAGGAAGTCTGCTCCGGCGTGTAATTTCCCTTGGCGAAGGGCTCCTTGGCCAGATCGTTGAACTTAAAGCCCTGCTTTTCGACCATGCACCAGACGATACGGCGCTCGGCGTCCATCACCTTGCCGGCATCGGCGAAGTAGCGCGGCATCTGCACATAGGCGCCTTTGACGACGCCGATGCCGAGGCCGAGATCGCAGCTCTCGGCGAGCGATACGTTTTTCGGGCCGCGCTTGGCCTTCCAGAATTCCTCGCCCTTTACTTCGAACAGTTCGGCCGGGTTGCCCTCCTGTTCCATTTGGGTGCGGAATTTTTCGAACTCGAGCGTCGCCGCATCTTTCTGTTCGGCCGGGGCTGCGGCAGGCGGCTTGGCGCCTGTCTTGGCGGTCGCTTGTTTGTTCTGGGCGCTTGCCGGCTGCATGACGAGGGCCAGCATTGCCACAAATGCGATGCGATATTTCATGATTTCTCCTCCAGGGTCCTTGCTGCCGGTCTTGACTGCCGGCTTTTGCGGGTAACGGATAGGGTCAGGCAACGGCGGCTTCGTCGGTCCTCTTGTCTCCCTTGTTGTCGACCCAACTGACGACAACCTTGTCGCCAGCCTTGGCGCCTTTGACCTTGAAGCCAAAGACCGGGTTGCGCGACACGGAGGTACCGACCTGTCCATCAACCACTTTCTTGCCGGCGACCTCGACCGTCAAGGACTGGATGAAATGAGGCGGGATGGTTTTGCCTGCGGCATCCTTGCGCTGGCCGGTTTCCATCGCGTGACCCATCAGGACGCGAATCTCTGCGACATCGCCTTTCAATTGGGCGCGAATCTTCATCGGATCTGCCATGGTGTGTTCCTTGTTGTCTCGTGAGTTGTATCAGCCGCCGCAGCCGCCGACGGTGACTTTGACTTCCTTTTGCGCCGTATAGAACTTGCCGTCGGCTTTGGCGACTGCCTTGACCATGGAGGTCTGGCCCATTTTGAGGCGTGCCGAAACCTCCGGCAGCGCGCCGTTGGCGAAATCGAAGCTCGCGGAAAGAGGCGAGGGATTCTTGTCGACCAGAATCGAAATCGAGGTGGTGTTGGGGATGTTGCTGATGACGTCCACCGGGACTACAGCTCCGTTTTCGGCGATGTCCGGAACCTTGAGGATCAGGTCCTTGCTGTCGGCGGGCGTTCCGGCGCCAATTCCCTTGAGTGCGCTGGCCGTGTCGTGGGCATCGAAAGCGGCCTTGTTCCATTCTGCCGCATAGGCCGCAGTGGGTTTGAGTACGCCGGTCGCGATCAGCGCAGAAAGCATACCTACGCTTCCTGCACCGCGAAGTACAGTTCTCCGTGTGACGTTTATTTCCATTGCTTTGCTCCCCTCCGTATCGTTGAATGTCTGACTGAATTCTTGGCAAACCTATCACGTTAGCTATAAGAATTTAAGCGCCATAGGCGTAACGAATGGGCAAGTTTTGCACACTAATCGCGCGGCGTAAACGGAAAAAAATCTATTTAGGCAATCGATGAAGCAATGGAATAAAACGACTCGGGCAATCGTCTCGCTTGTGCTGCGATGCAGCAGTCTCCGTCGTTGTCAAAGCTTGACCTCGGTGGCGAGTTCAACGACGCGATTGGTCGACAGCTTGAAGAAGTCGGTTGTGGTGGCGAGGAAATCAACTGACCTGATTCAAGACGGGTTAGCATCCCGGGCTCTAGCTGCGGCAAACCGGACGGCGCCTCGTTCATGAAGATTGCGGTTCTAGCGGACATCCACAGCAACCTCGAAGCCTTGCGCGCCTGCCTGGCCCATGCCGAACGCGAGGGCGCCGACATGCATGTCTTTCTCGGCGACCTGGTGGGTTACGGCGCCGATCCCGTCGCCTGCCTCGACCTACTGGCCGACCATGCCGCCAGAGGGGCGCTGCTGGTCCGGGGAAATCACGACGAGGCGGCGCTGGGGGGCTTGTGCGAGAACATGAACTTCACCGCCCGCGACGCGACCTACTGGACGCGTGCCCAACTGGGCAGCAGCGAGCGGGACTTCCTCGCGTCCCTGCCATACACCGCGCGGCGCGACGATCTTCTGTTCGTTCATGCCAGTGCCGATGCGCCCGACAAATGGGCTTACATCACCAGCAGCCGGCAGGCCGAACGCTGCATGGAGGCAGCGCAGGCGTCGGTGACCTTCGCCGGACATGTGCACCACCCGTCGCTGTTCTTCGCGGCGAGCACCGGCGTGCGGCGATTTCACCCGGTACCGGGGGTGGCCATTCCCGTGGGCGGCCCCCGACGCTGGCTGGCGATCGCCGGTTCCGTCGGCCAGCCGCGCGACGGCAACAACGCGGCGGCCTATGCGCTTTACGATGAGGGAGATCGCCTGCTGAAATTTTTCCGCGTGCCCTATGACCACATGACGACTGCACGCAAGATCGTCGCGGCCGGGCTGCCGGAGCGGCTGGCGCTGCGACTGCAAATGGGGGAGTGAATGGAGAGCGCCGCGCATCTGAAGCCGGGAACGGAGATCGCCGCTCACCGTGTGCTCGAAAGACTGTGCGAAGGTGGCATGGCAGTGCTTTACCAGGTTGCATCGACTACCGGCGGCGAGGGCGGCCTGCTGAAAGTCCCGAAGCTCGACTTCGGCAACCACCCTGCCTGCTATGCCGGCTTCGAGGTCGAGCAGATGATACTCGGGCGGCTCGCCGGACCGCATGTGCCCCGCTTGCTCGCCAGCGGCGAGAGCGACTTTGGGCCGTATCTGGTCATGGACCGCATTCGCGGCGCGTCGCTCGCCGACTACGCTGCCGACGCGCCGCTGGCAGCGACCGAGGTCGCCCGTCTCGGCGCCGCGCTGGCGTCCGCGCTGCACGATCTGCATCGTCAGGAAGTGGTGCACCACGACCTCAAGCCCTCGCACGTGATCCTGCGCGAGGATGGCCAGGCGGCGCTGATCGATTTCGGGCTGGCGTTTCACGGCCACCTCCCGGACCTGGCCGAAGCGGAATCCGAACAGCCGCTGGGCACGACCGCCTATATTTCACCGGAGCAGATTGCCGGCGTGCGCGGCGATCCGCGCAGCGACGTCTTCTCCCTCGGGGCGATCCTCTACCTGCTGGCAACGGGCCGGCTGCCCTTCGGCGAACCGACCGGCATGAGCGGCCTGCGCCGTCGCCTCTACGTCGATCCGCTGCCGCCGCGCCGCATCATCCACGACCTGCCGGAATGGCTGCAGGAAATCATCCTGCATTGCCTCGAAGTGCGTACGGAAGCCCGTTACGCCACCGCGGCGCAAGTGGCGCACGATCTGACGCACCCCGACCATGTGGCGCTGACGGAGCGCGGCCGACGCACCAAACGCGCGGGGCCGCTGGTAGCCGCGCGACGCTGGCTTGCGGCACTGTCCGCACCCCCGCCCGTCGGCAGGATGCCAACGGCACACCTGGCGCTGGCGCCGCATGTTCTGGTCGCTGTCGATACCGGCCGCAATTGCGAAGCCCTGTTCCAGGCCCTGCGCGACGCGACGCGACGCATCATCGGCGGTGACGGGCACTGGCGCGTGAGCTGCGTCAGCGTGCTGGAGCCCTCGCTGCTGACCGAACAGGAGGAAGGCGCCGAGATCATGCGCGGGCTGCACATGCAGCGGCTGGTGGAACTTCACCACTGGGCACAGCCACTCGACCTGTCGCCCGAGCGGCTGCGCTTTCATGTGCTGGAGGGCAGCGACGTGGCCAACCGGCTGATCGATTACGCCCGCGCCAGCCACGCCGACCACATCATCATCGGCGCGCGCGGCAGCTCCGGTTTGCGGCGGGTTCTTGGCAGCGTGTCCTCGCGCGTGGCGGCCGAGGCGCCGTGCACGGTGACCGTGGTACGCGTTTCGCATATCGCCGGCGTCGACGGGGCGAACAATTGATCGCTGAATCAAAACATTTGATTGACGCTTAATAATTTCGTAGTTAGATAGCCGTCGGCGCCGAACAACAATAATTCTCAAGAGCGCCGGGGTGCCGTCGCTGCGCGACTGCATCTCCCGCGGGTCGCATATTCCGAGAGTGGAGGGGACGTATGCACGCTCGAGCAAGCACCCATCACCTGGCCAGTGCCGGATTTCCGATTGCCGCGAGAAAATCCGCGGCTTGCCCATGGAATATTATCTGTTGATCCTGCGTCTGTAGACCCCAGGGGCGTGCCCGCACGCCCCTGGGGTCTTTTAACTTCTCAACCCGCGGCATATGGAGGAACGGCAATGGTCTATACAAAAAAATCGCCCGCACTGCTGATCATAGGAGTGGTCATGCTCTTGTGGGGCTGGCTCAATGCCAGCGGCAACGTTGATGGCATGCAGCAGTACCTGCAGAAGAGCGCCTATTCCGATCACAAGCAAGTGAAGGAGAAATTCGATGCGGCCCTGAGCGCGGCCACGGACAAGGCTGCGGCGGAGAACAAGCCGGCGCCCGAAATGAAGATGCCGCACTCCAAGTTCGACTCGGCCAAGGCCTTTCAGTCGAAAATGAGCTACATCTTCGGCGGCGTCGCCGCGCTGCTCGGCCTGTTGATCATGGTGTGGAAGCCCAAGGAAGGCAACCTCGACTATTACATTTCGATCTTCCCCGGCATGGCCTACATGCTGTTGATCGCCTTCATCGTGCGCTGGGGCCTCGACCCCATTTTTGCCAATTGGGGCAAGGCTGCGCAGCCGACGCTGGGCTGGAACTTCGCCAGCATCTTCAACCTGAACTACGTGGTGCTGGGCATCGTCATCGGCATCGTCATCGTCAACGTGTTCAAGATTCCGGACTGGGCGGCGAACGGAGTGCGCACCGCGCGCTTCTTCCTCAAGACCGGCGTGATCCTGCTCGGCGCACTTTACAGCGCGACCGAACTGGCGCAACTCGGTGCGATATCGGTGCTGATGATCGGCGTCTTCGTGCTCGGTTCGATCGGCGTCGTGCTGTACTTGGGGCGGCGCATGAACACCGGCAACTCGATGACGGCGGTGCTGGCCTCGGGCGTGGGCGTCTGCGGCGTCTCGGCCGCGGTGGCTGCGGCGCCAGTGGTCAACGCCAAGGCGGCGGAAATCGCCTACACCATCGGCACGATCCTGGTCTGGGGCGTCGGCTGCATGTTCCTCTTTCCGACCGTCGGACACCTGCTCGGCATGGGCCCGGTGCAGTTCGGCGCCTGGGCCGGCACCGGCATCCTCAACTCGGCGCAGGTCGCCGGCGCGGCGCTGGCCTTCGACCCGCACGGCATCGAGACGCTGAAGGTCGCCGAGATATTCAACATCACCCGCGTGCTGTTCCTGCCCATCGTCGTGCTCTGGCTCGCCACCTGGTACGTCAAGCACGAGGTCGGCGCCGAGAAGGTGGATCTGGGCAAGGTGCTGTTCGCCAAGTTTCCGGTGTTCGTGCTTGGTTTCATCCTGTTGTTCCTGCTGTCGACCCTGGGCGCTTTCACACCGGCCGGCCACTATCAGGGCAAGTACTTCAGCAGCGAGCAGATCAAGGAAGACAAGCTGCTCAAGGACAAGGAGACCAAGGCCATCGAGACCGAGCTGGCGCGCCTGAAGGAGCCGGCCGGCGCCAAGGCCCTGCAGGACCACTTTGCCGAGAAGGCCATCAACATCGGCCAGCGCCATGCCACGCCGGAGGATGCCTACAAGGGCCTGGCCGACCTGATCGCCGCGAAAAAGGTGACCACCCGCGAGCAGGAGGTACTGCTCAAGGCAGTCGCCAAGATGAAAGGCTTCGAGGCCAACGCCAAGAAGGCCGTCGAGCATGCGGGCAAGGTGGCCTATCACAGCTCGAAGACCATCGGCGCCTTCCGCGACTGGTTGGCATGGCTGTTCTCGATCGGCCTGATCGGCCTCGGCATGCAGATCACCATGGCGGCGCTGAAGCAGGCCGGCGGCACGCCGCTGATCATCGGCGGCGTGGTGGGCACGGTCAAGGCAGTCGGATCGCTGATCGTGGTCCTGCTGTTCATCAAAGAATTCGTTTAGGGAGAAAAATCATGTCTGAGCAAAAGTTCGCGCGTGGCACCAGCCTGTCGATTTTCGTCAGCGACCGCAGGGAAGACATCGGCTCGCTGGTGTTCGCGCTGCTGATCGCCATCGGCATCGTCTTGTTCGTCGGCCAGTAGTTCCACCCCACAGCAGCGAGTCCCGTCCCGCGCGCATTTCTGTAGCGAGGGGCGGGACTTTTCTTTCCGGAATTTGACGCCGGGAGCCGCGTTCACGGATTACCACGCATGAAAACACCACTGAAACTGCTGCTATGCCACCATGGCACCACCGGCGCGCTGGCGGCGGAAACGCTGGCCTACGAAATTGCCCTGCCGGGAACCACCACCCTCGTTCATTGCCTGGTCGTGCCCAAACTCTGGGCCGGCATGCAGGGGGATGACTGGCTCAACAACGCGTCGACGCGCGATGCCTTCGGCAACTACCTCGAGGGCATGCTCGAAGGCGATGCCAAACGCGAGCTGGCCGCGGTCGCCTTGCGCTGCAAAGAGCGCGGGCTGGCCCACGAGTCCGTGATGCGCTACGGTGACCAGGCCGAAACCGTGCTCGCCATCGCCGGTGAAACCGGTGCCGATCTCGTCGTCATCGGTTCGCCGCGGAAGAAGGGCGAGGAGGGCCTGAACTCGCGCATGGAACTCGACAAGCTGGTACGCGGCCTGAAGTGTCCGCTGCTGATCGCACCGCATCCGTGAGCGACGAGCCGGCAGCAAGGGCCGGCACGGACACTGCGCGGGAGGATTGCGCCCGCGCCGAGACCCAGGTTCCGATCGATGCCGACGCCATGTTCGAGTTCGTTTCGGACATCGAGCGACTGCTGCGCCTCAATCCTCATCTCGACATCGAGACATGGCAGCGCATGCCCGGCGGCATACGGCTGGTAGCGCAAAACGAGACGACCGGGCGGCGCATCGAGACGGCGGTCCGCATCGAGACGACACCGGCAACCCGCAGCATCCTCCTCAGCTACGCAGACGGCCTCAAGCGCGCCACGACGCTGGGCGTTGAAGGCGGCGATGGCCAAGGCTGCCGCCTCGTCGTTACCGAGCGCTACCCGTCCATCGAAGATCCGCAGGATCCGCGTGTCGCCGACGTGGATCGCAGCCTGATTCCCTGGGTCAACGCCATCCGCCGCCATTTGCTCGACCGCAAGCGCTGGGGCTGGCTGCCCGGCTATGATTGGTGGGCCGGTCGCTTCATGCCGGGAATGCCGCCGCGCCAGCGGCGCATCGTGCGCATGATTATTTGGATCAGCGTGCTTGAATTCGTCGTATTCCTGTTCGTTGCGGCGATATTTTGGCTGGAACGGCAGGGCGGCTGAATTTCTACGGTTTCAATCCCAGCTGCTTGCGCCCTGCGCGTCTGAAAAGTCGAGTCACGAATCGGGTTGAGTCAAAGTTCGACCTGGGTGCCGAGTTCAACCACGCGATTGGTCGGGAGTTTGAAGAACTCGGTTGCCGTGCCTGCGTTGCGGAACATCCACATGAAAAGTATCTGTCGCCACAGGTTCATGGCCGGCACGCGGTTGGGGACGATGGTTTCGCGGCCAAGGAAGAAAGAGGTTTCCATCATCTCGATCGGCGCCATGCCATGCTTCTCGCACAGTTCCAGCGCCAGCGGAATGTTGGGGTCGTCCTTGAAGCCGTAATTCAGAATGACGCGGTAGAAGCCTTCGCTGAGCTTCTCGACCAGCATGCGCTCGGTCTCGTCGACATGCGGAATGTCCTGCATGTTGACGTTGAGCAGGATGACCCGCTCATGCAGCACCTTGTTGTGCAGCATGTTGTGCAGCATCGCGCGCGGCACGCCGTCGGGGCGCGTGGTCATGAAGATGCCGGTGCCGCCGACGCGATGCGGGCCGCCGTACTGAAGGCTGGAGAGGAAGGCGTCGAGCGGGATGGAGTCCTGCTGCAGCTTCTCGTAGAGCAGGGTTCGTCCCTTCTTCCAGGTTGCGAACAGGGTGAATATGCCGAGGCCGACCGCCAGCGGGAACCAGCCGCCGTCGAGCACCTTGATCAGATTGGCGGAGAAGAAGGCGAAGTCGACCACGATGAACAACGCCAGGAAAAGGCCTGCCTGCAACCAGTTCCAGTTCCACAGCGCGCGCACGACGACGAAGGCGAGCAGGGTGTCGATCATCATGGTCAGGGTGACCGCGATGCCGTAGGCGGAGGCCAGATTCGATGACGTCTTGAAACCGAGCACCACGATGATCACGGCCAGCAGCAACAACCAGTTGATATTGGGGACGTAGATCTGGCCTTTTTCGCGCTCGGAGGTGAACTTGACCTGGATGCGCGGGCAGTAGCCCAGTTGCATGGCTTGGCTGGTGAGCGAGAACGCGCCCGAGATCACTGCCTGCGACGCGATGACGGTGGCCGCCGTCGCCAGGGCGACCATGGGATAGAGCAACTCTTCGGGAACCAGCATGAAGAATGGATTTTTCACCGCGGCCGGGTGATCGAGCAGCAAGGCGCCTTGTCCGAGGTAGTTCAGGTACAGGCAGGGAAAGACGTAGCCCAGCCAGGCCCACTTGATCGGCCGCCGCCCGAAGTGACCCATGTCGGCATACAGCGCCTCGCCGCCGGTGATCGCCAGTACCACCGCGCCGAGAGCGAGATAGGCATGAGAGCGGTTCTCCAGAAAAAAGTGCACCGCGTACCATGGGTTGATTGCGGCGATGACGCCCGGGTGCTTGAGGATGTTCCAGATACCCAGCACGCCGAGCGTGCCGAACCAGAACAACATCACCGGCCCGAACAGTGCGCCGACGCTGGCCGTGCCCCGCGGCTGAAAGAGGAACAGGCCGCACAGCACACCGATGGTGATGGGTACGATGTAAGGCTTGAACATCGGCGTGGCGACTTCCAGCCCTTCTACCGCGGACATGACCGACATGGCGGGCGTGATCACGGCGTCACCGTAGAACAGTCCTGCGCCGAATATGCCGAGGATCGACATCAGGGACAGCAGGCCCGGTCCTGCGCCGCGGGTACGCAGGGCGAGTGACGTCAGCGCCATGATGCCGCCTTCGCCACGGTTGTCGGCGCGGGTGATGAACATCACATACTTGAGCGTAACCATGAGGGTCAGCGCCCAGAAAATCAGCGACAGAATGCCTAGCAGGTTGTCGGTGGAAACCGCCACGGCGTGCGGCCCGTTGAAGACTTCCTTCATGGTGTACAGCGGACTGGTGCCGATGTCGCCATAGACTACGCCCATGGCTGCTACGGAGATCGCGGCAAGGCGGGGTTTCGAAGCGTCGTGGGGAATGCTGCTCTGCACCATCGAGGAATTATAAGCGTATTGAGTCTGGCAATGTTTCATCGCAAGGCAATGGCGCCGCTGTTCCGGCGCCAGGTGTCAGCGCTATCGTTCGAGTGTCGGCGGCGGTCACCAATTGCCGCCGGTGCAGAAGGCTCCGCGGGTGCGGGTGATGGAGACAATGATTGTGGGACGCTTCAGTTTGTCGGATAATGCGCGCCTCGCGCAGAAGGGTTTCCCTTGCTGCGGCATCCCAGGCCGGGGTGACGGAATCGGTAGACGTAGCGGTCTCAAACACCGCCGCCGCAAGGCATGGGGATTCGACTTCCCCCCCCGGCACCAGAACACCTGCCAGACAGTTCGGGCGCTACCGGCATTCAGGCGCGGCAGGGAAAATGGCGCCATTCCGGATTACACTTGGCTCCCGTGCACTTCTGGCGCGACCGTTGCATCCGGGCCG
>JBAZOF010000032.1:0-17182 GCA_041648855.1 Sulfuritalea sp. | reverse complement strand
CGCCTCCCGAACAGCGCCGGCACCCTCCGCCAGTGCCCCGACACGGATGCCGAGCATTTCCAGCACCGGGCCGGAAACCCTGGTGAAGTTGCCGTTTTCGTCCTGCTCCCAGTACCAGTCCGAGGCCAGCTCCGTCAGGCTGCGAAAGCGGGCTTCGCTCTCGCGCAGCTCGGCGGTGCGTTCCTGCACCGTCCGTTCCAGTTCCCTGCTGTAATTCTCCAGCTTCTTGTACAGCAGCCGCACTTCGAGCATGTTGCGCACGCGCGCCTTGACTTCGACCAGGTCGAAGGGCTTGCTGATGAAATCCCGGGCGCCTGCCTGCAGGGCGCGCAGCTTGTGGCCGGGCTGGGCGGTAACGACAAGCACCGGCAGGTAGCCGTCCGACGCGTTGGTCTTGAGTGCTTCCATGACCTCGAATCCGTCCATGCCGGGCATCTGCAGGTCGAGCAGGATCAGGTCGTAGGCGTTCTTCCGATGCAGCGCGCAGACTTCCTGCGGCTTCATGGTCGACGTCACGCGCGTGTAGCCGCCCTCGCGCAGCGTCTGTTCCAGCAGAATGACATTCGACTCCTGGTCATCGACGATCAAGATGCCGGCCGCAAGAATTTCCGCTTCGGCGATCATGAGGCCTCCCGTGTTGCGATTTTGCCGGCCGCTTCCGTGCGGGCGAATTCCAGCGCCAGGTCCAGCTTGGCCATGAACTCACCGACCTTGATCGGCTTCGTCAGGTAGCTGAAGAAGCCGGCCTGCAGCGCCTTCTCGATATCCCGCGGCACCGCATTGGCGCTCAGCGCGACGATCGGGATATGCGCCGTCAATGGGTCGGCGTGGAGGATTTTCATGGCGTCGAGCCCGCTGATGCCGGGCAGGTTGATGTCCATCAGGATCACCTCCGGCTGGTAAACCCGCGCGAACTCGATGCCGAGGTTGCCGTCGGCGGCGGAGAGCAGCCGCAGTTCGGGGCGGCGCGCGATCAATTGTTCGACCAGTTCGAGGTTGGCCGGATTGTCTTCGACATACAGCAGCGTCCGGCGCAAGGTGCCGTCCGGCACCTCCGCGATCGGCAGCGCGGCTTCGCCGGCCTGCTGGAAGGCTTGCAGCGGCGTGCTGGTCAGCCCCAGTTCGATCCAGAACACGCTGCCGACGCCGACGGCGCTGTTCACGCCTATGGTGCCGCCCATCAGTTCGACCAGGCGCTTGGTCACCACCAGGCCGATGCCGGTGCCCTCCTCCGCGCCGGCCTCCTTGCCGAGGCGGTTGAAGGGCTGGAACAGTTGCGCCATCCGCTCGGGGGCCAGCCCCGCCCCGGTATCGCGAACGCTGATGCGCAGCGACTGCGGCGGCGCCGGGATGCACTCGACGCTGACCACGCCGCCCGGCGTGTTGTACTTGATCGCATTGAACAGCAGGTTGATCAGCACCTGCTTGAGCCGGGTCCGGTCCGCATCGACATAAACGGGGGGCTCAAAGCGCGGAAAGCTCATGACGATGCCGCGCTTCTGCGCCTGCGGTTCGATCATGGCGCGGCACTCGAGCATGATCTCGCTCATCGAGACCGGTTCGCCCGAAAGCGTCACCTTGCCCGACTCGATCAGCGCCAGGTCGAGGATCTCGTTGATCAGCTCCAGCAGATACCAGCCGGCCTTGAGGATCTGGTCGAGGTTGCGCTTCTGCGAGGGCGTCGGCAGCGGCGTGCCGGATTCGATGAGCTGGGCGAAGCCGAGGATGGCATTCAGCGGCGTGCGCAGCTCATGGCTCATGCTGGAAAGGAAATCCGACTTCGCCAGATTGGCTTTTTCAGCCAGGGACTTCGCCGCCTCCAGCTCGGCATTCCTGTCCTGCAGCGCCTGGTCGAGCTGCGTCCGCTCGGCTTCGATCTGCTTGCGCGCCGTGTTGTCGGTGCCGATCAGCAGGTAGCCGATGATGGCCTCCGCCGCGTCGCGCAGCGCGGTGACCGATACCACCGCCGGCAGGCGGCTGCCGTCCTTGCGGATGTAGGTCAGTTCGTAGATGTCCTCGATGCCGCGCGAAGCCTTGAACACCAGCGCCTCGAAGCCCGGCGAGATCGGCGTCGACAGTTCCTCGCTCAAGGCCGCCGCGCGCGCGACCACCTCCTGCGCATCGGAAATGTCGGCCGGCGTGATCCGGTTGAGGACATCGGCCGCGGCATAGCCCAGCATGCGCTCGGCGCCGACGTTGAAGATCTGGATCACGCCCTTGGCGTCGGTGGCGATGCAGGAAAAATTGGCGCTGTTGAAAATCGCCTTCTGCAAGGCCCCGGTCTTGAGCAGGGCTTCCTGGCGCTCCAACTCGGTGAAGCCGCGCGCCTTGCGCGGATGGCTGCCGGGAATCAGGGTGCTGTGTGTGTCGGGCATGACGGGTTACCGTAAAGGCTTGCATGAATCCGGAGGCAAGCTTGCCGGCGCATGCGGGCAATGGTGCGCTGATTTGCCGGTCTCGGGGACTTATCGCGAAAATCGGCAGGCGCCGATCCCGTCAAAGTACCCTGCGCCCGCTGATGATGCGGAGCAGGACCACGATCACGGCGATAACCGCCAGCAGGTGGATGAAGCCACCCAGCGTATAGGACGTGACCAGCCCGAGCAGCCAGAGGACGACGAGGACAAGGGCGACGGTGTAGAGCATGGGCGGGCCTCTTTCAAAGGGGATTCGGTTCGCGTCCTCTGCATGCAAGGAATGAAGTGGAGTTTCCTCGAAGCCGGGCGGAGCGTCGGTGCGGTGGCGCACGTTCAAACCGGGGGACGGTTGGCCAGTGGCCCTTGATCGGCCGATGAAGCCGCTTTGAAAGTCGGCGCCGGCGGTACGGCGGTTATTCGGCCATAGCGGGCAATGGCTCAGTTTGGATGAACTACCGCTCCGTGCCCTACGCCGACATAACTACGTCCCGTAAGCGGACGCCCATTGGTCTATCCATTCGTTGCATGGCCCCGTCGACCGGGGAGTCAGATGCTGACTGCTTTGAATCTACTGGATTCGATCATCTCGCAAAAGACCCGCATCAGTTTGGGATCGTGCTTACCGCCGGTCTCTTCATGCAAGATCGTCATTATCTCTGGGTGCGTTCTAGCACTATGGTAGGCCCTTGTCACCGCCATCGCGTCGTAGCTGTCAGCGATTGCAATGATGCGAGAACACACCGGGATACCCTCTCCTGAGAGTTTGCCTGGATAGCCCATGCCGTCGTAATGCTCGTGATGGTGACGAATCAGGAGAGCCGCCTGTTGAGAACCTTCGAGCTCTGTCGAGGCCATGATCTTCTCGCCGATTTCAGCGTGGCTTTTCATCGTTTCCCACTCAACCTCGTCAAGTCGCGTTGGCTTCAACAGGATATGGTCTGGTATTCCGATTTTTCCAACGTCGTGGAATGACGCGGCAATGCTCAGAGCGCTCATCTCACTCCTTGATAGCCCGCTACGTGAGCCAAACTCCTCCGAAAGACCTCGCACACGGTCAGAATGCAGTCGTGTCAAGAGATCACGGTATCCAAGTGCAGCTGACAAGGCTTTTGTATAACGATACAGAGCACTGAAGATTGAGTCTTCCAGTTCCATATTGACCCCCTCTGTGAAGTCTAGCCATCGCTTATTTGATGACCACCTGGCGTCTACATTCCAAGCACTGCAATGACGCCTATTTGACAGCACTTCGATCAGTGTAGTTCGGCTAATTTCGCAGGAGTACGAACGACTGCTTCGGGGAAATGCTGCCGATGTCTGGTTCTGGCCGCACTGAGACATAGAGAGAACGGTCATCGATGGCCGCTATGGCCGAACAACCGCCGTACCGCCAGCGCCGACTTTCGGTAGTGAACAGATCGTTCGTCATGCCGACACGTCGACGATCACCGCCGCGCAGAACCTAGTCGCCCAGCAACTCCGCAACCGCCGAGAACTGCTCCACGTGCTGTGCCGCCACTTTCACGATCACGATCAGCGGGATGCTCAGCAGCATGCCCCAGATGCCCCACAGCCAGGCCCAGAACAGCAGCGAGACGAATACCGCCGCGGTGTTCATGCGCGCGATCTTTCCCGTCATCCAGGTCGTCACGAAATGGCCGACCAGCGTGGCGATCGCCAGTGATGCGCCGCCGACCAGGAACATCATCGCCAGGGTGTCGAACTGCATGAATGCGGCCATGCCGATGGCGACGGCGGTGACGAGCGGGCCGAGGTAGGGAATCAGGTGCAGCAGGCCGGCGGCGACGGCCCAGGCACCGGCGTTTTCGAGGCCGAGCCAGCTCAATGCAATCCAGGTCAGCAGCGCCACCAGCAGGTTGGTGACCAGCAGCATGAACATGTAGCGCTGGATCGAGTCGTTGATGTCGTCGAGGATGCGCACGGTGATCTTGCGGTTCGACAATGTCGGCCCCGCCAGGCGCACCAGTTTGCGCTTGTAGGTGTCGCCGGACAGCAGGAGGAAGAAGGTCAGGCAGAACACCATGCCGGCCTGGCCGACCAGCGCGGCGGCGCCCATGGAATTGGCCCAGAGGAAGTTGCCGAGCTTGAATCCCGGCGCGTCGATGACGACGCGTGTCAGCCGCTGCTTCGGCGGCACGACGAGGCCGGTCGCCTCGCCCGTGGCTTTTTCGATTTCGCTGGCGGCGGCCTGCATTTTCTGCATGGTGCTGACCTCGCCCTGGCGCAGTCGGGCAATGCCGACGGACAGCTTGCTCGCCGCTTCCGGCACCTGGTCGAGGATGGTCTGGATCTGCCCGCCGAGCGACTGGGCGCCCAGCGCGAGGGCGCAGACGACACCGGCCATGACCAGGCTGGCGCCGGCCACTCTTGGAATGCGGATCAGTTCGAGCCAGGCGACCAGGCGATTCAGCGCGTAGGCGAAAAGGATGCCGAGCAGCAGCGAGACGAAGAAGCTCTGCGCCCACTTCAGGGCGAAGACCACGGCAACGGCGGCGAGGACGAATAGCGCCATGTCGCGCCCAGTGGTGCGCTCGGAGGCGGCGGGTGGCGGCTCTACCGGCGCGGCTGGCGATGCGGCGGCTGCTATGGCTGTCATTGGCAGGCTCTCGCGGATGAAGGGTGGCGATTCATGGCAAGGCATGAGGCGGGCGCGCGGGCAAGCCGGAGCCGAAGGCTCGACTTGCCTGCGCGGAAACCGACGCCTATTTGACGCGCATGTCGTTCTTGACGGACTTCACGCCGGCTACGCCGCGTGCCAGCGCAACCGCCTTGTTCGCCGCGTCATACGAGCTCACGAAGCCGCTCAACTGCACGACGCCCTTGAAGGTTTCGACGTTGATCTCGGCGACCTTCAGGCTGGGCTCATTGAAGATGGCCGCCTTGACCTTGCTGGTGATGACGCTGTCGTCGACATACTCGCCAGTGCCTTCCTGCGTCGAGGTCGATGCGCAACCGACGACGAATACCAGGGTGAAGGCCAGGAAAAGTGCGGAAAGATATTTGCCAAGTTGTTTCATGATTGAGATCTCCAGATGGGTGCAGCAGGGGACTTGCCGATGTGGTGCCGAAGCAGGTGCGATGCGCACTGTGGCGGTACCTGTAGCGGAAGATAGTCACAAAGCTCGCTGCCGTCGGTACGCTGCCGTACATAGCGCGCCGCGACAGCGAAATGCGACTACATGCGCCACTCGACGTAGGAGTAGATGTAGTTCGAGCCGCCGTTGACGTTGCCGAGCAGGCGCGAGGTGCCGAAAATGCCGGAACGGTGCGAGACGCCGAGGCCGACGTAGGTCTCGCCCATGGCCTTGACGCCGATCAGGTCGCCCAGGCTGATGTCGATGCTGGGATCGAGGTAATTCAGCAGCCGCGAACTGCTGCGTCCGCGCGCGAGCTGGTCGCGCATTTCGACGTAGGGCACGCGTTCGGCATAGGAGACGCCGACGCCGAGGCCGATGCGGGTACGCACCCGGTCGCTCCAGGGGAAGCCGTAGTAATAGGCCTTCATGTAGGCGTTGGCCTGCCAGGAATCCTCCTGCAGGCCGCGCTCGTGGTGGCGCAGCAGGCCGACGTAGCCGACGAAATCGAGCGGCCAGCCGTTGAGGCGCTCGACGAAGGGGCGTCCGAGTTCGATCGAGCTGACGCGCGTCCGATCGACGGTATCGGTCGAAAAACATTTAAGCAGCATGACCTGGGCCACGTCGCAATCGGTGGCCTTGCCGTACAGCGCCTTGACGATCAGCGGCCGGCCCTCGGGCCAGGCGTCGTGGCCCGGCGAGAAGTCGTAGGCGAGGCCGAGTTGCCCCGCCAGTTGGGTGCGGTTTTCGACGATGGGACTGGCGCGCACGCCGGAAGACCAGCGCGTGGCGGACACACCGCCGATCAGGCGCCAGCGCTCGGAAAGCCGATAGGCGGCGGAGAGGCCGAGTTCGAGATTGAGGCCGCCGCCCGGATCGAAAGCCGGGCGTGTCGCCGTGGCTTCGGACGGACGCACGCCGTAATAGTGGTTGTTGAGCCGGGCGTCGCGCCAGGCGAGCACGAGCTGCGGTTGCAGTTGCAGCTTGCCGAGCTTCCAGTCGTAACGGTAGCCGCCGCGGATTTCGCTGCCGCCCGAACCGCCGGCGACATCGGTCAGGGCTTCGCCGAACAGCGTGCCCCAGGAATGATGCCCTTGATAGCCGAGGCCAAGATCGACGCCCGGCCCGCGATTGGCCATTCCGGCCAGGCTGGCCGGAATGCGGTCGTAGGGAAAGCCTTCGAAGCGATAGGCGACGAAGGCATCGAAACGCGAATCCGGGCTTGCATCGAGCTTCAGGCCGACGCGATAGGCTTCGAGGAAGACCCGCTTGCCCTCGTAGACGTAGAGCGGAACCAGGTCGTTGCGCGTGCCGCCGCCGCGATAGGGCGAGCTCTCGAAGCGCGTGGCGAGGCCCAGCCCCGCCCCGCCGGTCGCCACCGGCACAGTCTCGGCGACGATGGGCGGCACGGCCTCGGCGGCGAGCGGGTGGGTGGCGAAGCAGGACAGGCACAGCGCCACTGCTGCGCTTGCCGGCAATGCACGGGCGGACACGGAACTCATTGCTTCGCGTTCGCCTACATTCCGCCGAGATCGTTGATCGCGTCGACCACCATGCCTGTCCCGATCGCGATCAGCAGGATGTCGCCGGCGACGCGCACGTAGCGATGGCCTGCGGGCGGCACGCCGATCTGGACCACCAACGGCCGTGGCACGTCGTAATAGATCACCTCGCGTGGCAACGGCCGCCCGACCTGCCACTTCTTCGCCTGGCCCGGCGGCATGCAGCCGTTGTGCTTCTTCGCCAGGCCCGGAGGGCAACGGCGGCCACGGTAATGCTCGGCATAATATTCACGCACCATCACGTGCTGCCGCTCCTCGAAATGGCGATTCTTCGCGGAGGAATTGCGGTCGTTGTCACCCCTTGAGTTCCTGCCGTCGTCGCGACGATCATCGCGCCGCTCGTCGCGTTGATCGCCGCGATCGTGTTTGCCGCCCTTGTCGGCCATGACCGGGCCCGCCGCCAGGATGCCGCCTATTGCAATCGCCAAAGCTGTTGTCAGGGAAACGAGTTTCATGTTGGTTCTCCGGATTGAATTTGTCTGGATCGGCGAGTCGTCCAGAAAATCACCGTGTCGCCAGCGCCGACTTTCGTCGCCGCTGGGTGCACGGATCACTTCTTCCTGTCGCCCTTGGCCGTGTCCTGCAGGCTTTCGCCGGCCTTCTCGACTTGCTGCCCGAGCTTTTCCATGGCCTGGTCGGCTTGCTTGCCGGCGCGTTCCGCCGGCCCTTCCTGCTGGCAGGCGGCAAGCACCGTCAGCATTGCGGCCATGGCCAGGACTGCACCAAGCGCCTTCACTTCTTGCCGACTTCGTGGCCGATGATGCCGCCCACGGCTGCGCCGCCGACGGTTCCGACCGTGCTGCCGCCGGTAAGAATGGCGCCGCCGATGGCGCCCACTCCGGCTCCGACGGCGGTGTTCTTGTCCTGCGTGGACATCCCGGAACAGCCGGCGAGGCCCAGCAGGGCTGCCGCGGTAACTGCGCTGACTGCGAATCTTTGTATGGCTTTCATTGGATTACCTCTTTGTCGAACATTGGACTTCGGGTGTTTCCGTACCGGCAGCGACGCGCCGCCGGACTTGCGCTTTCGCGCGACAACGATTACCTGGCGATACGGGTGCCGACCACTTCGACATCGACGCGGCGGTCGCCCTGCAGGCACTCGACCACGGCCTTGCTCCTGGCGCCGAGACAATCGCCGGCCTTGGTCACGGGCTGGGTTTCACCCCGGCCGGCGGTGCTGATGCGATTGCCTTCGATGCCCTTGCTCAGCAGATAGGTCTTCACCGCCGTGGCGCGCTGCTCGGAGAGGTCCATGTTGTAGCTTTCCGAACCGAAGCGGTCGGCATGTCCGACCGCGGTGATGACTTCCGGGGTGATGTCACGGGTCTTGCCGACGAAATCGTCCAGTGCGGCACGCCCAGCCGGACGCAGGTCCGCCTTGTCGAAATCGAACAGGGTGTCGGCGTCGAGCGTCACGCGCTGGGCTGCGGGCTTCGGCGCAGGAGCCGGCGTCACTGCGGCCACGACCATCGGCGCAACTGCTGTCTTGGCCATCGGCGGGGCGACATAGTTCGGATCGCATTCCTGGGTCGACAGCGGTGCCGGACCGGTGCCGCTGTGCCAGCATAGCCCGGTGCCGCTCTTGACCACTCCGCTACGCTGGTCGAGCACCAGTGCGTTGCTCTCCGGATTCGCTTGCGCCACCGCCGCGCCCGATACGACGCCCATCGCCAGGGCACATATCACCGCGGTACCGATTTTCCTGCTCGTCAATGCTGTTTTCATGGTTGTTCCCGTTTCATGGTTTGGATTCATATCCGCCTGCTGTTGCCCTGATTGCCTTGCTGCCGGCAGGCGCGATGCGGACGGTCAATACGACGCGATCTGAACCCGCCACCAGCTCCGGGATGCAATTGACGAATGTGGATTTGAAGATTGATGCGGGTCGTCAAACGGGGCCGGAACATTGCCGATGGCGATGGGCCATTGAGGCCATCATTGCCTGAATCCGGAGCCCGCTCTGTGCGCTTGCGCGCATAGCGCGAAAGCTGCGACCCGCGTCGTCGGAGTCGGCAGAATGCCTGGTAGCTGCGTTGCAGGTCGCCGCCGACTGGATCGCCAGAGCCGGCCAGGCGACACAACCAAGATCGCCGACCGGGCTTAGCGCGCGCTCAGAAGGCCTGGTCCCAGCGCACCGACAGGCGGATGGCAGCGTTGATCAGGCCCACCATGCTGTAGGTCTGTACGAAGTTTCCCCATTGCTCACCGGTCTTCGGGTCGATGTGTTCGGCCAGCAGGCCATGCTGATTGCGGCAGGCCAGCAGGCGCTCGAACAGCGCGCGCGCCTCGTCGCGCCGGTCCAGCGCCGCCAGGGCGTTGACGTACCAGAAGGTGCACACCAGGAAGGCATTTTCCGGTTTGCCGAAATCGTCCTTTTCGACATAGCGGAAAATGAAGTCGCCGTGGCGCAGATCCTTCTCGACGGCGGCGACGGTGGCGGCAAAGCGCGGATCGGCAACGTGGAGAAAGCCGACTTCGGCCAGCAACAGCAGGCTCGCGTCCATCGCCTTGCCGTCGAAGGTCGAGACGAAGGCGCCGCGCCGCTTGCTCCAGGCGCGCCCGCTGATCGTCTCGTGCATCTGCGTCGAATGTCCGAACCAGTACGCCGCGCGTTCGGCCAGTCCGAGGCGTGCGGCGATGCGTCCGAGGCGATCGCAGGCCGCCCAGCACATCACGGCCGAGAAGGTGTGCACGCGGGCACTGCCGCGCAACTCCCACAGCCCCGCATCGGGCTGATCGTAGCAACGCCGCGCCTGTTCGCCGAGGGCTTCGAGGCGGTGAAACAACGCCTCATCGCCGCGCCGGGTCAGGCGCTGGTCGAAGAAGATGTGCGTCGCCGCCAGGATGGCCGAGCCATACACGTCGTGCTGGACCTGGCGATAGGCCTGGTTGCCGATGCGCACCGGTCCCATGCCGCGATAGCCTTGCAGCGCGACGACTTCCCGCTCGGCGAGTTCGGCACGGCCATCGATGCCGTACACCGGTTGCAGCGTTCCGCTGCCCGCATTCGCCGCGACGTTGACTATGTAGGCGATGTAGCGCTCCATGCTGCGCGTGGCGCCGAGCCGGTTGAGGGCATTGACCACGAAATAGCCGTCGCGCAGCCAGCAGTAGCGGTAGTCCCAGTTGCGGCTGCTGCCGGCCGCTTCGGGAATCGAGGTGGTCATCGCGGCGACGATGGCGCCGGTGTCGTCGAAGGCATTCAGCTTGAGCGTGATGGCGGCGCGAATCACCGCCTCCTGCCACTCGTAGGGAATGCCGAGAAAGCGCACCCACTCGCGCCAATATTGGGCCGTCTCCTCGAAAAAGCGCCGGCCGACTTCGCCCGCCGCCTCGTGCACGCTCTCGTCGGCGCCGAGCAACAGAGTCACGTTGTCTTCGAGGAAGAAGGAGGTTTCCTGCAGGACGGCGGTCAGCGAAGCATCCGTCGTCAGGCGCAGCGTCAGTCCGGGCGCCACATAGCGGATGTGGTTGCTGCCCCAGGTCACCTCGGGGCGCGCGGCGCCGTCGCCGCAGGCGGGCCGCAGGCGCAGGGTGAGGCGCGGGCTGCCGCCGAGGCGGCGGATGCGGCGTACCAGCATCATCGGCCGGAACATGCGCCCGTACTGGCCGAAGCGCGGCGCGAAATCGGTGATTTCCACGCCGCCGCCGTGGCAGTCGTGGAGCCGCGTCACCAGAATGGCGGTGTTCTCGAGGTAGTGCTGCTCGGTACGTTCGCAGTCGGCCAGTTCGACGGCGGAATAACCGTAGTCGTCGGTATTTTTCAGCAGCGAGCAAAACACCGGATCGCCGTCGAAGCGCGGAAAGCAGCCCCAGACGATCTTCGCCCGCGCATCGACCAGCGCGCCCACCGTGCAGTTGCCGATCAGTGCCAGGTCGAGGTTGTTCATTGCCGCCCTTTCAATGCATCGCCCAGCCAGCGCCGCACCGCGGCGACGCCGGACAGGCGATAAGCCGCGCAACTCCGGCCGCTGCCGACCTTGATCGATATGCCGCCCAATCGGTTCACCTCGGCAAAGCCGTGTTCGTCGTTGAGGTCGTCGCCGATGAACACCGGATGGCGTCCGCGAAACGGCGACTCCGTCAGGTATTCGGCCACCGCCGTGCCCTTGTCGACGCCTGCCGGCTTGATTTCTATCACACGTTTGCCCTTCTGCAACTCCAGCTCGCCGCCCGCCTCCCGCATCAGCCGCGCCATCAGCCGGTGGGCGTAAGCCGCCAGGTGCGGCGCCTGCCGATAGTGCAGGGCCAGGGTCAGGCCCTTGTCCTCCAGCAGCAGGCCGGGATGACGGGCCAGCACCGGCGCCAGAGCCTCCTTGATCGCACATTTGGCGCCGGGCGGCGCGGCATGAATCCACAGCCGTCCGGCGGCATCGCGCCGCTCCAGTCCGTGCTGGCCGGCCAGGGGCAGGCGCAGCGTGCCCAGCAGGGCTTCCAGATCGGAGATCGAGCGGCCGCTCACCAAGGCGACCGCGCCGCCACTCAGTTGATGCAGTTGCGCGACCAGTTCGAGCAGTTCCGTATCCACATGCACCGACGACGGCTGGTCGGCAATCTCCAGCAGCGTGCCATCGACATCGAGGAAAAAGGCCCAGTCGATCTCCGTATCCGGCGGCCGCCTGATCTGCCCGCTCGTCATGCGGCGCCACCCCCTGTTTCTACCAGGTGGCTGCGCTGGCGCATCGACGCGGCGTCGAGCAGCATGCGGCCAGCCCATCGGTAGACATTGAATTCGGCGACCAGGCCGCGCATCAGGCGCATGCGATTGCGTTGCTCGTCGATCGGCATGGTCAGCGCAAGATGCAGGGCCGCCGCGCACTGGTCGGTATCGTAGGGATTGACGATCAGCGCCTCCGGCAGCTCGCGCGCGGCGCCGGTGAATTGCGACAGGATCAGCACGCCGCGCTCGTCGTCGCGCGCCGCGACGAATTCCTTGGCCACCAGATTCATGCCATCGTGCAGGCTGCTGACGAAGCAGCAATCCGCCGCGCGATAGTATTCATAAACCTGCCGCGCATCGTGATGCTCGACCTTGAGCACGATGGGCAGGGGCAGGTCTCGGCCGCCGCGGCCGAAGCGCTCGTTGATGCGTATCGCCAATGCCCGCACCTGGGCCTCGTGGCTCTGGTATTCGTCGATGCTGGAACGCGTCGGCGCGGCGATCTGGATCAGGCTGAACTTGCCTATCCATTCCGGATTCAGCTCCAGCAGGCGTTCGACGGCACGGAAGCGCTCCAGTATCCCCTTGGTATAGTCGAGTCGATCGACGCCGATGCAGAACCTGTGCCCTGCGGGAAAGTTGTTCAATGCGCGCATGTCGGCCGCGCACTGTTCGACCGGCTTCGCCAGCAAGGCTGGATCGGGCGGCCAGTCGACCGAGATGGGGTAACGCCGCACCGCGGTGGATTTGCCGCGGAATGATACGGTGAAGTTTTCCCGATCCACCCGCGCCTCCATGAAACGATCCACGGTATCAACAAAGTTGTTGCAATGAAACTGGGTGTGAAAACCCAGGATGCTGCTGCCGAGCATACCGGCGAGTATCTCCTGGCGCCAGGGGCAGATGGCGAAGGATTCCGGATTCGGCCACGGGATATGCCAGAAAGTGATCACCGTGGCCTCCGGCATTTCCTCGCGAATCATGCGCGGCAGCAGGGCCAGGTGGTAATCCTGCACCAGCACGATCGGATTTTTGGTGCGCGCCTCGGCGACCACCGACTTGGCGAACTTGCGGTTGACCGCGACGTAATGCGCCCAGTCCGACGAACGGAAGATCGGGCGCACATGGGCGATGTGGCACAGCGGCCACAGCCCTTCGTTGGCGAAGCCGTAGTAGTAGCCGGCCTCCTCCTCCGCGCTGAGCCAGACCCGGCGTATCTTGTAGGCCGGCTTTTCCGGAGGGACGCCGACGCAGTCATGGCGATCGACCACCTCGCGATCGGCCGAGCCGCTGCCATGGGCGATCCAGGTGCCGGAGCAGGCGCGCATGATCGGTTCCAGCGCCGTCACCAGTCCGCTGGCAGGCTGCTGCACCTCGATGCGCTCGCCGCGGCGCTGGTGGATGTAAGGCTCGCGGTTGGAAACCACGATGACGTCGTCGCCGCGCAGTTCGCCATGCAGGATCGCGCGCAGGGTTTCCGGCGTCCAGGCCATTTGCGATTCGTCGCGCGCGCGGTGCTCTGCTTCGAGGTCGCGCACCAGGCGCTGCAGATCGCGGGCGATCGGCCGGAATTCGGGCAGACCCATTTTTGCCGCCGTTGCAGCGGGATCGCGCAGCAGGCCTTCGCCGCGCAGCAACGAGCGCATCCCGGCCAGCCAGCCGCGCCAGGAGAGCTGGGCGATCACCACCGTCAATAGCGAAACGACGACGGCGAGGCCGATGAAGGCATAGAAAATGTAGCGCGTGGTTTCCTCGCTGCGCCGCGTGGCGAAGCTGAGGTCGTGCACCAGCACCAGCTTGCCGGCCGGATAGGCCTCGTTCGCCATCGGCTGGACCGACACATGCAGCGGGCCGCGCTTGCTCGGCAATGCGTTCTCGCCGCCCGCGGGCCAGCGCTCCAGATCGTTGCAGCGCACTTCGGCCGGCATGGACTTGGAGGCAACGGCGCTACCTTCGCTGCCGGGACAGAAGCCGATCGCATACAGGCGCTCGTCCTGGGTGATGCGGAAGAAGAACTCGCCGATCTTCGCCTTGCGTCCGGCGGCGAGCTGCTCGAACAGGGGTTCGCTGATGGTGTTGGCGATCAGCACCGCGCGAATATCCAGATCGCGCGTGAACCAGCGCAGGATCATCCGATCGACCAGCGGCGACACCGCGTAGGCAAAGCCGGTCAGCACCAGGATCAAGGGCAGTACGAAGCGCAGGGAAAGTCGCATGCTTGGGCCTGTTTCCGCAAGATTGGCTTCGTCGGCGCCGTGTTGCCAGCACCGACTTTCTGAAGCGTGGCATCGACCGCGATGGAAAAAAAGCGGGCGGAAGCGGTTGAAACCGGATCCGCCCGAACATCTCCTCCTCGTGAGATTCGTCTATGCATGGCTCATGCTTTCACGACATGACCACGCCATCATTCGTCGTCGCCGCCGGACGCGCAAAGTGCTGACTTGGGATCACGGCCGGGCTCGATTTCGTTGCACACCGATGTCGCGGCGGCACCCGGAATCAAGAACACGACCAGCGCGGCAACGGCATTGCCAAGTGCCGCACATGTTAGAGATGAATCGCCATGACGAAAATTCGGGCCAACCCGTACAGCGCCGATGCCTTGCCGCCAGAGAGAAAGGCCCTGCGGCACAGCCACCTGCACCAGTCGTAAGGGACTCCCGTACGCCACCACGCAATAGCCGTGCCGACCAGATCGGCGACAATGCGGACCAAACCCGAAAGGAAGCCAGCTTGGCCCACCGCCTGCCCCACCCTCTGAACGCTGCCGCATGGTTCGCAGCCTTCGTCGCGCTTTATGTATTGCTCGACTGGGCCAGCTTCATCCTGCCGCTCAAACACCTGAACGTCACGCCGTGGAACCCGGCGCCGGCCCTCGGCCTGCTGTTCGTGATCCGCCGCGGCCGCCCGGCCGTCCTTGCGCTGCTCACGGCCATCCTCGCCAGCGACATCTTCGTGCGCGACATTCCCGGCAACCTGACGATCACCCTGTGGCTGGGCGCAATCCTGACGGCAGGCTACGCCGCGATGGCCTGGCTGCTGAAGCGATATTTTCCCGACGGCGGGCTGTTCGGCGATCGCAAGGGCTTGTTGCGTTGGTCGGCCATCGTCATCTTCGGTTCGCTGGCGAACAGCCTGCTGTTCGTCACCTCGCTGCTGGCCACCGGCTTGCTGCCGAAGGCCGACTGGGGCGATGCCGTCGTGCGCTTCTGGGTCGGCGACGGCGTCGGCATCTTCGTCACCATGCCGCTCCTCTGGTGGCTGCAGGATGAACCGCGCCGCCTGCTGTTTCGCACCATCCTGATGCGCTGGGAAACGCTGGCCTACTCCGCGCTGACGCTGCTGTCGCTGTGGATCGCCTTCGTACCGGGCGCCGAGGCGAATTTCCGCTACTTCTACGTGCTGTTCCTCCCGGTGGTTTGGGCGGCCTCGCGTCAGGGGCTGGCCGGCGCGGTGTTCTGCGTATCGACGCTGCAAGTCGGATTGCTGGTCGCCGGCCTGCTGCAGGGTTCCGAGGAAATCTCCCTGTTCGAACTGCAAATGCGCGCCAGCCTGCTCGCGCTGGTCGGATTCCTGATCGGCATGGCCGTGGACGAGCAGCGTCGCGCGGCGGCCGAGTTGCGGCAATCCCTGCGTCTGGCGGCAGCGGGCGAGATGGCCGGCGCCCTGGCGCACGAGTTGAACCAGCCCCTCACCGCCCTCTCCGCCTATGGCTCGGCCGGCAAGCAACTGCTGGCGCGCGGCGCCGACGCGGATCAGTTGCGCGACGTCATCCAGCGCATGATCGACGAAGCCAGCCGGGCCGCGGACGTCGTGCGCCGCCTGCGGGATTTTTTCCGCACCGGGGCGACGCGCCTGGAGCGGATATCCCTGCCCGAACTGGTCGCGGGCGCGACGGCGGCGTTCCGCGCCAAGGCGCAGGAAGCCGGCATCGACTTCTCCATCGGCGCGATGCCGGCGGCGGTCCTCAGCGCCGATCGCCTGCAACTCGAAGTGGTTTTGCGCAACCTGCTGGCCAATGCCTTCGAGGCCGTTGCCGACACGCGCGAAGTGCGGGCCAGCGTGGCTCTGACCGCGCAAGTAGACCACGGCGGCTACCTCGTCATCGAAGTGGCGGACAATGGGCCGGGCGTATCGACTGCACTGGCCGAGCAAATCTTCGAGCCCTTCGCCTCGACCAAGTCGAGCGGCCTCGGTCTCGGTTTGGCCATCAGCCGGGCCATCGCCGAAGCGCACGGCGGCAGCCTCACCACAGAAATCGGCGGCGGCGGCCGCTTCCGGCTGAAACTTCCATTGGATACACGGAACAAGCGAGATCATGGATAACACGGTTTTCATCATCGACGACGATGCTTCGGTACGCGACGCCCTCGGGCTCCTGCTCGGCTTGCGCGGCTACCGCACCTCGGTCTTCGCCGATGCGGCAAGCTTTCTGGGTGCGCTGCGGCCCGACTGGCACGGCTGCCTGATCGTCGACATCCGCATGGCCGGCATGGACGGCCTGACGCTGCAACGGGAACTGCTGGCGCGCGGCTGCTCGATACCGGCGGTCATCATCACCGGCCACGGCGATGTCAGCTCGGCGCGGGAGGCCTTTCGCGCCGCCGCAGTCGACTTTCTCGAAAAGCCGCTCGACGAAACACGACTAGTCCAAGCCATCGACGAAGCCTATGCCCGGCAATCTGCCACACTCGCCAACCAGCGCCAGAAGGAGGCATTCCTGCGCAGGCTGGCAGAACTGACACCGCGCGAGCGGGAAGTCATGCACCTCGTCATCGCCGGCCACCACAACCGGGAAATCGCCGAGGAACTCGGCATCAGCGTGCGCACGGTCGAAGTGCACAAGGCGCGCATGATGGCGAAACTGGAGGCGGAAAGCATTCCGCAACTGGTACGGGTCAGCCTCGGGGTGGGCGACGACAAGTGACCCGACCCGCAAGGGTCATCAGGGCTTGCGGGCGACGAGGCCGATCAGCGCCGAGCGCCCCTTGTGTCCCATGCCCTCCGCGATGTCGTCCTCATAGTCGACCAGTTCCTCGATCTCCCAGCCGGCAAACGCTTCGATCAGGATTTCGCGGGTGTAGAGATTTTCGAGATCGCCCGGCCCGCCGGTCCGGTAGTCGAGCTGCTTCGGCGTGTAGCCCTGCAACAGGATGCGTCCGCCCGGCCGCGCCAGTTGCTTCATGGCGGCGAATTGCCGCGCGCGATCGGCGGCGCCGACGAACTGGATGAAGACGCCGACCACCCAGTCGAAGGCGTTGTGCAAGTCTTGCGGCGGCCAGTCCGGCGCCAGCATGTCGCCCAGCAGAAAGCGGATATCCAGCTTGCGCCCGGCAGCGAGGCGGCGCGCCTTTTCGACGGCCACCGGAGAAATTTCGACGGCCGTCACATCGAGTCCCTGCTCGGCCAGCCAGACCGAGTTGCGCCCCTCGCCGTCGGCGACGGA
>JBAZOF010000031.1:0-17323 GCA_041648855.1 Sulfuritalea sp. | reverse complement strand
TGCTGCTGGACGAGACCCAGCGCGAATGCGCCCGCGAGCACGGTTGCCACCCGGACACACCCTGCCCGCTGCAGAAGTATTTCACCGGCATCGATTTCAGCGTCGAGCAGCCCAAGAAGAAGCTGCGCGACGAAGGCTACTGAGCGCCGCGCTTGAAGAGTCGGCGCTGGTACTACGGCGATTTACGCGGCGACTGCCATCCCGTTGTGCCGCAGCAAGGCGTCGGGCCGCGGCTCGCGGCCGCGGAATGCCTTGAAGGAGTCGAGCGCCGGACGCGAACCGCCGACCGAGAGGATCTCGCGCCAGTAGCGTTCGCCGGTCGCCGCATCGAGCGTGCTGCCGCTGGTCTTCGCCGCCTCCTCGAAGGCTTCGTAGGCGTCGGCCGAAAGTACTTCGGCCCATTTGTAGCTGTAGTAGCCCGCGGCATAGCCGCCGCCGAAGATGTGCGAAAAGCTCTGCGGGAAGCGGTTCCACTCGGGCGGCACCAGCACCGCCACTTCGCGGCGCACCTGCGCGAGCAAGTCCATGACGCTGCGGCCGCCGCCGGGCACGAAATCGGCGTGCAGCAGCAGGTCGAACAGGCCGAACTCGACCTGGCGCAGGATCTGCAGGCCGCTCTGGAAATTCTTCGCGGCGATCATCTTGTCGTAGAGCGCGCGCGGCAGCGGCGCCCCGGTTTCGGCGTGCGCCGTCATGCCGGAGAGCACGTCCCACTCCCAGCAGAAGTTTTCCATGAACTGGCTCGGCAGCTCCACCGCATCCCATTCGACGCCGTGGATGCCGGATACCGGTAGCTCGTCCACCTGCGTCAGCAGATGGTGCAGGCCGTGGCCGCACTCGTGGAACAGGGTGATCACGTCGTCGTGGCTGAACGTGGCCGGCCGCATTTGCGTGCCCTCGCCGACCGGCGCCGGGAAGTTGCAGTTGAGGTAGGCCACGGGCGTCTGCACGCCGCTCGCGATGCGGCGGCGGGTGATCGCCTCGTCCATCCAGGCCCCGCCGCGCTTGGTCTCGCGCGCATAGAGGTCGAGATAGAACTGGCCGATCAGCTTTCCCTCGCGCTCGATGCGGAAGAAGCGCACGGCCGGATGCCAGGCCGGCGCGGTATCCGGAGCGAGCTTCACGGCGAAGAGCGACTCGATGACGCGGAACAGCCCGGCCAGCACCTTGGGCTCCGGGAAGTACTGCTTCACCTCGTCGTCCGAAAAACTGTAGCGCCGCTGCTTGAGCTTTTCCGAGGCCCAGGCGAGATCCCAGCTCTCCAGCGCATCCATGCCGAGTTCCTTCGCGGCGAACTCGCGCAGCTCGGCGACGTCGCGCTCGGCGAAGGGCCGCGCCTTGGCCGCCATGTCGCGCTGGAAGGCCGCCACCTGGGCCGGCGTGTCGGCCATCTTGGTGGCCAGCGAGACTTCGGCGTAGTTGCGGTAGCCGAGCATTTTCGCTTCCTCGTCGCGCAGGGCCAGCAGGCGGTCGATCAGCGGGCCGTTGTCCCATTCCTGCGGGCCGAACTCCGAAGCGCGCGTCGCGTAAGCGCGGTACATGCGCTCACGCAGCCCGCGGTTGTCGCAGAACTGCAGCACCGGAATGTAGGACGGCGCGTGCAGGGTGAACTTCCACCCCGGCTTGCCTTCCTTCTCGGCAGCCGCCCGCGCCGCAGACTTCGCATCCTCGGGCAGGCCCGCGAGCTCGCTTTCATTGTCTATCCACTCGGCGTGAGCGTTGGTCGCGTCCAGCACGTTCTCGGAAAACTTCGCGCCGAGCGCCGACAGATCTTCCTGGATTTCCTTGAAGCGCGGCTTTTTGTCTTCCGCGAGTTCTGCGCCCGACAGCCGGAAATCGCGCAGCTCGTTCTCGATGATGCGGCGCCGCGCCGGCGACAGCGTCGGGAATTCCGCACCGGCGGCGAGCGCCTTGAACTTGGCGAACAGCTCGAGGTTTTGCCCGAGATCGGCATAGAAGCTGGAGACCTCGGGCAGCATGGCGTTGTAAGCCTCGCGCCAGGGCGGCACGTCATTGACCGAATGCAGATGGCCGACGATGCCCCAGGCGCGCGACAGGCGCTCGCCGGCATCGAGCATCGGTTGCACGAAGGCGTCCCACGTCGCGGCAGTTTCCGGCGCGATCAGGCGATCGATCAGGGCGCGGTTTTCGCCCAGCAGCTCACGAATGGCAGGGGTGACGTGTTCGGGCTGAACTGCGTCAAAGCGGGGCAGCCCGCTGAAATCGAGTAATGGGTTCATCTTCTATATTTTGGGGCGAAGCTTGGGGGTTCAATAGCTCGCCGTATATCGAGTGCCGCTGCTGATTTCACACGTGGTGCTCGACGAGATCCTTGTAGGCGTGGAAACTGGCGTGTCCGAGCCAGGGCAGGACAAGTACCATCCCCACCAGCGCGGTGGCGAAACCGAGACCGCAGAGCAGCATGATGATGAGGGCCCATAGAGCCAGTGGCAGCGGATTCTCGGCGACGGCATCGATGCTGGTCACCAGCGCACAAAGCAGGTCGCATTGGCGGTCGACCAGCATCGGCATCGAAACCACGCTGAGGGCGAACACCAGCGCCGCCAGCACAGCGCCCGCGCTCAGGTAGACGAAGAACATCAGGTAATGCTGCGGGTTGAGCACCACCTCGACCATCATGTCCATCGGCACCATCGCGCTGCCCTTGTAGAACAGGGCGACGATCACGACGGAGACCAGTTGCCACGCGGTACCGGCCAGTATCGACATCAGTCCGAAACTGACCAGTGCGGAAGGATTGCGCTTCCAGGCCAGCATGGAATCGTAGACCGTCGCAGGCTCCGCGGCGAGGTAGCGGCGCGACAGTTCATAGAGTCCCGCCGCGAGCATCGGCGCCACCAGCAGAAAACCCGTGATGGCCGCAGCGAACAGATAGGGCAGGTTCGCCGTGAGGCCCAGTATGAGGGCGCCGCCCACGGCGATCGCAATGCCGTAGAACAGGCTGACCGCCGGCTGCCGGCGAAGGTCTGCCCAGCCCAGTCCAAGCCACCTCAGCGGCGCGCCAAAACCGACCTTGCGCACCTTCGGCAAAGCTATGTTCCCGGCGGAGCCGGGGCCGGTATCCCCTGCGGGCGGTGCTGACGGGACGGCGACTGGATCGTTCATCGGGCCTAAATCGCCGTCGGCATCAGATGGTGTGCGGGCCTGCCAGACGGGTCAGCGCCTCGAGATAGTTGGCCGCTGTCTTGTCGATGATGTCCTGCGGCAGCTTCGGCCCCGGCGCCTGCTTGTTCCAGTCCAGGGTTTCCAGGTAGTCGCGGACGAACTGCTTGTCGAAGCTGGGCGGGCTGATGCCCACCTTGTACTTGTCGGCCGGCCAGAAGCGCGAGGAGTCGGGCGTCAGCACTTCGTCTATCAGGTAGAGCCGGCCTTCGGCGTCCTGGCCGAACTCGAACTTGGTGTCGGCGATGATGATGCCTACCACGCGGGCAAAGGCGGCTGCCTCGCGATACAGGCGCAAGGTGGTCTCCTTGACCAGCTTCGCCAGCTCGGCGCCGAGCAGTTTCTCGACCGCCGCGTAGTCGATGTTTTCGTCGTGGTCGCCCATCTCGGCCTTGGTCGCCGGGGTGAAAATCGGCGTCGGCAACTGTTGGGCCATTTGCAGGCCGGGCGGCAGCGCGATGCCGCATACGGCACCCGTCGCCTGATAGTCCTTCCAGCCGGAGCCGATCAGAAAGCCGCGTGCCACCGCCTCTATCGGCAGCGGTTTCAGGCGCTTGACCACCAGTGCGCGGCCGCGCACCTGGACCTTTTCCTCTTCACCGGCCACCACCGTTTCGGGATCGATACCGGTCAGCTGGTTGGGCACCACATGCGCAAGCTTGCCGAACCAGAAATTGGCCATGGCCGTCAGCACGGCGCCCTTGCCCGGAATCGGGTCGGGCAGGATCACGTCGAAGGCCGACAGACGATCGGTAGTGATGATCAGCAGCTTGTCCTCGCCTACGGCATAGATGTCGCGCACCTTGCCGCGGCCGAGCAGCGGCAGGCTCTTGATGCTGGATTCAAACAAGGGAGGGGAAGAAATGGGCATGAAGTTGCTCTGAACGGAAGGGTTATTCGCGAACGTAGGCCTTGCCGGACTTCTCGTCCGCATCCTCGCGATAGGGAAAGCGCACGTGACCGTAGCGGATCGCCAGCACGGAAACGGTCAGCAGGAAGATTGCCGCGGTGACCGCCAGCATGCGCCACTCGGTCATTTCCTTGATATCGAGGATCAGGTAGCGCGCCAGGGCCACCATGCCGATATACAGCGGGAAACGCACCGGCAGCTGGCCCGACTTGAAATACTGGCCGATCATCGCCAGCACTTCGAGGTAGAGGAACATCAGCAGCAGATCCGCCAGGGTCACCCGGTGCGACTCGACCATCAGCATCGCCTCCTGGTACATGGCGATGGTGGTGGCGAAGGCAATCACCAGCAAGCCGGCATACTCGACAATGTCGAGGCCGCTGCTGAAGAACTTGCGCAGTCGATCGAAGGTGTGGGACTTGATGTCCATGCTGGAAAAGGCAAGGCCGCCCAAAGGGGGCGGCCCGGCTAATTTACCGCAAATCGTCGCTTACTTCACGATCGCGTTGAGCTCGCCCTTCTTGTAGCGCTCGGCCATCTTTTCCAGCGACATCGGCTTGATCTTGCTGGCCTGGCCGGAGCAACCGAATGCCGTATAGCGGGCCACGCAGATTTCCTTCATCGCCTTGCGGGCGGCGGCGAAATATTTGCGCGGATCGAAGTCCTTGGTGTTCTCCGCCAGGTACTTGCGGATCGCGCCGGTCGACGCCATGCGCAGGTCGGTGTCGATGTTGATCTTGCGCACGCCGTGCTTGATGCCCTCGACGATTTCCTCGACCGGCACGCCATAGGTTTCGCCCATGGTGCCGCCGTACTGGTTGATAATCTTGAGCCATTCCTGCGGCACCGACGAGGAGCCATGCATCACGAGGTGGGTATTCGGAATGCGGGCGTGGATTTCCTTGATGCGGTCGATGCGCAGCACCGCGCCGGTGGGCGGGCGGGTGAACTTGTAGGCGCCGTGCGACGTGCCGATGGCGATCGCCAGCGCATCGACGCCGGTGGCCTTGACGAATTCGGCGGCCTCGTTGGGGTCGGTCAGGAGCTGGTCGTGCGACAGCGCGCCTTCCGCACCGTGGCCGTCTTCCTTCTCGCCCATGCCGGTTTCCAGCGAGCCCAGGCAACCGAGTTCGCCTTCCACCGAAACGCCGATGGCATGAGCGATGTCGACCACGTGCTTGCTGACGCGGGCGTTGTACTCGAAGCTGGCCGGGGTCTTGGCATCTTCCTGCAGCGAGCCGTCCATCATCACGCTGGAGAAACCCGAGCGCATCGACTGGATGCAGATCGCCGGGCTGGCGCCGTGATCCTGGTGCATCACGATCGGGATATCCGGATGGGTCTCGATCGCCGCCTCGATCAGGTGGCGCAGATAGGGCTCGCCGGCATACTTGCGGGCGCCGGCCGAGCCCTGCATGATGACCGGGCTGTTGGTTTCGGCAGCGGCCTCCATGATGGCCTGGATCTGCTCCAGGTTATTGACGTTGAAGGCGGGCAGACCGTAGCCGTTTTCGGCAGCGTGGTCGAGCAGTTGACGCATGGATACGAGGGGCATGGCAATCTCCTAGGGTTATCGTTGTGCGAACTTGGGCGGGCGATGCTCGCCGACCTTTACAAGCTTCATGGTGTTGGTGCCGCCCGCCTGGCCGATGGGCTCGCCGATGGTCAGCACGATCAGGTCGCCCGGCACCACCGCGCCGGCGGCAATCAGGATTTCCTCCGCCTGCCACAGCAGTTCATCGCGATCCGTGGCGACGTACTCGGTCAGCAGCGGATAGACGTCGCGGTAAATGCTGACGCGGTAGCGGGTGCGGATGCGCGGCGTCAGCGCATAGATGGGCACGCCGGAATTCAGCCGGCTCATCCACAGCGTAGTTGCGCCCGACTCGGTCAGCGTGGCGATGGCCTTCACCTTGAGGTGGAAGGCAGTGAATATCGCCGCCATCGAGATCGACTGGTCGATGCGCGTAAACACCTGATCGAGAAAGTGCGTATCGAGGGTGACGGTCTGCGATTTTTCCGCCTCGAAACAGACCCGCGCCATGGCCTCCACCGCCTGCACCGGATAGGCGCCGGAGGCGGTCTCGGCCGACAGCATCACGGCATCGGTGCCGTCGAGCACGGCGTTGGCCACGTCGGAAACTTCGGCGCGGGTGGGCACCGGGCTGCTGATCATCGATTCCATCATTTGCGTGGCGGTGATGGAAAAACGGTTGTACTCGCGCGCCATGCGGATCATGCGCTTCTGCAGGGCCGGCACGGCCGCATCGCCTACCTCGACCGCCAGGTCGCCGCGCGCCACCATGATGCCATCGGTGGCATGCAGGATGTCTTCGAGGTTCGCCACCGCCTCGACGCGCTCGATCTTGGCGATCACCAGCGCATCGGATCCCGCATCGCGCAGCAGCTGGCGTGCCTGGCGCATGTCGCCGCCCGACTTGGGGAAAGACACGGCGACGTAATCGACATTGAGCGAGGCCGCGGTCTTGATGTCGGCCATGTCCTTGGGCGTCAGCGCCGGCGCGGAAAGTCCGCCGCCCTGCTTGTTGATGCCCTTGTTGTTCGACAGTTCGCCGTCATGCCGGTTGCGACAGTGAATCTCGCTGCCCTGGATGCGCTCGATGTCGAACACCGTGCGTCCGTCGTCGAGCAGCAGCACGTCGCCGGCGACGACATCCTCGATCAGCTCGGGATAGTCGAGGCCCACGCGTCCCGCATCGCCCAGCACGCACTTGGCGTCGAGGATGAAGCTCTGTCCCGCCTTGATGGTCACCGGGCCGGCAGCGAACTTGCCGATGCGGATCTTCGGCCCTTGCAGGTCGGCCATCACGCCTACCGTGCGGCCGGCCTTGTGGGCGGCCTCACGCAGAATGCCGATGCGCTTCTTGTGATCTTCGGCCGTGCCATGTGAAAAATTCAGGCGCACCACGTCGATGCCGGCAGCGACCAGCTCGGCAAGCCGTTCCGGGCTGCTGGAAGCGGGTCCGAGGGTGGCGACGATCTTGGTCGAGCGCTGAATGGCCATGGCGTGCCGCGCCCGCGTCAGGTTGTCGCGCGTTGCTCGAGAATTTCTACGGCGGGCAGTTTCTTGCCTTCGAGGAACTCGAGGAAGGCACCGCCTGCGGTCGAGATGTAGCTGACCTTGGCGCCGAATTTGTTGATCGCCGCAATCGTGTCGCCGCCGCCCGCCAGCGAGAAAGCCTTCGATTCGCTGATCGCGCTGGCCAGGGCCTTGGTGCCGCCGGCAAAGGCGTCGAACTCGAAGACGCCGACCGGGCCGTTCCAGACGATGGTGCCGGCATTTCTGGCGATCTCGGCCAGCGCCCTGGCCGAGTCCGGGCCGATGTCGAGAATCATGTCGTCGGCGGCCACATCGTCGATCTGCTTCACCGTTGCCGTCGCGGTCGCGGAAAACTCCTTGGCGCAGACCACGTCAGTGGGTAGCGGCACCTTGACCTTGGCCATCACGCGCTTCGCCTGATCGACCAGATCGGGTTCCGCCAGCGACTTGCCGATCTTCTTGCCCGCGGCGAGCAGGAAGGTATTGGCAATGCCGCCGCCGACAATCAACTGGTCGACCTTGTCGGCCAGCGATTCGAGCACGGTGAGCTTGGTGGACACCTTGGAGCCGGCCACGATCGCGGCCATCGGCCGCGCCGGTTTTGCCAGCGCCAGGGTCAGCGCTTCGAGTTCATTGGCGACACAGGGGCCGGCGCAGGCCACCGGCGCGTACTTGCCCATGCCATAGGTGGTCGCCTCGGCGCGGTGCGCAGTGCCGAATGCGTCATGCACCCAGATGTCGCACAGCTTGGCGAGCTTTTGCGAGAGCGCGTCGTCACACTTCTTCTCGCCCTTGTTCATGCGGCAGTTTTCCAGCATCACGACTTCGCCGGTCGTCAGTTCGACGCCATCGACCCAGTTCTGCACCAGGCGCACCGGCTTGCCCAGCAACTCGGCCATACGCGCCGCGATCGGGGCCAGCGAGTCTGCCGCCTTGAATTCGCCCTCGGTCGGTCGGCCAAGGTGCGAGGTAACCATCACGGCCGCGCCGCCGTCGAGCGCATAACGAATGCCCGGCAGTGCTGCGCGAATGCGCGTGTCGTCGGTGATGGCGCCGCTGTCGTCCTGCGGCACGTTGAGATCGGCGCGGATGAAAACCCGCTTGCCGCTCACATTGAGATCAGTCAGTTTCTTGAATTTCATTGGCTATCCGCTGCGGAAGAAGCACCGGACACGGCCGGTGGATTTCGGTGGAGAGTCGACGCCGTATCACCAGCGCCGACTTTCCACCGTGCCGTCACTTGCTGATGACGCGAACCATTTCCAGCACCTTGCTGGAATAGCCCCACTCGTTGTCGTACCACGACACGACCTTGACGAAGGTGCTGTCGAGCGCGATGCCGGCCTCGGCATCGAACACCGAGGTGCAGCTTTCGCCGCGGAAATCGGTAGCGACGACCTTGTCGGTGGTGTAGCCGAGCACGCCCTTCATGGCGCCCTGGGAGGCGGCCTTCATCGCGGCGCAGATCTCGTCGTAGGTCGCCGGCTTGCTGAGTTCCACGGTCAGATCGACCACCGATACGTCGGAGGTCGGCACGCGGAAGGACATGCCGGTGAGCTTCTTGTTGAGTTCCGGGATCACCACGCCGACGGCCTTGGCGGCGCCGGTCGAGGAAGGAATGATGTTCTCGAGAATGCCGCGGCCGCCGCGCCAGTCCTTGTTCGACGGGCCATCGACGGTCTTCTGCGTCGCGGTGGTGGCATGCACGGTTGTCATCAGGCCGCGCTTGATGCCCCAGTTGTCGTTGAGCACCTTGGCCACCGGAGCGAGACAGTTGGTGGTGCACGATGCATTGGAAATGATCGTCTGGCCGGCATAGGTCTTGTCATTGACGCCGAAGACGAACATCGGTGTGTCGTCCTTCGACGGCGCCGACATGATGACCTTCCTGGCGCCGGCGGCGATGTGCTTGGCGGCGGTTTCCTTGGTCAGGAACAGGCCGGTGGATTCGATGACGACATCGGCACCGACTTCATTCCACTTCAGCTCGGCGGGGTCCTTGAGCGCAGTGAGGCGGATCTTCTTGCCGTTGACGATCAGGGTCGAGCCCTCGACCGATACTTCGCCCTTGAAGCGGCCATGCACCGAATCGTACTTCAGCATATAGGCCAGGTAATCGGGCTCGAGCAGGTCGTTGATGCCAACGATCTCGATATCGGAGAAATCCTTCGCCGCAGCGCGAAACACCATGCGCCCGATGCGGCCAAACCCGTTGATGCCAACTTTGATCGTCATGCCGAAACTCCTGATAAAAGAAACTAAATGACACCCTTTACCGTCGCCACCACGTTGTCGACGGTAAAGCCGAATTCCTTGAACAAGGCTCCTGCCGGAGCCGATTCGCCGAAGCGGTCGAGCCCGACGACGGCGCCCTCCAGTCCGACGTATTTGTACCAGCCGTCGCTGACGCCTGCCTCGACGGCAATCCGTACCACTCCCTTGGGCAGCACGCTGGCGCGATACGCCGCATCCTGCCGGTCGAAAATGTTGGTGCAGGGCATCGATACCACGCGCACCGGAATGCCGTCTTCCGCCAGTCTGGCCTGCGCCTTGAGCGCCAGATCCACTTCCGAACCCGTCGCGATCAGTACCGCCTTCGGTGCGCCGATGCTATCCACCAGTACGTATCCCCCACGCCGGATGTTGGCCTGCGTCGCCGCGCTGCGCTTGACGAAGGGCAGGTTCTGCCGCGAGAAGGCCATACTGGTCGGGCCCGTACGACGCTCGATTGCCGAGGCCCAGGCCACGGCAGATTCTACCGTGTCGCAGGGGCGCCACATGTCCATGTTGGGGATCAGGCGCAGGCTGGCGGTCTGCTCCACCGGCTGATGGGTCGGGCCGTCTTCGCCGAGGCCGATCGAATCATGGGTGAACACGAAAATCGAGCGCTGCTTCATCAGCGCTGCCATGCGCAAGGCATTGCGCGCGTATTCCGAGAACATCAGGAAGGTGGCGCCGTAGGGAATGAAGCCGCCGTGCAGGGCAATGCCATTGACGATCGCGGCCATGCCGAATTCGCGCACGCCGTAGTGAATGTAGTTGCCCTTGCCTTCGCGCGTCACCGACTTCGAACCGGACCAGTTGGTCAGGTTCGAACCAGTCAGGTCCGCGGAGCCGCCCAGCAGTTCGGGCAGCTTCGGCGCGAACGCCTCGATGCTGTTCTGCGAGGCCTTGCGCGTCGCAATGGTCTCGGCCTTTTCGTTGAGCTTCGCCAGCACGGCGTCGACATGCGCGCTCCAGTCGGCCGGCAGGTCGCCCGCCATGCGCCGCTTGAATTCCGCGGCCAGTGCCGGGTTGGCCTTGGCGTAGGCATCGAAGCGCCCCTGCCATTCGGTTTCGCGGGCCGCGCCCTGCTGCTTCGCGTCCCATCCGGCATAGACTTCCTGCGGAATCTCGAATGCCGCGTGCGGCCAGCCGATATAGGCGCGAGCAGCCGCGATTTCGGCATCGCCCAGAGGCGCGCCATGCACGTCGTGTCCGCCCTGCTTGTTAGGCGCGCCCATGCCGATCACCGTCTTGCAGCAGATCAGCGTCGGCCTCGTCGCATCTTCCTTGGCGTCGCGAATTGCGGCGTCGATGGCGGCCTGATTGTGCCCGTCGACGTTGCGGATCACCTGCCAGCCATAGGCATGGAAGCGCTCCGGCGTGTTGTCGGTGAACCAGCCCTCGACGTGGCCGTCGATTGAAATCCCGTTGTCGTCGTAGAACGCGATCAGCTTGCCCAGGCCCCAGGTGCCGGCCAGCGAACAGGCTTCGTGGGAGATGCCTTCCATCAGGCAGCCGTCGCCGAGGAAGGTATAGGTATGGTGATTGACGATCTCGTGGCCGGGCCGGTTGAATTCGTTGGCCAGCAGCTTCTCGGCCAGCGCCATGCCTACGGCGTTGGTGATGCCCTGGCCGAGCGGGCCGGTGGTGGTCTCGACCCCCGGCGTGTAGCCGACTTCCGGGTGGCCCGGCGTCTTGCTGTGCAACTGGCGGAACTGCTTCAGATCGTCGATCGACAGATCGTAGCCGGTCAGGTGCAGCAGGGCGTAGATCAGCATCGAGCCGTGGCCGTTGGACAACACGAAACGGTCGCGGTCGGCCCAGTGCGGATTCTTCGGATTGTGGCGCAGATGGCGATTCCACAGCACCTCGGCGATTTCCGCCATGCCCATCGGCGCGCCGGGATGGCCGGAATTGGCCTTTTGCACCGCATCCATGGCAAGGGCGCGAATGGCGTTGGAAAGCGTGGAACCTACGGAGGAGGAAGCGGTCGGCGACGTTGTCATGGCGGCATCGAAAAGTTGGAGGACGGGATATGTTCCGTCGGGGTAGCCCGGTATTATCGGCGAAACCGGGCGGATCGCGCTAGTAGCTGCAGATGCTTGATTCCCGGTGGGTCACGCCCGTTTGCGGTTCTCCATCATGCGCAGAATCAGGGGCGTGAAGATCAACTGCATCGCCAGTTCCATCTTGCCGCCGGGCACCACGATGATGTTCGGCCGCGACATGAAGGAATTGTGGATCATGGACAGCAGATAAGGGAAGTCGATGCCCTTCGGGTTGGCAAAGCGGATTACGACAAAGCTTTCGTCCGCCGTCGGAATGTCGCGGGCGATGAAAGGGTTGGAGGTGTCCACCGTCGGCACCCGCTGGAAGTTCACGTGGGTGCGCGAAAACTGCGGCGTGATGTAGTTGATGTAGTCCGGCATGCGGCGCAGGATGGTATCCACCACGGCCTCGGTCGAGTAGCCGCGCTGGTTCTTGTCGCGGTGCAGCTTCTGGATCCATTCGAGGTTCACCGTCGGCACCACGCCGACCAGCAGGTCGGCATGCTGGGCGACGTTGACCTTGTCGGTGACGGCGGCGCCATGCAGACCTTCATAGAACATCAGGTCGGTGCCGGCAGGAATGTCCTCCCAGGGCGTGAACTCGCCGGATTGCTGGCCGTAAGGAGCCGCTTCGTCGGCATTGTGCAGGTACTTCCGCACCTTGCCTCTGCCTGTCTCGCCGTAGCCCTTGAACAGGCCTGCCAGCTCCTCAAGCAGATTGGCCTCGGGACCGAAGTGGCTGAAATGGTTGTTGCCCTGCACCCGGGCTTCTTCCATCGCGACTTTCATCGACTTGCGGTCATGGCGATGGAAGGAATCGCCCTCGACGATGGCGGCCTTGAGGTTTTCGCGGCGGAAGACCAGATCGAAGGACTTGGTGACCGTGGACGTGCCTGCGCCCGAAGATCCGGTGATGGCGACGATGGGATGCTTGACCGACATGGGGGGTCTCCTCTTTACTGTGTCCGGAACAGCGAGCGAGTTGAAAACAAGGGCGAGTTGAAAGTATCCGGTTCCTTGCCGCTGACATACTCCGCGTGGTAGCCGGCGACGCGCTCGACTTCGTTCTTCGAGCCGAAGATCAGCGGGACGCGCTGGTGCAGCTCCTTGGGACTCATATCCATCACCCGTTCGCGACCGGTGATCGACGCGCCGCCAGCCTGCTCGATGATGAAGGAAATCGGATTGGCCTCGTACATCAGCCGCAGCCGACCGGCCTTGGAGGGATCCTTGCTGTCCTTCGGATACATGAAGATGCCGCCGCGCGTCAGGATGCGGAAAGTTTCCGCCACCAGCGAGGCGACCCAGCGCATGTTGAAGTCCTTGCCGCGGGGGCCGGTCTTGCCGGCGAGGCACTCTTCCACATAGCGCTTGACCGGAGGTTCCCAGAAACGCTCGTTGGACGCGTTGATGGCAAACTCGTTGGCGTCGGCGGGAATGCTCATCTGGGGATGGGTCAGGATGAAAGCGCCGATGTCGCGGTCGAGGGTGAAGCCATCGACGCCGTCGCCCGTGGTCAGCACCAGCATGGTTGACGGCCCGTACAGCGCGAGGCCGGCGCAGACCTGTTGCGTACCCGGCTGCAGGAAATCCTCCAGGCTGGCGTTCTCGCCCGGATTGGGTGCGCGCAGGATCGAAAAAATCGTCCCTACCGTGAGGTTGACGTCGATGTTCGAGCTGCCATCGAGCGGATCGAAGACCAGCAGATATTTGCCGCGCCGACAATGGTCGGGAAGCGTATACACGTCGTCCATTTCCTCGGAAGCCATACCGGCGAGGTGGCCGCTCCACTGGTTTTCGTGGAGCATGACGTCGTTGCTCATGACATCGAGCTTCTTCTGCACCTCGCCCTGAACGTTGACCGATACGTCGCCGTCTCCGGCATTGCCCAAAGCACCCACCAGGGCGCCCTTGTTCACCTGGTTGGAGATGATCTTGATTGCGGTCGCCAGGGAATTGAGCAGACCGGAGAATTCGCCCGAAGCCCCCGGATGCTTGTGTTCTTCCTCGATGGTGTAGCGCGTCAGCGTCTTGTGCCCCTGGTGCATCAGTCCTGCTCCTTTTTATGTGTCGTCGCTGCCGCTGCGCCCGACGCCGATAGATGCGGCGCCAGCCTCCATTGAAATCGTGGTCCCGGATTGCCCCCTGCGCACTACCGGCGCAAATGACCATTTTTGGTCAGCGGCCAATGTAATCGCATCGATCTATAAGCACCATTCACTTTTTCTTATCCTTCAAATAAGTCCGCTGTTTGCTCTTCCGCGTCGCCCGACCGGTTCGGCGACGGCCTCGTCTAGCGGGTCAGTTCCATGTACAAGCTGGGCAGCGTCTCAGGCAGGCGCTCGATGCGGTCGAGCACCCGCCAGCGCTTGCCGAAGATCTCGTGCACATACTCGTCAGCCCCGGGGTCGAGGCTCAGACAGAAGGTCGTCACCCCCTTCGCGGCCAGTTCCTCGACGGCCTTGCGGGCATCGGCACGGAGATGGCCGGGCTCGTCGACATCGATGTCGGCCGGTTCGCCGTCGGTCAGCAGCAGCAGGATTTTCTTGTCCGCCGGGCGCGCCGCGAGATAGTGGCCCGCATGGCGCAACGCGGCGCCCATGCGGGTGGACCAGCCCGCTTCCATGGCCGCCAGCCGCCCCTTGACGGTGTCGTCCCAGCGCTCGGAGAAACCCTTGATGTGCTGGTAGCGCACGTCGTGGCGGGTGTTGGAATGGAAGCCGGCGATCGCGTACGAGTCGCCGAGGCAGTCGATCGCCCAGGCCAGCAGGGACACGGCTTCCTGGCTGAGCTCGAGGATGGTCTGCCCGCCGGCGTTGCCTGTGCCGGCCACTTTCTCGTTGAGCGATTCCGAGAGGTCGAGCAGCAGCAGGACGTTGATGTCGCGGCCGTCCGTGCGGTGACTCATGTTGATTCGCGAATCGGGCGTGATGCCGCTCTTGAAGTCGATCAGCGAGCCGATGGCGATGTCGAGGTCGAGGTCGCTGCCCTCCTCCTGGTAGCGGATGCGCACTTTTTCCTGCGGCTTGAGCAGGTCGAGCAGGCGCTTCAGGCGTTTGGCCAGCGCGGCGTGCTTGGCCAGCAGGCGGTCGATGTCCGCCGCTTTGCCGGAGGGATGGAGAGCTTCGTAGAGGCTGACCCAATCCGGCCGGTAGGTCTGGCTCTGGTAGTCCCACTCCGGATAGTGGCGCGGCGGCAGGCCTTGCCGCACTTCGGCCGCCTGCGGCCTGCGCGCCTCGTCGAAGGCGGCTTCCTCGTCGCCTTCCTCGATGAATTTCCACAACTGGCGATTGTCGTCGCGGTAATCGACCACCGTGTCGTCGAAGTGCACCTTGGCGAACTGGTCACTCTGGCGCCGTGTTTTGGCGACATAGGAAAGCGCGAGCACAGCGACCTCCGCGGTGCTGGACTCACCTGCGGCAAGCAGTTCGTTGAAGCGCTGCACGTACTCGAGCAGAACCGGGTCGGTGTAGCCGTGCCCGGGATCGATCAGCGCGCGCGACAGCATCGCAAGACGGTGGCGCAGGCACGACGTGGTTTCGGGATCGCAGGCAGCCGCGAGCGGCTTGGGATGCAGGGCGAGGAAGATGCGGCGCAGGCCGGGAAACTCGCGAATCAGCAGCGTCTCGACCCGGCAGTCCTCGAAGAATTCCACCGCCATGCGCTGGAAAGGACTCCAGTTGTCGGCGATTTGCGGCACGCTCCAGCGGCGGTGGCCGACCATGTGCGCAAGGACGGCGCGGTAGCGGTCGATGCCGCTCACGGTTCCACCGGGGCCATGGGCGTCGTCGAACACGTCCGGCACGCGCATGCCCAGCTTGTCGTAGTAGGGCACGGGGCGACGCAACTCATCGAAAGCTGTCGAGTAGGGAACCAGCAAATCGCTGTCGCGCCAAAGCGCACGCAGGTAAAGATCGAGTTGGCGTTCGACATCGACGAACAGCGTGCCGTGGCGTTCGCGCTGCAGCACCGCCCGGCTGTCGGCGGATTCAAGGCGGAAATACTCCTCCTGGCGCTCCGGGTGTTTGGCGTAGTTGCGGATGCCGTAGTCGGTCCAGTTCTTCAGGCCGGCCGTGGACAACAAGCCCAGCAGGCGCGGCGCCTGCTCGAAAAAATGCGGCAGGCCGGGGCTTGGAAACGTGGTGTGGTGGCCATGGATCGAACCGGTGGTGCGTGCCATCAGGTTCAGCGCGATGTCGAGATAGAGCTCGATCTGCTCAGCCGATTGCAGGCGCCGGGCGACGGCGGCCAGGGTTTGCAGGAAGGGCGTGATGGCCTTGCTGTTGGGCGACTTCTGCATCACGCGGATGGCACCCATCACCTGCGGCAGCATGGGCTCCTGGTCGCCGCTGGCGGCGGCTACCACCGTCGGCCATTCCTCGAGGAAGGCGAGCAGCGGTTCGGGGCCGCGCCCGAGCTTGCCGATGACGCGGGCCGCCTCGATATAGGCGTCGAACTGCGGCTTGCTGAAGCTGGCGAGCGCCACGTAGATGCACTCTTCGAAGACATCCGCGACGGCAACGAAGCCGCAGTCCAGCGCCTGCCAGGCCTCCTGCACCTGCGGATGCGCGTAGGTACGACTGCGCGCATCCGGCACCTGTCGCACGCCCGTGACCATCGTCTGATCGCCGCTTAAGACGGGTTAACGCCGCTTATCGCCGTGTCGCCAGCGCCGACTTGTCAGGCGAAGGTCGCATCGACGGCATGATCGAGCGTGGCACGGATGTCGGCGTCGTCGGTGATCGGCCGCACCATGGCCATGCGACAGGCATCCTGCGGCGCGACGCCGCGCTTGATCAATGTCGCGGCATAAACCACCAGGCGCGTCGAAATGCCTTCGTCGAGGCCGTGACCCTTCAGGTTGCGCGCCGTCTGCGCGATCTTCACCAGCTTGCCCGCCGTCGCAGGGTCGAGCCCGGTTTCCGTCGCCACGATCTGCGTTTCCAGAGCTGCCTCCGGGTAATCGAAATCGAAAGCGGTAAAGCGCTGCTTGGTCGATTGCTTGAGGTCCTTCATCAGCGACTGATAGCCCGGTTGTAGGAAATCACCAGTTGAAAGTCGGGGTGCGCCTCGATCAGTTCGCCCTTCTTGTCCAGCGGCAGCACGCGGCGATGGTCGGTCAACGGATGGATCACCACCGTGGTGTCCTGGCGCGCCTCGACGATCTCGTCGAGATAGCAGACCGCCCCCATGCGTGCGGCGGTGGTCAGCGGGCCGTCGAGCCAGCGCGTGCCGTTGGCGTCGAGCAGATAGCGGCCGACCAGGTCGGAGGCCGTCATGTCTTCGTTGCAGGCCACGGTGATCAGCGGCTTGCCCAGCTTCCAGGCCATGTATTCGACGAAGCGCGACTTGCCGCAGCCGGTGGGACCCTTCAGCATCACCGGCAGGCGCGCCTGGTAGGCCGCCTCGAACAGCGCCACTTCCCTGCCGTGCGCCTGGTAGTAGGGCTCCGCCTTGACCAGGAATTGCTCTTTGTTCGACATGGTCTTATCCGATCAAAACAGTCGGGTTAACCCGGCTAAAAATCCCCGCCGTGGCGGGGATTCCGGGCCGGGCCGCCTGGATTACTTGTGCACGCCGAGCTTTTCGCGCCAGCCGGGGAACAGCTTGTCGGCATCCTTGGGGAAGGATTCGAAGGCACGGGCGAATTCCTTGTGCTCCTTGGCGTACTGGATCGGGTCGGCGCCGGCCTTCCAGCACTCGTAGGCCTGGCGCAGCGACTTGGCGCCGGAGGCCGGGCTGTCGATGTGGCCGTAGGCACCGCCGCCGGCGGTGTTGATCACGTTGCCGTGGCCGAGGTTCTCGAAGAAGCCGGGCAGGCGCAGCGCGTTCATGCCGCCGGAGATGATCGGCGTG
>JBAZOF010000030.1:0-17327 GCA_041648855.1 Sulfuritalea sp. | reverse complement strand
GCTGAAGCCTGGATAGGGCGCGAATGCGCTGGCCGTCCATTCCCAGACCTGGTTGCCCCAGTCGAAATTGCCGGCATGGAGCGCGGCATATTCCCATTCGGCTTCGCTCGGCAGGCGGCGGCCGGCCCAGCGACACCACGCTTCCGCTTCATGTGCCGTGAGGTGAATCACTGCCTGGGCCGGCGCGAGGTCGACCCAATCGGCGAAGCGCCGTTGCTGCCAGACCCCATCCTTCCTGTGCCAGTAGCGCGGCATGGTCTGGCCGCTGGCGGCGAGCCAGGCTTGGCCGCTCTCCGACCACCATTGCGGCTGCCGGTAGCCGCCTGCCTCGACGAATGCCAGATAGTCAGAATTCCTGACCGGAGTCGCTGAAATCGCGAAGCGTTCGATGCGCTGCGGATGCGCCCATTTTTCGTTGTCGAAGACGAAGCCTTTGCCTTCCGGCGGGCTGCCCATCAGGAATTCGCCGCCGGCCAGTTCGATGTCGCCGGCGGGCGCGAGGTCGTGCAGCCCATCCATGGCCGGCCATGCCAGTGTCTGTCGGGTGTAATGGAAGGCCTCGCCGTGCATGTCCTCATGGAACAACGCAAGCCGATGAAAATAGAGCGCGGGGTTTGCGTCGGGCAAAGCCCGCAGGGCATCGAGCGCCGAGGCCAGCGTGTCCTGAAGATAGCGCCGGGTCGCCCGCCAAGCGGGCAGGTCGAGCTGCCAGCGGCTGTCGTGCGGCACATGGCGCGAGTCGTACCAGCGGTCGGCGTCGGGCAGGCATGAGGCGCGGGGTGCCGTCGCATTCCCCCGATAGCGCTGGCACCAATACTCGGTGAACCAGGCGACATGGCCGAGTTCCCACAAGGGCGGGTTGATGATGTCAAGGCAGGGCGGGTGCAGCGGGTCGGGCGAGCGGACGCCTTCGACGCCGGCCCTGTCCGTCCAGGCCGCAAACTCGTCCAGAAGGCTGATCGTATAATCTCGCGCATCCTGCATCGCATGGGCGAGCAGCGTTTTGTCCGCGTTTCTCAGATCCGGCGTGTCCATTACATCTCCTCCCTCCGTCGTCATTATCAGCCCGGCGCTGGCCAGCGCCAATAACGGCAACTGGCATACGGCAAAGCGCTGGGCGCGCTGCCTCGCTCCTCATGCGCGGGTCAGCATCGACCTTAAGTGGCGTGGCGCCAGCGCCGACTTTCTGATTGCCCTCCATGCCCGTCGCTCGGCGGCGTCGATCGCTGCCTTCGCCGGGCGATACCCGGAGCGCCCGCTCATCGTCGTGCTGACCGGCACGGATCTGTACCGCGACATCGCCGTCGATGAAGAAGCCAGGCGTTCGCTGGCGCTGGCCAGCCATCTTGTCGTCTTGCAGGACGAGGGCATCACGGCCCTGCCCTCCGAGTATGCGGCAAAGACGATGACCATCTACCAGTCGGCCCGCTTGTTGCGGCCGGGGCGCCGCAGCCGTCGCCATTTCGACTTGGCGCTGGTGGGGCACATGCGGCCCGAAAAGGATCCCTTGACCGCGGTGCGCGCCCTGCGCCTTCTGCCTGCCGACTTGCCGGTGCGGCTGTTTCACGTCGGCGGCGATCTCGATCCGCAACTGGCAGCCGAAATCCGTGCCGAAGCGGCAGGCGATGTGCGATATCGCCCGCTGGGCGCCTTGTCGCAGTCGGCAACTCGCCAACTGATCAAGCGCTGCCATCTGCTGCTGCTGCCCTCGCTGATGGAGGGCGGCGCCAACGTTTTGATCGAGGCCGTGACCAGCGGCGTGCCGGTGCTGGGCAGCGACATTCCCGGCAATCGCGGCATGCTCGGTGCCGACTATCCCGGCTGGTTCCCGGTCGGCGATGCCGCGCGCCTGGCGGAACTGATCCTGGCGGCGACGCGCGATCCCGGTTACTACGCGACGCTGTCACAGCGCTGCGCCGAGCGGGTATCCTTGTTCTCCCCGGCGCGTGAATGCGCCGCCGTTTGCAGTCTTCTCGAAAACGAAGTTTCAGTGGAGGCTAACGTCGGCCTTATCGACGTTAAGCGCAGTGGCCGTAACTAAATCACAAGGCAGCCAAAATAATGAATTCCCCCAAGCATTCCCCTACCCCGATCCGTTTGACCAGCTTCAGCCATGGAGGCGGCTGCGGCTGCAAGGTAGCCCCTGGCCTGCTGACCGAGATTTTGCGCGGTGTGCGCGGCTGGCCGGTGCCGAAAGAACTCATGGTCGGGATTGAAACCGCCGATGACGCCGCGGTGTACCGGCTCAACGACGAGCAGGCCCTGATCGCCACCACCGATTTCTTCATGCCCATCGTCGACGATCCCTACGACTTCGGGCGGATTGCCGCCACCAATGCAATCAGCGACGTCTATGCCATGGGCGGTACGCCGATCATGGCGCTGGCCCTGGTCGGCATGCCGATTGACAAGCTGCCGCTGGAAGTGATCGGCAAGATCCTCGAGGGCGGCGAAAGCGTCTGCGCGGCGGCGGGCATTCCGATTGCCGGCGGGCACACCATCGATTCCGTGGAGCCGATCTATGGCCTGGTGGTGATGGGACTGGTGCACCCCGACAGGGTAAAGACCAACGCCGGCGCGCGGCCCGGCGACGTGCTGATCCTGGGCAAGCCATTGGGCGTCGGCGTGCTGTCGGCAGCGCTGAAGAAGGGCGCACTGGACGCCGCCGGCTATGACGCCATGATCGCCAGCACGACTAAGCTGAACACGCCGGGCAGGCGCCTCGCGCATTTTGATGGCGTACATGCCCTGACCGATATCACGGGCTTCGGTCTTCTCGGACATCTGCTGGAGGTATGCCGCGGGGCAAAGCTGTCGGGATTTCTCGACATGGGCAAGATTCCCTTGCTGACCGATGTCGAACGCTTGGCAACGGCAGGCTACATAACCGGGGCCTCGGCGCGCAACTGGATGGCCTATGGGGCGGATGTCGCGCTCGAAGCGGCGATCACGACCACGCAGCGCGCCCTGTTGACCGATCCGCAAACCAGCGGCGGCCTGCTGGTCGCGTGTCAGCCGGCTGTCGTCGATGAGGTGCTGGAAGTGTTTCGCGCCGAAGGCTTCGAGGCGGCTGCTGTGATCGGACGTCTGGAGGACGGGCCGGCCCAGGTGAATGTAGGCGCCTGAGAGCCCCTAGTAGGCCTTGCGGGCGAAGAACAGGGCAAACCAGCCGCGGGGGTCGGTCCACATCCGGATATCGGCAAATCCTGCCGACGCCAGCAGGGCCGCAAAGCCTTCGGGTGAATATTTGTAGGAATTCTCGGTGTGAATCCGTTCGCCGGCGGCGAATTGCCTCTGGCTGCGGCCGGTGGGATCCGGCCAGCTTGCCGTGAGCGCGCGACGGGCTTCCAGATGCATTTCGACGCGGGCGTCCGTGGCGTTGTAAAAAGCCACGTGCTGCCAGTCGCCGATGTCGAAGTCGGCATCGAGCCGGGCATTGACATGCCGCAGCAGGTTGCGGTTGAAGGCCGCGGTGACGCCGAGGGCGTCGTCGTAGGCCGCATCGAGCAGCGCACTCTTCTTGATCAGATCGACGCCGATCAACAGGCCGCCCGAGGCATCCATTCGATCTGCCAGGCCTCGCAGGAAGCGGCCGGCATCCGGCGGGCTGAAGTTGCCGATGCTGGAGCCGGGATAAAAGAATATGCGCCGTTCCAGCGGAATGTCGTCGGGCAGTTCGAGTTCGTGAGTGAAGTCGAGGCCGATGCCGGTCATCTCGATCGCCGGCAGTTCGCGTTTCAGCTGCTGCAGCGAATCGCGCATGAAGTCGACCGAGATGTCGACCGCGACATAACGGGAGGGAAGAGCGCCCGCATGGAAAAGCCTGCCGGCCTTGCCGCAACTGCCGCAGCCGAGATCGATGAGCGTGAAGCCCTGGCCCAGCGCCTGCCGTATGGCCGGCAGATGCTCGCTGAAGATCGCAGCCTCGGTCCGGGTCGGGTAGTACTCCGGCAACTCGGTAATCGCCTCGAACAGGCGCGAGCCGAGCTTGTCGTAGAAGAACTTCGGCGCGATCGAGGCCTGCGCTTGCAGCAGTCCGGCCGCCAGTTCCCGGCGCAGCCTGGCATTTTGCTGCGGCGAATCCCAGTCGAGAATCTGATGCAGCCTCACCTGCGGCGACGACATATCAATCGGCCAGCAGAAGAAACACGGTAGGGCGCTTGTCCAGCTCGGGCACTGGCGCCGCCTTCCAGTCGGCGACGCGGCGCGTAAGAATTTGCTCGGTCGCCAATGTCAGGTCGACCGCCAGGCAAAGCCGCGTCTTGGCTCTGCAGCCCAGTAACAGGGCGTTGTACAAGGCGTGGTTCCGGTAAGGCGTTTCGATGAATATCTGGGTCTGCTTGAGGCGGGCCGATTCCTTTTCCAAGTCGGCGATGCTGTTGCCGCGCTCCGGGTCGCGCGCCGGCAGGTAGCCGTGGAAGGCAAAGCGCTGGCCATCGAGTCCCGAGGCCATCAGCGCCAGCAGCAGTGACGAAGGGCCGACCAGCGGCCTGACCGCGAAGCCCAGTTCGTGGGCGCGGCGTACCAGCAAGGCGCCGGGATCGGCCACTGCCGGGCAGCCGGCTTCGGACATCAGGCCGATATCGTGGCCCTCGCGCAGCGGAGCGATCAGTCGCTCGATGTCGGCGGCCGTGGGCGAATCAGGCAACTGCTCGATCGCCAGTTCACGCAAAGGCACAGGATGGCCGATGCGCTTGAGTTCGGCGCGCGCCGTCTTGGCGTTTTCGACGACGAAGCGGGTCAACCGGCAGGCAGCTTCGCGGGTGGCCGTCGGCAAATAGTTCTGCCAGGGCGTGTCGCCGAGGGCGACGGGCAGCAGCCAGAGCGTGCCGGACATTGCTTAGCGGAATTTGCGTGTCATGGCAGGCCCGTCATGGCAAATGCAGGCCTTCGGCGCGCAGCATGCCGCACAGGGCGATCAGCGGCAGGCCCACCAGCGCGTTTGGGTCGTCGCCTCGCAAGTAGGAGAGCAGGGAAATCCCCAAACCCTCGGATTTCGCGCTCCCCGCGCAGTTGAGGGCGTCTTCCTTGTCCAGATAGGACTCGATTTCGGCATCGGCAAGGTCGCGAAACCCGACATGCGTGTCGACGCAACTCAGTTGCACCCGGTTCGTGGCGCTGTTGAGCAGGCACAGCCCGGTATGGAAGACCACCTCTCTTCCACGCATCAGGCGCAACTGGGCGATGGCATTCTCGCGCCTCCCCGGCTTGCCGAAGCGCTCGTTGCCGTGGGCTGCAACCTGATCCGAGCCGATGATCAGCGCGTCGGGATAGCGTCCGGCAACGGCACGGGCCTTGGCTTCGGCGAGGCGCAGGGCCGTGCTTGGGGGCGCTTCGCCGGGCAGGGCCGACTCGTCCGCTTTCGGCGCGGCGGTTTCGAAGGGTATCTGCAGGCGGGCCAGAAGTTCGCGGCGATAGGGCGAGGTCGAGGCAAGAACGACAAGGCGAGGCATGTTTCAGGCTTGAAAAGAGGGGGTTAGGCATGATAACATTCGCCGTTTGCCGCGCGAGCGCCTGTCCGTGTCCGATTCAATTGCCGGAACAGTCATAGACTGTCTTGAGTTCGCGCGCAGCGGCGGTTTGCTGGAGCGCAGCGTGGGTTTGGCCGAATTGCCGCGTCTGGCGGAGCTGCTGACCACCACCGCGGGCTCCTTGTCGGTTCGGCTGGAAGGATGGCGGGACGAGCAGGGAAAGTCGTGGTTGCAACTGGATATAGCAGGCGAGCCGGTGCTGTGTTGCCAGCGTTGTCTGGGCGGTATGAAGTTTCCGCTGGCGATCAGGAGCCGGCTGCAGTTGATAGCGCCGGGCGCGGATTGGCCGGACGACGATCTGGAGGACGACAGCTCCGATGCGATCACCGCCGAAACGGATCTGACCGTGCTGTCGCTGGTTGAGGATGAAGTGTTGCTGGCGCTGCCCATCGCGCCGCGGCATGAACAGTGCGAATCGCCATCGGCGAGCGCAATTGGAAATGGATCATCGCCGTTTGCGGCGCTGGCCGATTTGAAGAAGCATTGAAACAAGGAGTAGCGAAATGGCAGTGCAACAGAACAAGAAATCCCCGTCCAAGCGCGGCATGCATCGTGCGCATGATTTTCTGACCAACCCGCCGCTGGCCGTCGAGCCGACCACGGGCGAAGTTCACCTGCGCCACCATATCTCGCCGTCCGGCGTGTATCGCGGCAAGAAGGTCGTAAAGGCCAAGGGCGAATAATTCACTTTGTTGAAACCGGCCGGATGCGTGTTGCGCATCCGGCCGTTTTTACATAAAGAGCCCTGGAAGATCACGAAGCGATGGCGATCACCCTCGCGGTGGATTGTATGGGTGGCGACCACGGTCCGTTGGTAACGCTGCCTGCCGTCTTTGAATTCCTGCGTCATGACACCGATTGCGCCGCCATTCTGGTCGGCCGCGAGGAAGTCTTGCGTCCACAGGCCGAGTCTGCGCTGGCCGAGTTCGGCAGCCGCTTGTCGATCCGTCATGCCTCGGAAATGGTCGAGATGGACGAGGCAGTGGCCAGCGCGCTGCGCGGCAAGAAGGATTCCTCGATGCGAGTTGCCGTCGACCTGGTCAAGGAAGGCGCGGCAAACGCGGCGGTGTCCGCAGGCAACACCGGCGCCTTGATGGCTGTGTCGCGCTTCGTGCTGAAAACCCTGCCGGGCATCGATCGGCCGGCGATCTGCGCCATCCTGCCGTCGGAGCGCGGCAGCACCTACGTGCTGGATCTCGGCGCCAACGTCGATTGCACTCCGGAGCATCTGCTGCAGTTCGGCATCATGGGCTCCTTGCTGATTTCCGCGCTGGAGCACAAGGAGCGGCCCACGGTCGGCCTGCTCAACATCGGCGAGGAAGATATCAAGGGCAACGACACGGTCAAGCGCGCGGCGGAGCTGCTGCGTGCCGCCGACCTGAATTTCGTCGGCAATGTCGAGGGCAATGACATCTTCAAGGGCACGGCCGATCTGGTGGTGTGCGATGGGTTCGTCGGCAACGTCACATTGAAGGCGTCCGAGGGCCTGGCCCACATGATAGGCGGGGCGCTCAAGGAGGAGTTTTCGCGCAACATTTTCACCAAGCTGGCCGCTCTGGTGGCGATGCCCGTTTTGAAATCCTTTCGCCGGCGCTTTGACCCCCGGCGCTACAACGGAGCGAGCCTGCTGGGCCTCAGGGGCATCGTGGTCAAAAGCCACGGTTCAGCTGACCAAATGGCGTTTCGCTACGCGCTGGAAAAGGCTGCCGAAGAGGCGCGCCAGCGCCTGCCGGAGACCATCGCTGCGCGCATGGCCGCCATCGTGCCAGCGCCGACTCTCTGCGATTGATGGAGACCGAAGAATGATCCACACCAGAATCAGTGGTACCGGAAGCTACCTGCCCGGCGAGCCTGTCAGCAATGCGGCCCTGATCGCTGCGCATGGACTCGACTCGTCCGACGACTGGATCATCGAGCGCACCGGCATCCGCAGCCGGCATCTGGCCGCTGCGGGCGTGACATGCAGCGATCTGGCGCTCGAAGCCTGCCGGCGCGCGCTGCAGGCCGCCGGACGCGTGGCCAATGATGTCGATCTCATCATCGTTGCTACCTCGACGCCCGATTATGTGTTCCCGAGTGCGGCAGCCCTGTTGCAGAACAAACTGGGCAATACCAACGGCGCGCCGGCTTTCGACGTGCAGGCCGTATGCAGCGGTTTCATCTACGCGCTGACGATCGCCGACAAATTCATTCGTTCCGGCTCGCACAAGTGTGCGCTGGTGGTCGGTGCCGAAGTCTTCTCGCGCATTCTCGACTGGAAGGATCGCGGCACTTGCGTTCTGTTCGGCGATGGCGCGGGCGCCGTGGTGCTTGAAGCGTCAGACCAGCCGGGCCTGCTGTCCAGCGCTTTCCATGCGGACGGCAGTCACCATGGCATCTTGTCGGTGCCGGGCCAGCTTTGCGGCGGCGTCGTTACCGGCGACCCCTTCCTGCGCATGGATGGCCAGGCCGTGTTCAAGTTTGCCGTCAAGGTTCTCGCCGACGTCGCCAACGAAGTGCTGGAAGCCGCTGGAATGACGGCCGCGCAAGTGGACTGGCTGATTCCGCACCAAGCCAACGTGCGCATCATGCAGGCGACGGCGAAACGGCTCCATATCGCACCGGAAAATTGCATCGTGACGGTGGGGCAGCACGGCAATACGTCCGCGGCATCGATTCCGCTGGCGCTGGACGAGTCGGTTCGCGCTGGTCGCATTCAGCGCGGCCAGCATCTGCTGCTCGAAGGCGTCGGCGGCGGATTCACCTGGGGCGCCACCCTGCTCAAGTTCTGAACTCGAGAATACTGACATGAGATTCGCATTAGTGTTTCCCGGCCAAGGCTCGCAATCGCTCGGGATGATGACCGCTTATGGCCATGCACCGGTGATCCGCGCCACCTTCGACGAGGCCTCGGCCGCGCTCGGCCGCGACTTGTGGCAACTGGTCAGCGAAGGCCCGGCAGAGGCACTGAACCAGACTGTCAACACCCAGCCCCTGATGCTCACCGCCGATGTCGCGGTCTACCGTCTCTGGCTCGAACGGGGCGGCGCGCAGCCCGCCCTGGTTGCCGGGCACAGCCTCGGCGAATATTCGGCGCTGGTAGCCGCCGGGGTGCTGCAACTGAAGGATGCGGTACCGCTGGTGGAGTTGCGCGCCAAGGCGATGCAGGCGGCGGTACCGGCCGGCGAGGGCGCCATGGCGGCGGTGATGGGGCTCGACGCCGCGGCCGTGATCGAGGCCTGTGCCGAGGCGGCGCAGGGACAGGTGGTGCAGGCGGTGAATTTCAACGAGCCGAAGCAGACCGTGATTGCCGGGCACAAGGCGGCGGTCGAACGTGCTGCGGAACTGGTCAAGGCCAAAGGAGCCAAGCGTGCCCTGATGCTGCCGGTATCGGCACCGTTCCATTGCTCGCTGATGCAGCCCGCGGCCGAGGCGCTGAAGGCGCGCCTGGCCGAACTGGATCTGGCCGCGCCGCGCATTCCGGTGATCAACAACGTCGATGTGGCGCAGCTTGTCGACCCGGCCGCGATCAAGGATGCGCTGGTACGCCAGGCAGCCTCGCCGGTGCGTTGGGTCGAGACCATGCAGGCGATGCAGGCCGCGGGGGTGACCCACGTTTTCGAATGCGGTCCGGGCAAGGTCTTGTCCGGGCTGGTCAAGCGCTGCGTCGACAGCCTCAACGGCGGCGCCATGAATGATCTGGCTGCCATGGATGCGGCCCTGACAGTCGCAGAGGGAAATTGATATGGCGGATTTGAAAGGACAGATTGCGCTGGTGACGGGCGCATCGCGCGGCCTCGGCCGCGCCATCGCGCTGGAACTGGGTGCGCAGGGCGCAACCGTGGTCGGTACCGCGACAACAGAAGCGGGTGCCGCCGAGATTCAGAAGGCGTTCGATGGCGCCGGCATCACCGGCTGGGGTGCCAGCGCGAATGTCACCGAAGCGGCGGCCTGCGAGGCGCTGATCGGCGACATCGAGAAGAAATTCGGACCGGTTTCGGTGCTGGTGAACAACGCCGGCATCACCCGCGACAATCTCGCCATGCGCATGAAGGACGATGAGTGGGATCTGGTCATCGAGACCAATCTCAAGGCCGTGTTTCGCCTTTCCAAGCTGGTCATGCGCGGCATGATGAAGGCGCGCTTCGGCCGCATCATCAACATCACCTCGGTGGTCGGCGAAGCCGGCAATCCGGGCCAGGCCAACTACGCGGCGGCCAAGGCAGGCGTCGCAGGCATGAGCCGCGCGCTGGCGCAGGAACTCGGCAGCCGCAACATCACCGTGAATTGCGTGGCACCGGGTTTCATCGATACCGACATGACCCGGGCGCTGCCGGATGCGCAGCGTGACGCTCTGCTGGGGAAAATTCCGCTGGGCCGTCTGGGACAGCCGGACGAGATCGCCGCGACCGTGGCATTTCTCGCATCGAAACAGGCCGGATACATCACCGGCAGCACGCTGAATGTCAATGGCGGCATGTATATGGCTTGATCGCTCGTCAAACTCGCGAGAGCGTCCGGCGTTTTTGTTAAAATAACCAGGTTTTTACCACCCGATCAATCAGGGAAGGAGTTTCAAGATGGAGAACATCGAACAACGCGTCAAGAAGATCGTCGCCGAGCAACTGGGCGTCAACGAAGCTGATATCAAGAACGAATCCAACTTCGTGGACGATCTTGGTGCCGACTCGCTGGACACCGTGGAACTGGTGATGGCGCTGGAGGAGGAGTTCGAGTGCGAGATTCCCGACGAAGACGCGGAGAAGATCACCACCGTGCAGCAGGCGATCGACTACGTCAACGCCAACATCAAGAAGTAATCTTCATTCCCGTTTCAATCCTTTCTTTCGGAGTTCATCGTGTCGCGACGCCGTGTGGTCGTCACCGGGCTGGGCCTTGTCTCGCCGGTTGGCAATAGCGTTCCAGAAGCCTGGGACAACCTGATCGCCGGCAAGAGCGGTATCGGCCCGATCACCCGCTTTGACGCATCGGCTTTTCCGGCGCGCATCGCGGGTGAGGTGAAGAACTTCGATGTGGCGGCCTATCTGTCGGCCAAGGAAGCGCGTCGGATGGATACCTTCATCCATTACGGCATGGCGGCCGGCATCCAGGCCTTCCGCGATTCGGGGATCGAGGTCAACGCGGAGAACGCCGACCGGATAGGGGTCAACATCGGATCGGGCATCGGCGGCCTGCCGATGATCGAGGAGACGCACAACGATTTCCTCGGCGGCGGCCCGCGCAAGATTTCGCCTTTCTTCATTCCCGGCACCATCATCAACATGATCTCGGGCAACCTCTCGATCATGCTGGGCCTGAAGGGACCGAATATTGCCGTGGTTACTGCCTGCACCACGGGCCTCCATGCAATCGGAATCAGTGCGCGCATGATCGAGTACGGCGATGCCGACGTGATGGTCTGCGGCGGCGCCGAGGCGACGACCACGCCGTTGGCGGTCGGTGGCTTCGGTTCGGCCAAGGCCTTGTCGACGCGCAACGACGATCCGGCGACGGCCAGCCGTCCCTGGGACAAGGATCGCGACGGCTTCGTCCTCGGCGAGGGCTCCGGCGTGATGGTGCTCGAAGAGTACGAGCATGCCAGGGCGCGCGGTGCGAAGATTTATGCCGAGCTGGCCGGTTTCGGCATGAGCGGCGATGCTTACCATATGACCGCACCGGACACCGATGGTCCGCGGCGCAGCATGGTCAACGCGTTGAAGAACGCCGGCGTCAATCCGGACCAGGTCCAGTACGTCAATGCCCACGGCACTTCGACGCCGCTGGGCGACAAGAACGAGACCGAGGCCATCAAGCTGGCTTTCGGCGTCGATGCGGCAAAGAAACTGGTAGTGAATTCGACCAAGTCGATGACGGGCCATCTTCTTGGCGGCGCCGGCGGGCTCGAGTCCGTGATCACGGTGCTCGCCGTGCATCACCAGATATCGCCGCCGACCATCAACATCTTCGAGCAGGATCCGGAGTGCGATCTGGATTACTGCGCCAATGCGGCCCGGCCGATGAAGATCGATGTTGCGCTGAAGAACAACTTCGGTTTCGGCGGCACCAACGGCTCACTGGTCTTCCGCCGCATATAGGCGACCGGGGCGATGAAGCCAGTCGCCCCGCTTTCAGTTTCCCTCAGACCGTCGCGCCGGCTGCTGCTGATCCAGTTGGCCGCTCATGTCGTGGCCGCGGCCGCAGTTCTGGCGGCCAGCCTTCCGCCATGGCTGGCGGCGATTCTCCTGGTATTGATCGGCGCCTCGCTGGCACGCGTGCGCGCGAAGTCGCCGCTCTCAATGCTGGTTTTACGCGGCGACGGCCGGCTTGAAACAGTCGGCGCTGACGGCACGGCGAGCGAAGCCGTCGTGCATCCGCATACGCTGGTGCTGTCCTTCCTGGTGGTGCTCCTGTACCGGCAGCAAGGCCGCTTGCGCGCCCTGACCCTGCTTGCGGACAGTCTTGCTGCGGAAGATTACCGCCAGTTGCGGCTCTGGCTGCGCTGGAGGTCGACTGCCGCCAATCCTGGCTGAGGCGGCGGATTCAGCCGGATCAGATCTCGGGCGGGTGCAGCACCGTTTCCAGTGCGCGCGGCAGGGTTTCGGGGTAGTCGCGGCTGAAATGAAGGCCGCGGCTTTCGTGACGGCGCTGCGCACTTTTCACTATCAGATGGGCGGTCAGCACCAGGTTGCGCAATTCGATGAGGTCGTTGCCGACGCGGTAGTTGGCGTAGTACTCGTCGATTTCCTTCTGCAGCAGATGGATGCGGTGCAGGGCGCGCTCCAGCCGTTTATTGGTGCGCACGATGCCGACGTAATCCCACATGAAGCGACGCAGCTCGGCCCAGTTGTGGGAAATGACGATCTCCTCGTCGGCGTCGCGCACCCGGCTTGCGTCCCATTGCGGCAGGTGCGGCAGGGGTTCCATCGGCGCGGCAAGAATGTCCTTTGCGGCGGCGGCGGAAAACACCACGCATTCAAGCAGCGAATTCGATGCCAGGCGATTGGCGCCGTGCAGGCCGGTAAAGGTGGTTTCGCCGATCGCATAGAGCCCGTTCAGATCGGTGCGCGCCGCCAGATCGGTGACAACGCCGCCGCAGGCGTAATGCGCGGCGGGCACCACCGGAATCGGCTCGCGGGTGATGTCGATGCCCAGTTCCAGGCAGCGGGCGAGGATGGTCGGAAAGTGTTCCTTGAGAAATTCCGGCGACTTGTGCGTCATGTCGAGGAAGACGCAGTCGATGCCGTGACGCTTCATTTCGAAGTCGATCGCGCGGGCGACGATGTCGCGTGGCGCGAGTTCGGCGCGGCTGTCGTGGTTGGGCATGAAGCGCGTGCCGTCGGGCAGGCGCAGCAGGCCGCCCTCGCCGCGCAGTGCCTCGGAAATCAGGAAGGATTTGGCGTGCGGGTGATACAGGCAGGTCGGATGGAACTGGATGAACTCCATGTTCGCCACCCGGCAACCCGCACGCCACGCCATGGCGACACCATCGCCCGTGGCGGTGTCCGGATTCGTGGTGTAGACGTAGACCTTGCCCGCGCCACCCGTGGCAAGCGCAGTATGACTGGCGCCCAAGGTCAGCACGCGATCGTGGACGATGTCCAGCACATAGGCGCCGAGGCAGCGATTGCGAGGCAATCCGAGCTTGGCCGCCGTGATCAGATCGACTGCGATGTGCCGTTCCAGAACCGTGATGTTGGGATGATTCTTCACCTGCTCGGTCAGGGTCTGCTGCACGGCGCTACCTGTCGCGTCGGCGGCATGGATGATGCGGCGCTGGCCGTGGCCGCCCTCGCGCGTCAAATGAAAACCCAGCGGGGTGTTGTCGGCGGTGAATGGAACTCCGCGTGCGATCAGCCACTCTATGGCTTCGCGACCGTGTTCGACCACGAAGCGGGTTGCGTCGGGGTCGCAAAGGCCGGCACCCGCGGTGAAGGTGTCTGCGACATGGGCTTCGACCGAATCGGCAGGGTCGAGGACTGCGGCGATGCCGCCCTGCGCCCAGGCGGAGGCGGAGTCGGCCAATGTCTTCTTGGTGACCAGGGCGACCCGGCGGGTATCGGCGAGCCGCAGCGCCAGGGACTGGCCTGCCAGGCCGCTGCCGATGATGAGTACGTCGAAATGCTGAACGGCGGCTGGATTCATGGGGCGGGACTATATCACTGCCCTGAGTGTGGAACTATTTGGAAGGCCTCCGGTCACTGTGGGCAGCGGCTGGCCTCAGGGCGGCCGGGACAGTGAGGAAAGTGGGCGGAGAGGCTTGTTATACTCGCTTGCGGTGAAATTTGAGCCGCGAATTTTTTCATCTGGCGAGAACAAACAGCAAAGCCCATGGGAGATCGCGAAGCAGACCGGATACTGGTCGAGCGGGTGCAGGCGGGTGACAAGCAGGCTTTCGGCCTCCTGGTCGCCAAGTATCAGCGCAAGCTCGCACGTCTGATTTCGCGCATGGTGCGTGATTCAGCCGAGGTGGAGGATATTGTTCAGGACAGCTTCATTCGGGCTTATCGGGCGTTGCCGGGATTTCGCAACGACAGCGCCTTCTATACCTGGCTGTACCGGATCGGGGTCAACACCGCAAAGAACTGGCTGATGACCCATGGCCGGCGCGCTTCGGCGACGACCGGGGTCGATAGCGAGGAGGCGGAAGGCTATGACGATGCCGACCTGCTGCGCGACCACGATACTCCCGAGCGGCTGTTGATGACGAAGCAGATTGGCCAGGTGGTGAACGAGGCGATGGAAGCGCTGCCCGAGGAGTTGCGCACGGCGATCACCCTGCGCGAGATCGAAGGTTTGTCGTATGAGGAAATTGCGCAAGTGATGGATTGTCCGATTGGCACCGTGCGTTCGCGGATATTCCGCGCCCGCGATGCGATTTCGGTGAAATTGAGGCCCTTGCTCGATGCGGCCCCGGATAAGAGATGGTGACGACATGAAGACACGGATTTCGGCACTGATGGACGGCGAACTCGAAGACCACGAGATCGCCGAGACGCTGCGTGCGCTGCGCCGCGACGGCGAGTTGCGCAGCCAATGGTGCGATTGCCAGGTGATAGGCGCTGCCTTGCGCGGTGAAAGCGAACTCGACATCGATGTCGCTGCACGGGTGATGTCGGCGCTTGATTTCGAGCCCACGGTGATGGCGCCGGCGCCGCGACGCAAGCTCGAATGGCAGCGGCCGGCACTGGCCCTCGCCGCGTCCGCTGCGGGTGTTGCGGTGGTGGCATGGCTGGCCCTGGCGCCGGCTGGCATCGGAGGCCCGGCAGTGGCAAGCGGTCCGGCCGTGGCAACCGCACCGGCGGGCGTGAAGCAGGAAATGGTGCTGGCGCAGTCGACGCCGCGCCTGCAGGAATATTTGCTGGCGCACCAGGCGTACTCGCCGGGCGGCGTCATCGTCGGCGGTGCGCGCAACATCCGCACCGTTGCAGCATCGGGCGAGGGTCGTTGATGGCGGTTGCAGCGCTCCCCCGGTTGGCCTTGCTGGCTGTCCTGCTGGCACCCATGCTGGCAGCGGCGCCAGTTCTCGCCGAAGACGGGCTGGCCTTGTTGCAGCGCATCGCGCAGGCGTCCCGCCAATTGACCTACAGCGGCACCTTCGTCTATCGCAGCGGCGACAAGGCGGATGCTTCACGCATCGCACATTCGCTGAGCAACGGCGTCGAACTGGAGCGAATCGAGGCCCTCGACGGCAGTCCGCGCGAGGTGCTGCGTGCCGGCAGCGAAGTGAAATGCTTCTTTCCGGAAGAGAAGCTGGTCATCATAGAAAACCGTTCAAGCCAGCGCGGCTTTCCGGCTTTGCTTCCCGCCGGTTTGGGCAGCCTCCCGGAACACTATGCAATTCGCAGTGGCGGACAGGGGCGGGTTGCGGGCATGAAGAGCCGGGCGGTGTTGCTGGTGCCTCGCGACGACCTGCGCTACGGCCATGAGTTCTGGATGGATGCCGGCAGCGGCCTGCTGTTGAAGGCCAACCTGATAGGCGAACGCGGGGAAACGCTCGAGACCTTTGCCTTCACCCAGATCACGATCGGAGGGTCCCTCGAACAGGGGGCGCTGAAGCCTCGCTTCGACAGCGAGCGCGTGCGGGTTCAGCAGGTGCGGGCTACCGAGGTGAAGCCGGACGACATGGGCTGGAACTTCCGTACCCTGCTCCCCGGATTCCGCAGGGTGGCGGCGATGAAACGGCAGACGGCGCCCGGAAATCCCGAAAGCCTGCATGTGGTGTTCTCCGACGGCTTGGCATCGATCTCCGTGTTCATCGAGCCCGGCGGGTCGGGCGGGGAAGCGGAGGCCGCATCCAATGTCGGTCCGGTCAATGTGTATCGGCGCCAGGCAGGCGAGCACCGCCTGGTGGTCATGGGCGAGGTGCCGGCCCTTGCGGTGAAGCGCCTCGGCGACGGCATCGAGCGGAGGCGCAAATGAGCCAGTGCGATGCCGTGGTGGTGGAAGTTTCGGCCCATGAGGTCCTGGTCGAAGTGCCGGGGCGCGCACCCGGTTGTGGCAGTTGCAAGACCTCGGACGCTTGCCAGGAAGGGCTGCTCGGCCTGAGCGCCGGACCGCGCAGGTACCGCGTGGGCAATTCGATTGGAGCCAGGGTCGGCGACCGCGTCAGCCTGACCGTGGCGGATGGCACGCTCTGGAACGCTTCGCTGGCTTCCTATGGACTGCCGGTTTTGCTGGCGATCGCCGGGGCTGCCGTCGGGCAGTCCTTGGCGGCCGATCCCGGGGCCGTGACAGGAATGCTGGCGGGTCTTGGCTGCGGCCTGGTGCTGCTGCGCCGCAAGGAGCTCCGTGTGCGGCACGACGCGAGTTTATTTTCGTTGCAAGTCCAAACCAAGGAAGTACGTTTCAAGGAAAAATCATGAAGAAACTTCTCATGTCTCTCGTCGTGGCGTTTTCCGCGCTGCTTTCGTTTCAGGCGCAGGCTGCCGATCTGCCTGACTTCACCGAACTGGTCGAGAAGCAGGGCGCGACGGTCGTCAATATCAGCACCACCCAGATCATCAAGGGGCGCCGTGGCGTCCACCCGTTCCAGTTCGACGGGGACGAAGCGATGCAGGAGTTCCTCCGCCGCTTCTTTCCCGGACAGATACCGGGCGTCCCGGGTATGCCGCAAGAGTTCAAGAACCGCTCGCTGGGCTCGGGCTTCATCATCAGCGCCGACGGCCATATCCTGACCAATGCCCATGTGGTCGATGGGGCGGACGAGGTACTTGTAAAGTTGACCGACAAGCGCGAGTTCAAGGCCAAGGTGCTGGGTGCCGACAAACGCACCGACGTGGCGCTGATCAAGATCGAGGCCAGCAATCTGCCGGTGGCGAAACTCGGCGATTCGACCAGGCTCAAGGTCGGCGAATGGGTCGTGGCGATCGGCTCGCCTTTCGGTTTCGAGAATACGGTTACGGCCGGCATCGTCAGTGCCAAGGGACGTTCGCTGAACCACGAGAACTACGTGCCCTTCATCCAGACCGATGTGGCGATCAATCCGGGCAACTCCGGCGGGCCGCTGTTCAACATGAGGGGCGAGGTGATCGGCATCAATTCGCAGATCTATTCGCGTTCCGGCGGTTCCATGGGTGTGTCCTTTGCGATCCCGATCGATCTGGCGATGGAAGTCCAGGGCCAGTTGAAGGCAAAGGGCAAGGTCAGTCGCGGACGCCTCGGTGTCGGCATCCAGGAAGTGAGCAAGGAACTGGCGGATTCCTTCAATCTCGGCAAGCCGCAGGGTGCGCTGGTGGCATCGGTGGAGAAGGGCGCGCCAGCCGACAAGGCCGGGGTCGAGGTGGGCGACATCATTCTCAAGTTCGATGGCAAGGTGGT
>JBAZOF010000029.1:0-17440 GCA_041648855.1 Sulfuritalea sp. | reverse complement strand
GTCGTCCTTGTCCCATTGGATCACGGTGCGCTCGGGCATGGCGGCATTTTCCACCGGCACCAGGCGATCGAGCCGCGAGCGCGCGATGACGAAACCGCCGACATGCTGCGACAGGTGGCGCGGAAAGCCGATCAGCATCTGCGCGATCGCCAGCCAGCGCTGCACCTTCGGCTGCTCCGGGTCGAGCCCGGCTTCGGCAAAACGCTGCGGCAGCTCGTCGCGCTTTTCCCACCAGGCCAGGTTGCCCGCCAGACGGTCGATGGCTTCCAGCGCAAAGCCCAGCGCCCGCCCGGTGTCGCGCAGCGCGCTGCGGGTGCGGTAGGTGATCACCGCGGCGGCCAGCGCGGCGCGTTCGCGGCCATACCTGGCGTAGATGTACTGGATGACTTCCTCACGCCGTTGGTGCTCGAAATCGACGTCGATGTCCGGCGGCTCGTTGCGTTCTTTTGAGACAAAGCGCTCGAACAGCATTGCGGCTCGCGCCGGATCGACCGCAGTAATGCCGATGGCGTAGCACACCGCCGAGTTCGCCGCCGAGCCGCGCCCCTGGCAAAGGATGCCCTGCCCGCGCGCCCAGGCGACGATGTCGTGCACTGTGAGGAAATACGGCGCGTAGGCCATCTCCGCGATCAGCCGCAGTTCGTGTTCGACCTGCGCCAGCACCTTGTCCGGTACGCCGGCCGGATAGCGTTTCGACAGCCCCTCTCCGGTCAGTCGCCGCAGCCAGGAGTCGGGCGTCTCACCCGCAGGCACCACTTCGTCGGGGTATTCGTAGCGCAGTTCGTCGAAGGAAAAACGGCAGCGCGCGGCAATCGTCACCGTCTCGGCCAGCAGTTCGGGCGGGTACAGGCGCGCCAGCGCCAGGCGCGAGCGCAGGTGGCGTTCGCCGTTGGCGAACAGCGCCCCGCCCGCCTCCGCCACCGTGGTGTTGAGGCGCAGGGCAGCCAGCACATCCTGCAAGGGCCGCCGCGAACGCGCATGCATATGTACTTCGCCCGCGGCGACCAGCGGCAGACCCGTGCCCGCCGCGAGTTCGCGCATCTGCGCGAGACGCTCGTGGTCGTCGGGCCGCAGATGCCGCTCGTAGGCGATCCAGGCGCGCCCGGCGAAGTGTTCGGCCAGCCAGCGCGCATCGGCGCCTTCAATCGCCGTGTCACCAGCGCCGACTCTTGAACCCGCGCCAGGAACCCACAGCGCCAGGCAATCCGGCACGCCGCCGCCATCCCAGCCGGCCAGGTCGTTACGCGTCAGGTGGTAGCTGCCCTTCTCCGCACGGCGGCGGCCCAGCGTCACCAGCGCCGAGAGATTGCCGTAGCCGGCACGGTTTTGCGCCAGCAGCACCAGCTTCATGCCGCAGGCAAGCTGCAGCTCGGTGCCGTGGATCAGTTGCAGCGGCGTGCCGCGCGCCGCGAGATGCGCGCGCACGCTGCCGGCGAAGCTGCATTCGTCGGTGATCGCCAGCGCCGCATAGCCCAACTGCACGGCCCGCGCCACCAGTTCCTCGGCATGCGAGGCACCGCGCAGGAAGCTGAAGTTGGAAAGGCAATGGAGTTCGGCGTAGGCCGGCAGGGAGGACATGGCACAGACGGAGACTGTATGTTTATACAGTTTAACGCAAGGACAGTCTCCAGATGCAAGATCCCCGGCCGCTACCCCCGATGCCTGTCGCGCCGGACCCCGCGGACTGGCCCGATGTTCATTCAGTTGCGTGGCGGGAACGGACACGGCACACTCTGCCCGATGACTCAAATCAGCCCTGCACCCCAGGCGAGGGAACCCCGTCGCGTCAAGGTGCGCTTCATGGTTCCCCTCGCTGTCGTGCTCGTCTTCATCATGGGCGTGTTTGCGGCCGCCGCCTTGTGGGTCGAGGACGACGTTCGCGACCAGGACATCGCCGAGCGCACCGCGGCAGTGGAAAAGCTTTTCGTGCAGAAGCTGGAAAAGGACACCAACCTGATGGCCGCGACGATGCGCGCGATGATGACCAATCAGTCCATCGAGCGGGCGTTCCGCGACCTCGACCGCCCCGCCCTGTCCCGGGAGCTGAGCCCCTTGTTCGCCAGCCTGCGCGACAAGAATCACATCACGCACCTGTATTTCACCGGGCCGGACCTGATCAACCTCTATCGCTTCCATAGCCCCGATGAGTTCGGCGACGAGATCGACCGGCTCACGACGATCAAGGCGAGGGACAAGCAGGACGCGGTACACGGCCTGGAACTGGGCTCCCTGGGAACGCTCACGCTCAGGCTGGTAATGCCCTGGCTTCGCGACGGCCGTGTCATCGGCTACCTCGAGATCGGCGAAGAGATAGAGCATCTGATCGGCGAAATCAGGGAAAGCCTGTCGGTGGACATGCTGGTGCTGGTCGACAAGCGCATGGTGCTGCCGGAGCAATGGCAGCGCGGCCAGACCCTGATGAAGCGCGAGGGAAACTGGGAACGCTTTACCAACTACGTGGCGCTGGCGCAAACGACCGACCGGCTGCCCGCCGCGCTGGACGACCCCACACTGCAAAGCCTGCTCGCCGGACGCACCGCGGAGATCGAGGATCGCGGACGATCGCTGCACCTGTCCACCGTCCCCCTCAAGGACGCAGGTCAGCGCCACATCGGCGACCTGGTGGTGATTCGCGACATCACCGCGCTGGAAACCACCTTCCAATGGTCCATCGCAGCCGTCACCGCGATCAGCCTGTTGTCGGCCATCGGTGTGCTCGGGGTGTTCTATCTTGCCCTCGACCGGGTCGAGCGCGATTACCGGCGCCAGCACGACCTCGAGCATCAGTTGCTGCGCTTCAACGCCGAGTACGGCCGCATCCTGCAGCTCGAAAAGCTGTCGGCGCTGGGCACCATGGTGGGCAGCATCGCCCACCAGTTGAACAACCCACTGGTCGGCGTGGTCAACCTGGCCCAACTGGCCGAGCGCGGGGTCGACGATCCGGTCCGCACGCGTGAACTGCTGGGCGAGATTCGCAGCGCCGGCGAAGACTGCCGCGCTTTTGTCAAACGCATGCTGGCGTTTTCCAAGGTCTCCTCTTTCGAGAGCAAGCCGACTCCGATGGCGGCGCTGATCGAGGACACGGTATTGCTGTTTCGCCAGACCGAGAACAAGAGCCTGCCGGTGGAAGTCAAGTTGCCGGACGAACCGGTCGTGCTGACGATCGATCCGATCCTGATCCGCCACGCATTGTTCAACCTTCTGGTGAACGCGGCTCAAGCGACGACCAATGATGCCGCCATCGTCATCACCCTGGAACGGGAAGATGACCCGGCACGGGGTGTGCCCGGCTGGTCGCTGGCGGTGAGCGATCGTGGCCGGGGCATGCCGCCCGAAGTGATGAAAGATATCTTCGTGCCGTTCTACACCACGCACAGCGACGGCACCGGCCTTGGTCTGCCCGTCGTTCAGCATGTCGCGCTGTTGCACAACGGGCAGGTTAACGTCAGCAGCAAACCGGGGCATGGCACGCGAATTGCAATTTGGTTACCCCATTCGTTGACTCATTCGTTGCCCGATTCGCTATCCCGCCCCTCACCGGACTTGCCCGGAATCGATGACAACCCGACCTGACATGCTGCCAAAAATCCTCGTGGTCGATGATGATCGCCACACCCGCATCCTGTTCGAGCGGCTCCTGGCCAAGACGGCGCTGGTGAGCCTTGCAGCGGACGGCGACGAGGCACGCCGACTGTTCGCGGCCGACGATTTCAACCTGGTGCTGATGGATCAGCGCCTGCCCAGTGACAACGGCATCGATCTGCTGCGCGAGTTTCGCGCGCGCCGACCTCATCTGGTGGGCATTCTCATGACGGGGTTCGCAGACGTGCGCGATGCCGTGGCGGCGGTGCGCGAAGGGGTGTTCGACTATCAGACCAAACCCTTCGAGGACCTCGAAGCCCTGGAAGCAGTCATCGGCAAGGCGCTGGAACTCGACCGGGCTTATCGCGAAATCAATGGACTGCGCGCCCGCCTGTCCGGCGAATCAGGCGTGCCGGCCCTGGTCGGCCAGTCTCCCGCCATGGAGCGGGTCCTCGGCCAGATCCGTCAGGTCGCCGGCCTCGACACCACCGTCCTGCTGGAAGGCGAAAGCGGCACAGGCAAGGAGCTTGCCGCCAAGATGATCCATGCACTGAGCACGCGCGCCACGAAGCCATTTCTTGAGGTCAATTGCGGCGGGCTGGCGGAAACCCTGCTGGAAAGCCTGCTGTTCGGCCATGAAAAGGGGGCCTTCACCGGCGCCGGCCAGGCCAATGCCGGCTACTTCGAGAAGGCGCATGGCGGCAACCTGTTCCTCGACGAAATTGCCGACATGAGCCCGAAGCTGCAAAGCAGCCTGCTGCGCGTGCTGCAGGACCACAGCTTCACCCGCATCGGCAGCACGCAGCCGCGCAAGGCCGACTTTCGCCTGATTTGCGCCACCAACCGACCCCTGCTTGCCGAAGTCAAAGCCGGCCGGTTTCGGGAAGACCTCTACTACCGTATTGCGGTGGTATCCGTGACCATGCCGCCCCTGCGCGAGCGAGCCGGCGACATCGTGCCGTTGGCCACGCATTTTCTCGATCTCTACAACGCAAAATTCGGCAAGATGTGCGGGCCGCTCACACCTGCGGCCCTGCAGGCGCTGGAAAGCTGCCGCTGGGAGGGCAATGTGCGTCAACTCCAGCACTGCATCGAGCGTGCCGTGGCGCTCCACACGGGCGGCCCGATCGATACCCTGCATTTACTCCCGGGCGGCGAGCCGTCGACCAGAACGGAAGTCGCCGGCACCGCCGAAGCCGTAACCGCGCTGGCATATCAGGATGCTCGCGGCGATTTCGAGCGAGACTATTTTCGCCATCTGCTCGCCGCCGCCGGGGGCAACGTGTCCGAAGCGGCACGCCTGAGCGGCATCCCCCGACAAAACCTTTACGTCCGCATGAAACGCTGGGGAATTGTCACCGAATAGCGACAGTTGTCGTTGTTTCGCGACAGACCAGGGAGTGCCCGTTGCGCAATTGCCTGACATATCTGGATAGATGATATGCATGACGATTGGTATGGAAATTGCGTCCTTCTTGGTAGTGACGTCATTGCAAACAAGGGGATCATGATGAAGAAAACCATAACCGGGACTCTGCTGGCGCTCGCCTCCGTGCTCCTTATGTACGGCTGTACGCAAGTCAAGACCTACCCGAACGTGTCGTTCAAGGGCGTGGTCGAAGATGGCAGCAAGGAAACCTTCCTCAAGGTCGCCGATGCCACGGTCTGGCTGATTCCCGCTACCGACGTGGCCGCGATGGGCAAGACACCGATCGAGGTCAAAAAAGATTCGCCGAACGACGAGCCGCTGGAAGACAGCCTGGCCGCCAATCGCGGGCGCTACCTGAACGCCAGGACCAACGCCAAGGGCGAATTCAGTTTCGCCAACGTGCCCGGCGGCAAATACTTCGTTTATGTCGAACCCGCAACCAGCAAGTACCTGCCGGGCGGCAACAAGTCGCGCAAAGCTCTCGGCACCGATGAGCTGGGCGCCGCCCCGATGTTGATCAAGATTTCCGGCAACGTGCCGCCGAATGCCACATATATCGGCAGTTCCGCCTGCATCGAGTGTCACGAGGAGCAGAAGGACGTCATCAAGACCGCCCACCGGCTGGGCATAAAGGTCATCGGCAAGCAGAGCAAGCTGCAGGACTACTCCCGCTTCCCGGACTTCAACAAGGGCCTGGACAAGCTCATGGCCGGCACCAAGTTCTGGTTCCACGGCTATGACAAGACACGCAGCTTCGACAAGTACCAGATCAGCACCAAGGCACCCGCCGATGCGTCCAGCGTGAGCTTCACGGCCACCTTCTACAAGGATAGCGACGGCAAGCTCAAGTTCCGCACCGAGAACGCCAGGGACCCCAAGGACCAGCCGCGTGTCTATCCGGTGGAACTGACCTACGGCGGCGCCGTGTACAAGCAGCGCTACCTCTATCGCGTCGGCGCCAACCTGTTCCCCTTCGTGCAGTTCAACCAGAACGGCGACGAGTCCTTTGCCGACCGCGGTCGCAAGCCATGGCGCGATTACCATGCCGACTGGCTGTACAACGAGCAGACCAAAAAGCTCGCCGACCCCTCCCAGGCTAAGTCCTTCGACAAGGAATGCGCGTCCTGCCATTACAACGGCTACACGCTGACCAAGACCGCCGCAGGCGACTACAAGGCTGGCGCCAGCAACGACCGCAACGGCGAACTGGACATCGACGGCGATGGCAAGCCCAACGAGATCAACATGGGCTGCGAAACCTGCCATGGTCCCGGCTCGGTGCACGACAAGGCCAAGGAAATCGACATGCCCTCCACCATCGTCAGTCCCAACAAGCTGGCGGCGGAACGCGCGTCGATGATCTGCGTCCAGTGCCACAGCCGGCCCCAGGGCAACCTGAAGAACGACCAGCCGGTGAACAAGGACAACAAGATGATGTTGCCGGGTACTGCCCGCAATGTCTTCCTCAAGGAATACACCACCCGCGAGGATGCCGCTGCGAAAGACTACTGGGCGGACGGACTGCATTCCAAGTCCCACCACCAGCAGGGCACTGATTTCATCAAGTCGTCCAAGCATCGCAACGGCAATCATCTGGTAGCCTGCGCCGATTGCCACGATACGCACGGCAACGGAAAGTTCGCGCACCAGTTGAAGACCGATCCGAAGACAGCGGAGTCCTGCACCAGTTGCCACAAGAACAGCACCGATCTGCGGGCGCATCTGGATGACAAGGCAAAATGCACGGTGGATGCCAAGGCCATCACCTGTTCCGACTGCCACAACACCAAGACCATGCAGACCGGCGCCGGCTTCGGCAAGGGCCTGACGGGTAAGGACGGCAAGAACTACTGGCTGAACGACATCACCTCCCACGTCTATGACGTTCCGCGCAAGGACAACAAGGGCGTCAAGGGCGTGGCATCGGGCGCGGCGATGCCGATCCCCTACACCAAGCCCTGCGGCGCCGCCTGCCACGACACGAAGAATCTCTAGCGAAGCGAGGTATCCCGTAAAATCGAACCGCCGGTGCGTCCGGCGGTTTTTTTTGCCTGCGATGAAGACAAACAAGAGCATTGCCTTCTTTGACCGCCAGTTTCAGCAACAGGTCCGCGACCAGGACTTCACGCTGAATCCGTTCGAGTTGTCCGCCCTGCCGCATCTCAGGGGGCGGGTGCTCGACTTCGGCTGCGGCATGGGAAATCTCGCGGTCGCCGCCGCGCAGCGCGGCTGCTTCGTGGTGGCGATGGATGCCAGCCGCTCCGCCGTCAGCCACCTGCGGCAGCGCGCCCTTGCCGAAGCCCTGCCGATCGAAGCGATCGAAGCCGACTTGCGCAATCACACGGGCACCGAAGACTTCGATTGCGTGGTCTCCATCGGGCTCCTGATGTTCTTCGATTGCGCGACGGCCCGTCGCGTGCTGGCCATGCTGCAGGCGCACGTGCGCCCGGGCGGCATCGCCGTGATCAACGTCCTGGTCGAAGGCACCACCTTTCTCGACATGTTCGAGCCCGGCCATTACTGCCTGTTCCCGCGGAACGAGATGGCAAGCCGCTTCGCCGGCTGGGAGATCATGCATTCCGAATTCCGCGATTTCGAGGCGCCGAGCCGGCGCATCAAGTCCTTCGTCACACTCATCGCCCGCAAACCCGAACAGCAGACGGCATAGGCGCCCGGGCTTGCAGAATCCCGGCGTCTGGTTCAATCTTGACAACCCACCGGTGGTGCCCGGTTTTTCCGCTTGCCCTGACAGGAACAGGAGGAGATCATGGTGAAGAAAATCTGGCTCGACAACTATCCCGAAGGGATGCCCGCCGAGATCGACGCCGATCGCTACAAGTCGATCCCGGACCTGTTCGAAAAGATCGCCGTCAAGTTCGCCAACCGGCCGGCCTGCCACAACCTCGGCCGCACCATCAGCTTTGCGCAACTGGAGCAGTTGTCGCGCGATTTTGCCGCCTTCCTGCAGGGGTTGCCGGGCATGGTCAAGGGCGATCGCGTCGCCATCATGTCGCCGAACCTGCTGCAGTACCCCGTCGCGCTGTTCGGCATCCTGCGCGCCGGCTTCATCGTGGTGAACGTCAATCCGCTATACACGCCGCGCGAGCTGGAGCACCAGCTGAAGGACTCGGGCGCCAAAGCCATCGTCATCGTCGAGAACTTCGCCGGCATCCTGCAGCAGGTGCTCGGCAGCACGCCGGTCGAGCATGTGATCACGACGCAGATAGGCGACATGCTGCCCTTGCCCAAGCGCTGGCTGGTCAATTTCGTCATCAGGAACGTGAAGAAGATGGTGCCGGCCTGGCGCATCGACGGCGCCATCGACTTCCGCGCGGCACTCGCGGACGGTGCGGAGAACCCGTTGAAGCCGGTCGAGCTGATGCGCGAGGACGTCGCCTTCCTGCAGTACACCGGCGGCACCACCGGCGTCTCGAAGGGGGCCATGCTCACCCACCGCAACATCCTGGCCAACGTGGAGCAGACCGGCATCTGGGTCTCGGCGACCTTCAAGGAAGGCACCGAGATCGCCATCGCACCCTTGCCCATGTATCACATCTTCTGCCTGACTTCGACGCTGTCGTTCATGAAGTGGGGCAGCCTGATCGTGCTGATCACCAATCCGCGCGACTTGCCGGCGCTGGTGAAGGAACTCGGGCAATGGAAATTCAGCGTCATGACCGGCGTCAATACGCTGTTCAACGGCCTGCTGAACACGCCGGGGTTCGACCGGCTCGACTTCTCCTCGCTCAAGGTCGTGGTCGGCGGCGGCGCAGCCGTGCAGGAGGCGGTGGCCAATCGCTGGCAGGAGGCGACCGGACGCTGCATCACCGAAGCCTACGGCCTGACCGAGGCCTCGCCCGGGGTTTGCGCCAATCCGCTGAAAACGCCGTGGACCGGCAACATCGGCTTCCCCTTCCCGTCCACCGACGTGTCGATCCGCGACGGAAATTTCAACGAGTTGCCGGTGTGGGCCGGTGCAGGCGATATCGAGCAGTACACCGGCGAGCTGTGCGTGCGCGGCCCGCAGGTGATGAAGGCTTACTGGAACAATCCCGGGGAAACCGCCAAGGTGATGCAGGACGGCTGGTTGAAGACGGGCGACGTCGGCCATCTGGATGCCAGGGGCTGCGTCACCATCACCGACCGCAAGAAGGACATGATCCTGGTATCCGGCTTCAACGTCTACCCGAACGAAATCGAAGGCGTGGTGGCGACACATCCAGGCGTGCTCGAATGCGGGGCGGTGGGCGTGCCCGACGACAAATCGGGCGAGGCAGTGAAAGTGGTGATCGTACGGAAAGACGGGAGCCTGACGAAGGAAGCCGTGATCGAGCACTGCAAGACCCACCTCACCGGCTACAAGCGGCCGCGCCACGTCGAGTTCCGCGAGGTCCTGCCGAAGTCGCCGATCGGCAAGGTCCTGCGCCGCGAGCTGCGCGACGAAGAGAAGGAGTAGCGGCGGCCCGTCCTCAGGCAAACCAGCCGTGCAGGAACCATCCGCCGGGCGGGCGCGGGTCGCGGAAAATCCACAGCCAGCGTTGCCCGCTGTCGACGGCGACGAAGTAATCGCGACGGGCATCGCCGCCGTCCCACCAGCCTGATTCGATGCGCTCCGGGCCGGCGAGCAGCACCAGCGGGCCGGCTCGCTGCGGGCGGCCATGCAGCTCACGCAAGGCTTCGGGCGGCTCCACCAGCCACAGCGGGCGCGGCGGCAGCGAAGGCAGCGACGCCTTGAGCGCCGGCTTTTCGGAGCCGGGCCGGCTCGCCAACTCGGGACGATGGTCGGCATGACAGGCCAGCCCCTGCACGGCCTGCGGCCCCAGCCGGGCGGCAAGGCGATCCATGAGCTCGGACAGCGCCTCGTGCCGCTGTCCGGCACCGTCGAACAAGGCATGGCTGCGATCCTCGCGCGCCTCCGTTTCCCGCGCGCAAAGGCGCAGCGCCAGCGCCGGCGCGGACAAGCTCAGCGCATCGAGCCGCTCCTTGAGCACGCGCTCGATGCGGGCGGCGGCATGCACCGGCGCGCTGAAGGCGAGCGGCACCGTGGTAATCACGCCATGACCGTGATCGATCAGGCATTCGATCGAGCGCACCGCCGCGTTCCTCGCCGCCAGCCAGCCGGCCAGCGCCGCGATCAGGCGTCGCGCGGCGAACAGCAGCACCGGCGCGGCCTCCACCGGCGCCGGCAGTTCCAACCCCTGCTCGAAACGCTCGGGAAAAATGAAGCAGGCTTGCGGATCGGCCACCTCGCCCAGGGCGCGCGCCAGGTCGATGACGAATGGTTTGCCGAGGCGCGCGCCGAGACTCGCGCGCGGCAGCGCCAGCACGTCGCCGAGGCGGCGCAGGCCGAAGCCTTCGATGCGCCGCGCCAATGGCGGCGCCAGTTCCAGCGCGGTTATCGGCACCGCCGCGAGGGCGGTGCGCGTGGCCGGCAGATCGGAACAAATTGCATCGCTGCCGGCCCGCGCCAGCCACAACGCCGCCAGCGGCGTGGCGGCCACCGCCAGTTGCGCGGGGAGATCCATCGCGGCCAGATCCTCGCGCACCAGATGCAGCAGCCGCGGCAGGCCGCCGAACAGGCGCAGGCTGCCGGCAACTTCGAGGCGCAACGCATCCGGTGCGAGATTGACATGCGGCGTGAAGCGCCCGGCCCAGCAGGCTAACGCAGGGGTGGGAAATGCCGTGGACCGGACGACGGAAGCTTCAGGCAGGGACGCGGCTTCGTCGTCGGATGCCGGTCGTGTCGGGCAATACAGCGCCAGCCACAGCATAGTGAACACTCTGGATAAAACCCGCGGGACGCGCGATATCGAGCAGGATCGCCTGCCGCGCTGGCGGCCCGCGCCGTTTGAGAAGCTTCACGCGCAATTGTCGGCCTGCTGCATGCAACTGCAGGCGCAGCGGCGCGGGCGAAGCCGCTCCCGCCTGCTGCGCGGGACGAAAGAAAAAAGCCGCGCCGCCGCCCTCGCCCGCCGCCACCTGCAGGCGGCGCAGGCTGTTGGCCGGCAGTTGCGCGCGAAACAGGGCATCCAGCCAGAGCAACGTGGCCGCCACGCCGCCGCAGCGCAGGGCTTCGACGGCGGCCCACAGCGCATCGCGCGGCCGGCTTGGAAACACCAGGCGCAGGCAGTCGAGACGAATGCCTGCAGCGGCCCAGGCCGGCGCATGGGCACTATGTGGCGGAGCGATCAGCACCACGGTTTGTCCGGCGGCCGTCAGCGCCGCCAGCGCCGGCAGCAACAGGCCGAGTTCGCCGATGCCGGTCTGTTCCGGCAGCAGTTCGGTCAAAGCCCCGCGCGGCCAGCCGCCACCTGGCAGTTCGGCATCGAGCCGCGCAAAGCCGGTGGCAAAAGTCGGCGCTGGCGCCACGGCGAAAGCGTCGCCGCGCCGGATGTCGCTGCGCTCCAGCACCTGGGCCAATGCGGGATTCATGATCTGTCCGGGAAAAATCACTTACAGGGTGCGCCCGTCCCGAATGAGACCGACGGCGATGCCCTCGATGGTCAGCGGCTCCTTGCGCGTATTGACCAGGATGGGCGCGAAGTCGCGGTTTTCGGCGATCAGTTCGACCATGGTGCCGCGCCGCTTGAAGCGCTTGACGGTGACTTCGTCGCCCAGCCGGGCGATGACGATCTGGCCGTTGGACGCTTCGGAGGTGCGATGCACGGCGAGCAGGTCGCCGTCGAGGATGCCGGCTTCGATCATCGACAGGCCGCGCACGCGCAGCAGGAAATCGGCGCGCGGCGTGAATAGCGCGGGATCGATGCGCAAGTTGCCGAGGCGGTTCTCGACCGCCAGCAGCGGGCTGCCGGCGGCGACCACGCCGATCAGCGGCAGGCCGAGCTGTTCCACCAGCCGGATGCCGCGCGCGGAGCCGGGTTCGAGCGTGATCGCGCCCTTTTTCGCCAGCGCCTTCAAATGATCTTCGGCGGCATTGGGCGAAGCGAAACCGAAGGCGCCGGCGATTTCGGCGCGCGTCGGCGGCACGCTGAAGACTTCCAGGCTGTTGCGGATGAAATCGAGAATCTCCTGCTGGCGGGGCGTCAGATCGTGGGCCATGAACATGCTCCTGTGACTGTTTTTCCATACAGTACAGCAAATTTTCCGCAAGCGCCAGCCGGTCATCAGGAATTGCAGCGCCGCCATAAGCAAGCCCCTCAGCGCGACACGGCCATTTATAGGATAATTCGGCCTGGTCGTCGGGAGAGAGTGACTCCCACCGTCACCGCCGAAGGCGCAACCCCCAGGAACCGCTCAGGCAAAAAGGACCGACGACGCAGCACAAATCTGGAGAGCGGCAGCTCATTGCAATAGCGTGAAGCCTGCCCGCCGACGGAGTAAATCTCTCAGGCGCCAAGGACAGATGGGGATGTGACGGAACCCCGTCGCGCTTCTTGTTGCCATCAGTCCGAGGACCGCCATGCCGCTGCGCACACCGCTTTACGACTCCCACCTCGCCGCCGGTGCGAAGATGGTCGACTTCTCCGGTTGGGAGATGCCGATTCACTACGGCTCGCAGATCGAGGAACACCATGCCGTGCGGCGCGATGCCGGCATGTTCGACGTTTCCCACATGTGCGCGCTGGATCTCGCCGGCCCCGATGCCACGCGCTGGCTGCGCCACCTGCTGGCCAACGACGTGGCGAAACTGACCACGCCGGGCAAGGCGCTGTATTCCTGCATGCTGGACCAGGACGCCGGCGTGATCGACGACCTGATCGTGTATTTCTTCACCCCCGAGCGCTACCGCATCGTGGTGAACGCCGGCACCGCCGCCAAGGACATCGCCTGGATGCGCGGCCAGCTGGAAGGATTCGACGCCGGGCTCATCGTGCGCCGCCGCATCAACGGCGATGCGGTCGCCATCATCGCCGCGCAGGGCCCCGATGCGCAGGAACGCCGCCTCACCGGCAGCGAGTCGGTGGCGATGATCGCCGTGCAGGGCCCCAAGGCGCGCGAGCGCTTCTGGACCGCCTTCCCCGACAGCCGCGCCGCGACGGAGCCGCTGGCCGTGTTTCAGGCCGCCGAATGGAAGGACTGGATGATCGCCCGCACCGGCTACACCGGCGAGGACGGTTTCGAAATCACCATCCCGGCCGACGATGCCGGACAGGTCTGGCAGAAGCTGCTCGACGCCGGCGTCAAGCCCTGCGGCCTTGGCGCGCGCGACACGCTGCGGCTCGAGGCCGGCATGAATCTCTACGGCCAGGACATGGACGAGGACATTTCGCCCTACGAAGCCGGCCTCAAATGGACGGTCGACCTGAAGGACCCCGCGCGCGACTTCATCGGCAAGTCGGCGCTGGAAGGCAAGCATGCGCGGCCGGTGCGCAACCAGTTCGCCGGCCTGCTGCTGCTCGATCGCGGCGTGCTGCGCGCCCACCAGAAAGTCGTCACGCCGCAGGGCGAGGGCGAAATCACCAGCGGCACGTTTTCCCCGAGCCTGAACCAGTCCATCGCGCTGGCCCGCCTGCCGGCGGGCGTGGCCATCGGCAGCGAAGTCGAAGTCGAGATCCGCGACAAGCGCCTCAAGGCGCGCGTCGTCAAACCCAGTTTTGTCCGTAACGGCAAACCATTGATCTGAGGAGCATGTCATGAACACCCCCGCCAACCTGAAATACGCTGCCTCGCATGAATGGGCCAGAACGGAAGCCGACGGCACAGTCACCATCGGCATCACCGACCACGCGCAGGAAGCCCTGGGCGACATCGTCTTCCTCGAACTGCCGGCCGTCGGCCGCGTGGTCAAGGCCGGCGAGGAATGCGCCGTGGTCGAATCGGTGAAGGCCGCCTCCGACATCTATTCGCCGGTTTCCGGCGAAGTGGTGGACATCAACCAGGCCGCCGCCGACGCGCCGGAATCGGTCAATGCCGATGCCTACGCCACCTGGCTGTTCCGCATCAAGCCTGCCGATGCTGCGCAACTCGCCGCCGAACTGGGCGGCCTGCTCGACGCCGCGGCCTACGCCGCCACGCTTTGAGCCATCGTCATGCACGCTGAGAACCTGACGAAACCCCTTACCCAACTCGAACACCGCGACGAATTCATCGGCCGCCATATCGGCCCCGATGAACATGTCATCGCCGGCATGCTCGCCGCGATCGGCACCGCTACTCTGAGTACGCTGATCAGCGAGACCGTACCGGCAACCATCCGCCTGCAGCGCCCGCTAGCCCTGCCTGCGCCGATGCCGGAGCACGCAGCGCTGGCCGCACTGAAAGCCATCGCGGCGAAGAACGTGCTGAAGAAGTCGCTGATCGGCCAGGGCTACTACGGCACGCACACGCCGCCGGTGATCCTGCGCAACCTGTTCGAGAACCCGGGCTGGTACACCGCCTACACGCCCTACCAGGCCGAGATCGCCCAGGGCCGGCTCGAAGCCCTGCTCAATTACCAGCAGATGGTGATCGACCTCACCGGACTGGAAATCGCCAACGCCTCGCTGCTCGACGAAGCCACCGCCGCCGCCGAGGCGATGACCATGGCGCGGCGCATCTCGAAGGCCAAGGGCAATGTGTTCTTCGTCGATGAAGCCGCCTTCCCGCAGACCATCGACGTGATCAAGACCCGCGCCGCGTATTTCGGTTTCGAGCTGGTCTTCGGCCCGCCCGAAGCGGCTGCACAGTACGAACCGTTCGGCGCCCTGCTGCAGTACCCCAACGCGCGCGGCGAAATTTCCGATCTGACCACCGCGATCGCCATGATCAAGGGCAAGGGCGGCGTGGTCGCTGTCGCAAGCGACCTGATGGCGCTGGTGCTGCTGAAATCGCCCGGCGACATGGGCGCCGACATCGCGCTCGGCTCCTCGCAGCGCTTCGGCGTGCCGATGGGCTTCGGCGGCCCGCACGCGGCCTTTTTCGCCACGCGCGAGGCGCATGTGCGCTCGATGCCGGGCCGCATCATCGGCGTCTCGAAAGATGCGCGCGGCAAGACGGCGTACCGCATGGCGCTGCAAACCCGCGAGCAACACATCCGCCGCGAGAAAGCCAATTCCAACATCTGCACCTCGCAGGTGCTGCTCGCCAACATCGCCGGCATGTATGCGGTGTGGCACGGCCCGGAAGGCCTGCGCACCATCGCCGGGCGCATCCATCGCCTGACCGCCTTGCTGGCCGGCGGCCTCGGCGTCACCGGGCGTGATTTCTTCGATACGTTCGAGGTAAAAGTCGGCGCTGGCGACACGGCGAAATACATGAAGGCGGCGGTTGATGCGGGCTACAACCTGCGCCAGGTCGACGCCGAAACGCTGGGCATCAGCCTCGACGAAACCACCACGCGCGAGGACGTCGCCGCGCTGCTGAAAATCTTTGGCAAGAACACTCCGGTCGAAGCGCTCGACGCCGCGCGACCCGCCGCGATTCCGGTCACGCTGCAAAGACGCGAGCCGATCCTCGCGCATCCGGTGTTCAACACGCACCACACCGAGCACGGCATGCTGCGCTACCTCAAGCGCCTGCAGAACCGCGACCTGGCGCTCGACCACGCGATGATCCCGCTCGGCTCCTGCACCATGAAGCTAAACGCCGCGGCCGAGATGATTCCCGTCTCGTGGCCCGAGTTCGCGCAGATGCACCCCTTCGTGCCGCTCGACCAGGCGCAGGGCTACCTGGAGCTGATCACCGGGCTGGAGGACCAGCTCAAGGCGATCACCGGCTTCGATGCCGTGTGCATGCAGCCGAACTCCGGCGCGCAGGGCGAATACGCCGGCCTGGTGTCCATCCGCCGCTACCAGAACGCCAACGGCCAGAGCCATCGCAACATCTGCCTGATTCCGAAGTCGGCCCACGGCACCAATCCGGCGACGGCGCAGATGTGCGGCCTCGAAGTCGTCGCGGTGGCCTGCGACGACAGCGGCAACGTCGATGTCGCCGACCTCAAGGCCAAGGCCGAACAACACGCGGCGAACCTGTCCTGCCTGATGATCACCTACCCCTCGACGCACGGCGTGTTCGAGGAAGCGATCAAGGAAATCTGCACCATCATCCACGCCAGCGGCGGGCAGGTGTACATGGACGGCGCCAACCTCAACGCGCAGGTCGGCCTTTGCCGGCCGGCCGACATCGGCGCCGACGTCTCGCACATCAACCTGCACAAGACCTTCGCCATACCGCACGGCGGCGGCGGACCGGGCATGGGCCCGATCGGCCTCAAGGCGCACCTCGCGCCCTTCATGGCCAACCACGTGGTGCAAGGCATCGCCGGCCCGCACGATGGACAGGGCGCGGTGTCCGCCGCTCCCTGGGGCTCGGCCTCGATCCTGCCGATCTCCTGGATGTACATGACCATGATGGGCGGCGCCGGCCTGACGCGCGCCACCGAGATTGCCATCCTCAACGCCAACTATGTCGCAGCGAAACTCAAGGACCACTACCCGGTGCTCTACACCGGCAGCCAGGGCCGCGTCGCCCACGAGTGCATCCTCGACGTGCGCGCCATCAAGGCCGCCACCGGCGTCGCCGAAACGGACATCGCCAAGCGCCTGATGGACTACGGCTTCCACGCCCCGACGGTGAGCTTTCCGGTCGGCGGCACGCTGATGGTGGAACCGACGGAGAGCGAGGACAAGGCCGAGCTCGACCGCTTCTGCGCCGCGATGATCGCCATCCGCGACGAAATCCGCCGCATCGAGAACGGCGAATGGACGCTCGACGCGAGCCCGCTCAAGCACGCGCCGCACACCGAGGCGGACGTGATCGGCGACTGGACGCGGCCTTACTCGCGCGAGCAGGCCGTGTTCCCGCTGCCCTGGGTGGCGGAAAACAAGTTCTGGCCCTACGTCAATCGCATCGACGACGTGTACGGCGACCGCAACCTGTTCTGCGGCTGCGTGCCGATGGAGGATTACGCATGACCCAACACCTCGTTCTCACCGTGATCGGCGACGACCGCCCCGGCCTGGTCGGCGAACTGTCGACCGTGATCAGCGCCCACCAGGGCAGCTGGCTCGAATCCTCGATGGCGCAACTGGCCGGCAAGTTCGCCGGCATCGTCGAAGTCGCCGTCGATGAAGCGCACGCGGACGCGCTCAAGCTCGAACTGGGCCAGCTCGCCGGGCTGAAGGTCGCAATCGAATCGGCCGCCGCGCAGAAGTCGGCGCCGAAGGGACGGCGATTGAAGCTCGCCCTCGTCGGCCACGACCGCATCGGCATCGTGCGCGAAGTCTCGCAGGTGCTCGCGCATCATGCGGTCAATGTCGAAAGCCTGGAGACCCACACCTCCAGCGCGCCGATGTCCGCCGCCGTGCTGTTCCATGCCGTGGCCGAACTCACGGCCGCGCCGGATCTCGATGTTTCCGCGCTGACCGGGGAACTCGAACGCATCTCCAACGATCTGATGGTCGATATCACTCTCGACGAGACCATCCGGGCCTAGCCGAATGTACATCCTGCACATCGCCAACAAGAACTACTCCTCCTGGTCGCTGCGGC
>JBAZOF010000028.1:0-17596 GCA_041648855.1 Sulfuritalea sp. | reverse complement strand
GCGCTCCGTCGCGTCTGCGGTGAGCCGGAACGGCGGCAAGTCAGCCTGCGCCGTATAGACAGCGCGGAAATGTTCCAGCAGGCGGATGCGGTCGTCGCCGAGATCGCGCAGCGGCGGTATGGCGACAGTGAATACCGAAAGCCGGTGGTAGAGGTCGGCGCGGAAGCGTCCTTCGCGAACTTCCTTCTTCAGATCGCGGTTGGTCGCGGCGACGATGCGTGCGGACGAACGCCGGGCCAAAGTCTCGCCGATGCGCTGGAACTCGCCGTTTTCCAGTACGCGCAGAAGTTTGGGTTGCAGATCGAGGGGAAGTTCGCCGATCTCGTCGAGAAACAGCGTACCGTTCGAGGCGTCCTCGAAATAGCCGGCGCGGGGACCGCTGGCGCCGGTAAACGCCCCCTTGCTGTGACCGAACAGCGTGGCTTCCACCAGGTTGGGCGAGATCGCGGCGCAGTTGAGTGCCAGGTACGGTTTCCCGGCGCGTTCGGACAACCGGTGCAAGGCGACCGCGGCAAGCTCCTTGCCGCTGCCCGATTCGCCTTCGATCAGCACGGGAAAGGGCGAGTCCGCGAATTGCCTGAGCTGGGCACGGAGCTTCTGGAGGGGCGCGCTCTGACCGATCAGGCCATCCTCTATCTCTGTCGATGTGTCTCTAAAAGACAACACTCGACGGATGAGGCTGCGCAGGTACTCAGGATCAGCCGGCTTGGCGACAAACTCTGTCGCTCCGAGGGCTCGCGCATGGCGAGCATTGAGTTCGTCGCTCTGGCCGGAAAGAACCACGATGCGGGTTCCCGGCGCATGAGCCAGGATATCGGCAATCAGGGCGAAGCCTTCATCGGGGCGATGCGGGGTCGGCGGCAGGCCGAGATCGATCAGCGCGAGAGCGGGGGCGCTTTTCTTGTCGCGCAACAGTTCGACCGCCTCCGCGCGCGTCGAGGCGGTCGTCACCGCATAGTCGCGGCCGAGAAAATAGCCCAACGCATCGGCGATGAGGGGATCATCGTCGACGATCAGCAGTTCGGTTTTGCTGTGGGGAGCAGTCAAGGGCGATGCGAGCGTGAATTGATCGGATCATCATAGCGGAAACCGGGAGTGGCCAATTCCTGTTGTGGGTGGCGTTTACCCCGTTCTTCGCGGGTTGACCCCAATCGCCGGAAGGCTTGATTCTGCTAGAATTACGCGCTGTGAATTTGACCGGGGTTCCCGGTGTGGATATGTCCCAGGAATCGCTTGTCGAAATCCGCAATCTGAACTTCACCTACGACAGCCGGCCGGTCCTTACCGGAATCAACATGACGATTCCGCGCGGGAAAGTCGTGGCGGTCATGGGAATTTCGGGTTGTGGCAAGACCACTACCTTGCGCCTGATCGGCGGCCAGCTGAAGCCAACCTCCGGCACGGTCAAGGTCGGCGGTCAGGTGGTGCACGAGCTTGATTCGGACGGCCTGTACAACCTGCGTCGGCGCATGGGCATGCTGTTCCAGTTCGGCGCGCTGTTCACCGACATGTCCGTATACGACAATATCGCTTTTCAGATGCGCGAGCACACCAATTTGCCGGAAGCCCTGATTCATGATCTGGTACTGATGAAGCTGCATGCCGTGGGGCTGCGCGGAGCTCAGCATCTGATGCCGGCGGAGTTGTCCGGCGGCATGGCGCGACGGGTCGCCCTGGCACGCGCGATAGCGCTCGATCCGATGCTGATGATGTACGACGAGCCTTTCGCCGGTCTCGATCCGATCTCGCTGTCCATTGTCGGCGAACTGATTCGCAAGCTGAACGATGCGCTGGGCGCCAGTTCCATCGTCGTCACCCACGACGTGCAGGAGTCATTGAAGATTGTCGATTACGTTTATTTTGTTTCCGAGGGAAGAATTGTTGCCGAAGGCACTGCCGAAGACATGAAGAACTCCACGGTTCCCTATGTGCATCAGTTTGTCTGGGGCGAGGCCGACGGTCCAGTGCCTTTCCAGTACCCGTCCCGCCCGTACGGAGAAGAACTGATGGCAAGCGCGGCGCGTCGTGGATAACAACCTGACACGCGCGTTGCGCGGACTGGGCCAGCAGTTCACTTCGCGTATCTGGCGCCTCGGCTATGCCAGTCGTTTCTTTCTCGCCCTCTTGCTGCATTCGGGCACCGCGTTGCGTCGTGTGCACCTGACGATACGGGAAATCTACTTTACCGGCGTCCTGTCGCTGATCATCATTCTGGTTTCAGGCCTGTTTGTCGGCATGGTGCTGGGTTTGCAGGGTTATGACACGCTGGCTCGCTATGGTTCCACGGAGGCGCTCGGGGTTTTGGTGTCCTTGTCCCTGGTGCGCGAGCTGGGCCCTGTGGTTGCGGCCCTATTGTTTGCCAGTCGTGCCGGTTCGGCAATTACCGCTGAAATCGGCATGATGAAGGCGACCGAACAGCTTTCCGCGATGGAGATGATGGCGGTCGATCCGATTGCCCGCGTCGTCGCGCCGCGCTTCTGGGGAGGCGTGATTTCAATGCCCCTGCTTGCAGCGCTGTTTTCCGCGATGGGTATCTTTGGCGGTTATCTGGTGGGCGTGCAACTGATCGGCGTCGACGAAGGATCGTTCTGGTCGCAGATGCAGGCGGCGGTCGATTTCCGCGAGGACATCGTTAACGGAGTGATCAAGAGCTTCGTGTTCGGCATCATCGTCAGCTGGGTGGCTGTATTCGAGGGCTACGACGCCGAGCCAACCGCCGAAGGTGTTTCGGGGGCGACCACGCGCACCGTTGTAACATCGTCGCTGGCCATTCTGGCCGCCGACTTCATTCTCACCGCCTTCATGTTTACAGGGACATGACATGAGTCGTACTTCACTTGACCTCTGGGTCGGATTTTTCGTTGCCGTCGGACTGGGTGCATTGTTGTTCCTTGCCCTCAAGGTGGGCAACTTGGCGTCGTCCAGCAGCGGGGACACTTATGCAATCCAGGCCAAATTTGATAACATCGGGGGCCTGAAGGTGCGCGGCGCGGTCAAGAGCGCCGGCGTAGTGGTGGGGCGCGTGGCGGAGATCACCTTTGACCCCGAGGCTTATCTGGCGGTGGTGACGATCAAGGTGGATGCCCGTTACAAGTTTCCGCGCGATACCTTCGCGACGATCAACACGTCGGGTTTGCTGGGCGAGCAGTACATAGGCTTCGAGGTGGGTGGCGATACGGAAATGCTGAAGGCAGGGGATACCATCAAAAAGACCCAGTCGGCAGTGGTTCTGGAAAAGCTGATCAGCCAGTTCATGTTCAACAAGGCCGCCGAGAACGGCGACAAAACCGCCGGAAATGGCGACAAGAAGTAGTCAACAGGTACCCCAAAAGAGAATGAAGACCACCTTACCTGCCCGCATCAAATCCGTCGCTGTGGCCATTGCGGCCGTCGGCTTGTTGGCGGGATGCGCGACCTCGGGAAACCCCAAGGACCCGATCGAAGGCTTCAATCGCGCCATGTTCGCCTTCAACGAGGGGCTCGATGCCGCAATCGTCAAGCCGGTTGCCAAGGGCTATGAGGCGGTTCTGCCCTCGCCCATCCGTACCGGCGTCACCAATTTCTTCGCCAATATCGAGGATCTCTTCGTCGGCGTGAATAACCTGTTGCAGGGCAAGGTGCCGGAGGCGTTCAGTGATCTGGGTCGCGTGGTGATCAACAGCACAGTAGGTCTGCTGGGTTTGATCGACTTTGCATCCGACGCAGGTCTTGAAAAGCATGACGAGGATTTCGGCCAGACCTTTGGTCGCTGGGGTGTCGGCAACGGCGCCTACGTGGTGATTCCCGTATTCGGGCCGCGCACTGCGCGCGACACCGTGGGCCTGGTGCTCGACATCGCAGCTGACCCGGTGGCGAATCACAATCCGGAACGGACCCGCGATCTGGCGCTGGCTTTGCGCTTCGTGAATGACCGGGCCAACCTGCTGCCGGCTGACAAGGTCATCGAGGAAGCTGCGCTGGACAAGTATTCATACATGCGCGATGCCTATCTCCAGCGCCGCCGCAATCTGATCCACGATGGCAACCCACCGCGGGAAATCGAGGCGGATGCCGGATCAACCGATCATCCGCTGACGGCGGAAGCGGAAGTCATTGAGCCGCGGGCCGCGTTGGTCCCCGCTGCGCCGGCCATGCTGGTAGCTCGCACGCAACCGCCAGAAGCGAAATAGTGTCCCACTCCGGGGCGTGTTCCCTCAGCCCCGGCAATTTCAGGAAATCCACAATGAAATCCCTCTTTGCATTAATCGGCGGCCTGCTTGTTGCCGCGACGGCGATGGCTCAGGACGTCGGCCCCGATGTCCTGGTCAAGACGGTCACCAACGAGGTGCTCGATATCGTTCGCAAGGACAAGGACATTCAGTCCGGCAATACAAAAAAAGCCATCGATCTGGTCGAGATCAAGGTACTGCCGCATTTCAACTTCACGCGCATGACCCAACTGGCAATGGCCCGCGATTGGCGAATCGCCAGTGCGGCGCAGCAGAAGGTCCTGACCGACGAGTTTCATGTCCTGTTGGTGCGTACGTATGCCAAGGCCCTGACCGAGTACAAGAACCAGACCGTCCATTTCAAACCCTTCGTGCTCAAGGCTGGCGAGACCGATGTCCGGGTTCGCACCGAAATCAAGCAGGCGGGTGCCGGCAAGAACGTCGAGCTGGACTATTGGCTTGAAAAGTCCGGCGCTGCCTGGAAAGTCTACGATATCGAAGTCGGTGGCATCAGTCTCATTACCAACTACCGCGAATCCTTTGCATCCGAGGTGCGCAACAACGGCATCGAAGGCCTGATCAAGTCCCTGCAAGCCAAGAACAAGTCCGGCGAGGCAACCTCGGTAAAGAAATGATCCGTATCGCCGGTGATTGCGTCGAGGTGTCGGGCCCGATGACCATGTCGGATGCGGCTGTGCTGCTTGCCGAAGGGGAGGCTGCCATAGCGGCCAGTTCGACAAGCTTCGATCTGGCTGCGGTGACGGACATGGACTCTTCCTGCCTGGCGGTGGTCTTCGGCTGGATGCGAGCGGCGCAGGCCGGCGGGAAATCCTTGCGCCTTCTGAACCCGCCACAGAATCTGCTGAGTCTCGCCGCGGTCTACGACGTCGCGGACCTCCTTCCGTCGCGTTGATCGCAGCAGCCCTCGGGTTGGCGTGATGTCCGCTGCGATCCGCATTCAGCAGGTCTCCAAATGCTTTGGCAGCACCCAGGCGCTGGATCGTGTCGACCTCGAAGTTCAGCAGGGGGAGTTTTTCGGGCTGCTGGGTCCGAATGGCGCCGGCAAGACAACCCTGATTTCGGCGCTGGCCGGGCTGGTTCGCCCCGATGCCGGTAGCCTCCGCGTGATGGGCCACGATGTACAGGGCGACTATCGCGCCGCACGCCGGCATCTTGGAGTGGTGCCCCAGGAACTGGTTTTCGATCCTTTCTTCACTGTTCGCGAATCGCTGAAGATCCAGTCGGGTTACTTCGGGATTGGCCACAACGATGACTGGATCGACGAAATTCTGGAGAACCTGGGCCTGACGTCCAAGGCCAATGCCAACATGCGCATGCTGTCCGGCGGCATGAAGCGCCGCGTGCTGGTCGCCCAGGCCCTGGTGCATCGTCCGCCGGTGATCGTGCTCGACGAGCCGACTGCCGGCGTCGATGTCGAATTGCGCCAGACCCTGTGGGCGTTCATCCGGCGCCTGAACGAAGCGGGCCACACCATCGTCCTGACCACGCATTATTTGGAAGAGGCCGAAAATCTCTGCACGCGCATCGCCATGCTGAAGGCCGGCCGGGTGGTCGCCCTCGACACCACGGCGAACCTGCTGCGCCGCTTCTCCGTTCATGCCTTGCGCCTGCGCACCGGCGGCACGCTACCGTCCGAGCTTGCCCGTGACGGCGCAGAAAGTGGCGGCTGGTGGTCCTTCCCCTTCGATGGTTTCGATCAGGTCGAGACGCTGCTGGCAAGGATTCGCGCTGCCGGCTGCAGGATAGATGATCTCGAAATCGGCAAACCCGATCTCGAAGAGGTATTCGTCCGCGTCATGCAAGGGCAGGCGGGCTGAGATGCGCCACGGCGGTTTCTCAACCCTTCTCTACAAGGAAGTTCTGCGCTTCTGGAAGGTGGCCTCGCAGACGGTGGCCGCTCCGGTGCTTACGGCGCTGCTCTACCTGCTGATCTTTTCCCATGTGCTGGAAGGCCATGTGAAGGTGCATGGCGTCGCCTACACCGCATTCCTGATCCCGGGGCTGGTGATGATGTCGGTGCTGCAGAACGCCTTTGCCAATTCCTCGTCCTCGCTGATCCAGTCCAAGGTGACTGGCAATATTGTCTTCGTGCTGCTGCCGCCGATTTCCTATCTGGAGTTCTTCCTGGCCTATGTCCTGGCCTCGGTGGTGCGCGGAGTCGTGGTGGGAACCGGGGTTTTGCTGGCCACCTTCTGGTTTGCCCCGCTGACGTTTGCCGAACCGGTATGGATTCTCGTCTTTGCCCTGATGGGCGGCGCGATCCTCGGCAGTCTCGGCGTGATTGCAGGCATTTGGGCCGACAAATTCGATCAGCTCGCCGCCTTCCAGAACTTTCTGATCATGCCGCTCACTTTTCTGTCCGGTGTGTTTTACTCCATCAATTCACTGCCGCCTTTTTGGCAGCAGGTATCGCACTGGAACCCGGTGTTCTACATGATTGACGGCTTTCGCCATGGTTTCTTCGGTGTCTCCGATGCGTCGCCCTGGCTGAGTCTCGCCGTGGTCGGCACGTGCCTCGCACTGCTGACCGCATTCTCATTGAACCTGTTGAAACGCGGCTACAAGCTGCGCGCCTGAGGAGTCGTCACATGCTTGACCCAAAACAAATCGAGACCTGGATCGCTGCCGGTCTGCCCTGCGAGCATCTGTCCGTCGAGGGTGACGGCCACCACTTTGCCGCCGTCATCGTCAGCAACGAGTTTGCCGGGCTGAACCGCGTCAAGCGTCAGCAGCGGATCAACGCCCTGCTCAAGGCGCGTTTCGATTCGGGCGAATTGCACGCCTTGTCGATGCAGACCCTGACCCCCGCGGAATGGAAGGCCAATGGATAAACTGCTGATCGCGGGAGGTGTCCGGCTCGCCGGTGAAATCGCCATATCCGGCGCGAAGAACGCAGCGCTGCCGCTGCTGTGCGCGGCGCTGCTGACCCGGGATCCGGTGACTTTCACCAACGTGCCGCACTTGAACGACATCGGCACCATGCTGAAGTTGCTGGCGCAGATGGGCGTCAAGGTTTCACGGGAAGGCTCAAGAGTCGGCGCTGGTGATACGGTGACGCTCGATGCTTCGGGCCTGAACAACGCCGTGGCGCCCTACGAAATGGTGAAAACCATGCGCGCCTCTATCCTTGTGCTGGGGCCGCTGGTTGCGCGCGCGGGCGAAGCCAGGGTATCGCTGCCGGGTGGCTGCGCGATCGGTGCGCGGCCGGTCGATCAACACATCAAGGGCCTGACCGCGATGGGTGCCGAGGTCGATGTCGAGCAGGGCTACGTGCATGCGCGTGCCACTCGATTGCAGGGCGCGCGCTTGTTCACCGACATGGTGACCGTGACCGGCACCGAAAACCTGATGATGGCGGCCTGCCTGGCGCAAGGTGAAACCGTGATCGAGAACGCCGCGCGCGAGCCGGAAGTGGTCGATCTGGCCAACTGCCTGGTCGCCATGGGCGCACGCATTTCAGGGGCCGGCGGCGACGTGATCCGCATTCAGGGCGTCGATGCCTTGCACGGCACCACGCATCGCATCATGCCGGATCGCATCGAGACCGGTACCTACCTGTGCGCCGCAGCCGCAACCGGTGGCGAGATCCGTGTCACGGGCGCCTCGACCAGCTATCTGGATGCGGTGATCGACAAGCTGATGGATACCGGCTGCGAGATCATCGCCGAGCGCGATGCGATTCGCCTCAAGGCGCCGCCGCGGCTCACGGCGGTGAGCATCCGCACGGCGCCCTACCCGGCCTTCCCGACGGACATGCAGGCCCAGTTCATGGCGATCAACGCCGTCGCCGACGGTACTGCGGTGATGCGCGAAACGATTTTCGAGAACCGCTTCATGCATGCGGTGGAACTGATCCGGCTGGGCGCCGACATCAAGATCGACGGCAATACGGCTTTTGTCACGGGCCGGCCGAAGCTCGATGGCGCTGCGGTGATGGCCACCGACCTGCGCGCCTCGGCCAGTCTGGTCATTGCCGGTTTGGTGGCGCAGGGCGAGACCCTGATCGAGCGCATCTACCATCTTGATCGCGGTTACGAAGGCCTGGAAACGAAGCTGGCCGCTTTGGGCGCCGACATTCGACGGGTAAAATAGCCGCATGAGCGGAATTACCATCGCCCTTTCAAAGGGCCGCATTTTCGAAGAAACCCTGCCCCTGCTGGCGGCGGCAGGCATCGTTCCGGCCGAAGATCCCGAAAAGTCGCGGAAGCTGATCATCGGCACCAATCGCGACGATGTGCGCGTGGTGATTGTGCGCGCCTCGGACGTTCCGACCTATGTGCAATACGGGGCGGCCGATCTCGGCATTGCCGGCAAGGACGTATTGCTGGAGCACGGCGGCGCGGGGCTGTATCAGCCGCTGGACCTGAACATTGCCAAATGCCGCATGTGCGTTGCGGCGCCGGCCGGCTTCGATTATGCGGCTGCCGTCAGGCGCGGCGCGCGCTTGCGCATTGCCACCAAGTACATTTCCGTCGCACGCGAGCACTTCGCGGCCAAGGGCGTGCATGTCGACCTGATCAAGCTCTACGGCTCGATGGAGCTGGCCCCGCTGGCAGGTCTGGCCGAGGCGATCGTCGACCTGGTTTCCAGCGGCAGCACGCTGAAAGCCAACAATCTGGTCGAGGTCGAGGAGATCATGAATATCTCGTCGCGGCTGGTCGTGAATCAGGCTGCGCTCAAGATGAAGCGCGGCCTGCTGCAACCCGTCATCGCCGCTTTCGAGGGCGCGATCCGATGATTCGCCGTTTGTCGACCAGTGATACCGGCTTTCTCGCCACGCTCGATGCGCTGCTGCAGTTCGACCACTCGACCGACGATACCATCGAGGCGACGGTTGCCGAGATTCTCGCCCGGGTCCGCAAGGAGGGCGATGCCGCGGTACTCGACTACACACGCCGTTTCGACCACCTCGATGTCGGCACCATGGCCGAGCTGGAACTGCCGAGGAGCGAGCTGCGGCATGCGCTGGACAGTCTTCCCGCAGCCCAGCGGGCCGCGCTTGAAGCGGCGGCACAACGCGTAACTTCATATCACGAGCGGCAGAAGCTGGAATCGTGGAGTTTCACCGAAGCGGACGGCACGCGGCTCGGACAGAAGATCACGGCACTGGATCGCGTCGGCCTCTACGTGCCGGGCGGCAAGGCTGCCTATCCCAGTTCGGTGCTGATGAATGCGCTGCCGGCCAAGGTGGCCGGAGTCGGCGAACTGATCATGGTGGTACCCACCCCGCGCGGCGAGAAGAACGCGCTGGTGCTGGCCGCTGCCTGCCTGGTCGGCGTCGACCGCGTGTTCACCCTCGGCGGTGCACAGGCGGTGGCGGCACTGGCCTACGGCACGCAGACGATTCCGCAGGTGGACAAGATCGTCGGTCCGGGCAACGCCTACGTGGCGGCGGCCAAGCGCCGCGTGTTCGGCACCGTCGGCATCGACATGGTGGCCGGACCATCGGAAGTTGTCGTGATCGCCGATGGCTCGGCCAATCCCGATTGGGTGGCGATAGACCTGTTCGCCCAGGCCGAGCATGACGAACTGGCGCAGTCGATCCTGTTGAGTCCGGATGCCGATTTCATTGCGCGGGTTGCCGCGAGCATCGAAAAACTTTTGCCGACCATGCCGCGCCGCCAAGTGATCGCCGCCTCGCTCAAGGGACGCGGCGCCCTGATACAGGTGGCCGATCTCGAAGAGGCCTGCACCGTCGCCAATCGCATTGCGCCGGAACACCTCGAACTGGCGGTCGCCGATCCGGCGCCACTGGCGGACAAGATCCGCCACGCCGGCGCGATCTTCCTCGGCCATTACAGTTCGGAGTCGCTCGGCGACTACTGCGCCGGCCCCAACCACGTGTTGCCGACCTCTCGCAGTGCGCGCTTTTCGTCGCCGCTCGGCGTCTATGACTTTCAGAAGCGCACCAGCCTCATCGAGGTGTCGCAGGCCGGAGCACAAACCCTGGGGCCGATTGCCGCGACCCTGGCGCACGGCGAAGGGCTCACGGCCCATGCCCGCGCTGCTGAGCTGCGCATCAAGCCCTAGTCTGCGGAGTTGCGCATCAAGCGCTGAGAATTTCCTTCAGCGCCGCGACAAGTGCCGCGCACTGCGCGTCGGTGCCGACCGTGATCCGCAGGAACTGTTCGATGCGCGGCAGCTTGAAATGGCGCACGATGATGCTGCGTTGGCGTAGCGCCAGCGCCGACTTTTCGGCATCGCGTTGCGGGTGGCGCGCGAAGATGAAGTTGGCCGCCGATGGCAGCACTACGAAGCCGAGCGCCTTCAATTCGCCGATCAGCTTCTCGCGTGACGCGATGACCGCCCGGCAGGTCTGGTCGAAATATTCGCGGTCTTCAAAGGCGGCGACCGCACCGGCGATCGCCAAGCGATCCAGCGGATAGGAATTGAAGCTGTTCTTGACCCGCTCCAGCGCCTCGATCAGATCGGCGTGACCGGCGGCGAAGCCGACCCGCAGACCCGCCAGCGAGCGCGACTTGGACAGCGTCTGCACTACCAGCAGATTTGGATATCTGGCGATCAGCGGAATCGCACTTTCGCCGCCGAAATCCACGTAGGCCTCGTCGATCACCACGACCGAGTCGGGATTCGACTGCAACAGGCGCTCGATGTCATCCAGGGGCACCAGGCAGCCCGTCGGTGCATTCGGATTGGGGAAAATAATGCCGCCGTTCGGTTTCGCGTAATCGCTGACCCGGATCGAAAAATCGTCGGCCAGCGCGACGGTTTCGAAATCCACCTGGTAGAGCCCGCAATACACCGGATAAAAACTGTAGGTGATATCGGGGAACAGGATGGGCCGCGCCTGCTTCAGCAAGCCGAGAAAGATGTGGGCCAGAACCTCGTCCGAGCCATTGCCGACGAAGACATTTTTCGACTCGATGCCGTGATAGTTGCCGATCGCGAGCTTGAGCTGCTCGGCATTCGGGTCGGGATAAAGCTTCAGCGATTCCCCCGTGGCGGCGCGGATCGCTTCCAGCACCCGCGGCGAAGGCCCGTAGGGATTCTCGTTGGTGTTGAGTTTCACCAGGTTGGCGAGCTTGGGTTGCTCGCCCGGCACGTAGGGCTTGAGCCCCTTGACGACATCGCTCCAGAAACGGCTCATGGTCAGGCGGAATGGTTGGCAGGGCAGTGATGATCGAGGTTCGGCCTTGACGTACAGGCTGCTAGGCCGATGGTATCATGCAGGCCTCGACCCTTTGCTCGATCAAGACTGCCATGCGGCAAGCCGAAATCACGCGCAACACACTGGAAACACAAATCCGCGTCGCCCTCGATCTCGACGGTACCGGCGTCTCCAAACTCGCCACCGGCATCGGGTTCTTCGACCACATGCTGGATCAGATCGCGCGCCACGGCCTGATCGATCTGACTGTCGAGGCCAAGGGCGATTTGCACATAGACGCCCATCACACCATCGAAGACGTCGGCATCACCATCGGTCAGGCGCTGGCCAAGGCGCTGGGCGACAAGAAAGGCCTGCGCCGCTACGGGCATGCCTATGTGCCGCTCGACGAGGCCTTGTCGCGCGCGGTGGTCGATCTTTCCGGGCGACCCGGACTGGTCTTCAACGTACCTTTCACTCGCGCCACGATCGGCGAGTTCGATGTCGACCTGGTACGTGAGTTCTTCCAGGGGCTGGTGAATCACGCCGGGATCACGGTGCACATTGACGCCTTGCGTGGCGACAATTCCCACCATCAGGCCGAGACCGTGTTCAAGGCGTTTGCCCGGGCTTTGCGCATGGCCGTGGAAGCCGATCCGCGCACAGCGGGCGTCGTTCCTTCGACGAAGGGCACGCTCTGATCCTTCCATGAGCACGGTCGTCGTTGTCGATTACGGCATGGGCAATCTGCGCTCGGTGGCCAAGGCCATCGAGCATGTTGCTCCGGAGGCAGATGTCCGCGTCAGCTCGGATGCGGCCGAAATCGCCGCCGCCGACCGTGTCGTGGTTCCCGGCCAGGGTGCGATGCCGGATTGCATGCGCGAGTTGTCCGCCCGCGGTTTGCGCGACGCCGTCGTGCGCGCCGCCGCCGAAAAGCCCTTTCTCGGCATATGCGTCGGCTTGCAGATGCTCTTCGGCCACGCCGAGGAGGGCGACGTCATGGGACTCGAAATCCTGCCGGGCCGCGTGCCGCATTTCCCTCTCGCCGCCATGGTCGCACCCGACGGTGCGCGCCTGAAAGTGCCGCACATGGGCTGGAACCAGGTGCATCAGGCCGAAGCCCACCCGCTGTGGGATGGCATCGAGGATGACGCGCGCTTCTATTTCGTGCACAGCTATTACGTCGAACCGCAGAATCCCGACGTGATTGCCGGGTCGACCCACTATGGCATCCCCTTTACCAGCGCGATTGCTCACGCTAACATCTTCGCTGTTCAATTCCACCCGGAAAAAAGCGCACAGGCGGGGCTGCGACTGCTCGCCAATTTCATGCGCTGGAATCCCTGATCCAAAGCCTTCGGCTTTTCCATATCTTCACATTTTCCTATGCTGCTGATACCCGCGATTGATCTCAAGGATGGTCACTGTGTCCGCCTGAAACAGGGCGCAATGGACGATGCCACGGTGTTTTCCGAAGACCCGGCGGCGATGGCCCGACACTGGATAGATCAGGGCGCACGCCGCCTTCATCTGGTCGACCTCAATGGCGCCTTTGCCGGCAAGCCGAAGAATGAAGCCGCGATCAAGGCAATTCTCAAGGAAGTCGGCACCGAGATTCCGGTGCAACTGGGCGGCGGCATTCGCGACCTTGACACCATCGAGCGTTGCCTCGACGATGGCCTCACCTACGTCATCATCGGCACGGCGGCGGTGAAGAACCCCGGCTTCCTGCATGATGCCTGCGGCGCCTTTCCCGGCCACATCATCGTTGGGCTCGATGCCAGGGACGGCAAGGTCGCGGTCGACGGCTGGTCGAAGATGACCGGCCACGACGTGGTCGATCTGGCAAAGAAGTTCGAGGACTATGGCGTCGAGGCGGTCATTTATACCGACATCGGGCGCGACGGAATGCTCTCCGGCGTGAACATCGAGGCGACGGTGAAGCTGGCGCAGGCGCTGCGCATCCCGGTGATCGCCAGCGGCGGCATCGCCAGCATGAAGGACGTCAAGGCGCTGTGCGCGGTGCAGGGAGAGGGCATTTCAGGCGCCATCACCGGCCGCGCAATCTACGAAGGCACGCTCGATTTCAGGAAAGCCCAGGCCGAGGCGGACAAGCTTTCCGGCCGCTGAAAGGCTTTGACCCATGCTCGCCAAACGCATCATCCCCTGTCTCGACGTCAACGCCGGCCGCGTGGTCAAGGGCGTTAACTTCGTTGAGCTGCGCGATGCCGGCGATCCGGTTGAAATCGCCCGGCGCTACGATGAGCAGGGCGCAGACGAAATAACCTTTCTCGACATCACGGCCAGTTCCGATGACCGGGACATCATCCTGCACATCGTCGAGGCGGTGGCCTCGCAAGTGTTCATTCCGCTCACGGTAGGCGGCGGCGTGCGTCAGGTCGAGGACGTGCGGCGGCTGCTGAATGCCGGCGCCGACAAGGTCAGCATGAACACGGCGGCGGTGAACAATCCGCAACTGGTGGCCGATGCCGCGACGAAGGTCGGATCGCAATGCATCGTGGTCGCCATCGACGCCAAGCAGACCTCACCCGGGCATTGGGACGTATTCACCCATGGCGGGCGCAAGAATGCGGGGCTCGATGCCATAGCCTGGGCACGCAAGGTCGAAGGCCTCGGCGCCGGGGAGATTCTGCTCACCAGCATGGACAGGGATGGCACCAAGGCCGGTTTCGACATCGCGCTGACGCGTGCGGTGGCCGACGCAGTCGGCATCCCGGTGATCGCCAGCGGCGGCGTCGGTACGCTCCAGCATCTGGCGGACGGCGTTACCGAAGGCCGGGCGGACGCCGTTCTGGCGGCGAGCATTTTCCACTACGGCGAATACACTGTGCGCCAGGCGAAGGAATTCATGCGCAGCCGCGGTATCGAGGTCAGGCTGTGAGCGCGCCGCAAGGCGGCCAATGGCTGGACGAGGTGCTCTGGGACGCGCAGGGTCTGGTCCCCGCGATCGCCCAGGACGCGGCGACGGGCGAGGTGCTGATGTTCGCCTGGATGAATCGCGAGGCGCTCGCGCTGACGGTCGAATCTGGTCACGCCGTGTATTGGTCCCGTTCGCGCGGGCGTCTGTGGCACAAGGGCGAAGAATCCGGGCATACGCAGACGGTGCTGGAACTGCGCGTCGATTGCGACAAGGATGTGGTGCTGTTGAAGGTGGAGCAGAGTGGCGGTATCGCGTGCCACACCGGCAGACGCAGCTGTTTTTTCAACCGGCTTGAAACCTCGGGCTGGCAGGATGTCGAGCCCGTCCTCAAGGACCCGAAGGAGATATACAAGTGATTGATCTTGAAATCATGCACCGCGTTCAGGCGACGCTGCTGGAACGCAAGGGTGCTGCGCCCGATTCATCCTACGTCGCCAGCCTGTATGCCAAGGGCACCGATGCAATCTGCAAGAAGGTGGCGGAGGAAGCCGCCGAGACCATCATGGCGGCCAAGGACGGCGATCGCCTGCATCTGGTCCGCGAAGTGACGGATCTCTGGTTCCACAGCATGATCCTGCTGACCCAGTTCGGCATCGGCGTCGATGACGTGATGGTCGAGTTCCGTCGCCGGGAAGGCATTTCCGGAATCGACGAGAAGAACAGCCGGAATCCGCAAGCATGAGCGATTGCATTTTCTGCAGGATTGCGCGCGGCGAAATTCCGTCGAAGAAGGTCTATGAAGACGAGGAAATCTTTGCCTTTCATGACATCAATCCGATTGCGCAGGTGCATTTCATGATTGTGCCGAAGCTGCACATTGCTTCGCTGATGGAGGCCGACATGAGCCACCAGATGCTGCTTGGCCGCATGCTGGCCAAGGCGAACGAGTTGGCGAGGAGCCAGGGGCTCACCGACGGCTTCCGCACCATCATCAACACCGGGCGGATCGGGCATCAGGAGGTGTATCATCTCCACATCCATATTCTGGGTGGCCCCGAGCCCCTGGGGTCCATGCTAAAGCGCAAGGCGCCTTGAAAATTCACTGAGCGCGAGGAGAAAATACGATGGGATCATTGAGCATCTGGCACTGGCTGATCGTGCTGGTGATTGTCATGCTGGTGTTCGGCACCAAGAAGCTGCGCAACATGGGGTCTGACCTCGGTGGCGCGGTCAAGGGCTTCAAGGACGGCATGAAGGAGGCTTCTGCCGACAAACCCGCCGACAAGCCGGCGGAGCCACAGCAGGTGAGCGGTCACACCATCGACGTCGAGGCGCGTCGGGAGCAGACCAAGTCCTGATCCTGGGCGGGTGAGCGGTGCCCGGGCCTCGGTTGCCTCGGCAATTCCGACCTGCCATACCATTTCCCAGTTCCCCACGAACCCATGTTCGACGTCGGCCTTTCCGAGTTGATGGTCATCGCCGCGGTGGCGCTGGTCGTCATCGGTCCGGAGCGCCTGCCCAAGGTGGCGCGCACGGCCGGTCTCCTGCTCGGTCGCCTGCAACGCTACGTCAGCGACGTTAAGTCCGACATCAATCGCGAGATGCAGCTCGATGAGTTGAAGAAGCTCCAGCAGCAGATGACCGACCAGGTGACGAACCTGGAAGCTTCGGTGACGCACGAAATGCGCGAAGTCGAGGCCTCGGTGAACACTGCCGTCGAGCCGCTGGCCGAAATCGCCGTGTCACCAGCGCCGACTCTTGAGGCCACCCCGGTCGATGCTGCGCCGGCAGTGGAAACGCTTGTGCCCGCTGCGGCGGCCGCCGAGACACTGAAGTCCTGATGGCTGACGAACAGGAGACTTTTCTCTCCCACCTGGTTGAACTGCGGGATCGCCTGATTCGCATCCTGATCGCGGTCTGCATTGTTTTCGTGCCGCTGGCGTTCTACGCCCGCGAGCTGTATTCACTGCTCGCCGCCCCTTTGCTGGCGACTTTGCCCGCGGGTGGCCAGATGATCGCCACGGACGTGGTCGGCGTTTTTCTGGTGCCGATGAAAGTGGCGCTGACCGTCGCCTTCCTGGTCGTCCTGCCTTACGTGCTGTATCAGGTCTGGGCCTTCGTTGCGCCGGGGCTCTATGCCCACGAGAAAAAGCTGGCTATGCCCTTGCTCGCGGCATCGGTCATTCTGTTCTTCATCGGCATGGCCTTCGCGTACTTCGCCTTTTTCCCGATGGTGTTCGGTTTCATGGCGAATTTTGCACCCGAGGGCGTGGCATGGATGACCGATATCGAGAAGTACTTCTCCTTCGTCCTCACCATGTTCCTGGCCTTTGGCGTCACCTTCGAGGTGCCGGTAATCGTCATTGTGCTGGTCAAGATCGGGGTGGTAAACGTCGCCAAACTGCGCGAGTGGCGGCCTTATGTCATTGTCGGAGCCTTTGTGGTGGGCGCGGTATTTACGCCACCCGACGTGATTTCGCAGTTCATGATGGCGGTGCCGCTGTGGCTCCTCTATGAGTTGGGAATTGTCCTGGCCAGTGTCATCGTGCGTCCGGCTGTGGAGTCTGCAGGCGAGTCCGACTACCGACCGCCGTCCGACGAGGAAATGAACCGGGAACTCGATCGCGCCGAACAGCAGTCGCAAGACCAGAAGACCTGAGTCGTCGCCAGACTTGTTCCCGCGAGGCTTTCAGCGTTGCCGGGACGCGCACCCCGCGCAATCGGGGCAGCCGTTACGTCTGTCGGGGCCGAGCGTTGATCGTCAGGACGTGCTCGCCGTTGCGTGCCACAGACGCAGCTTGTCGAGGGAAACCAGGTCGGCCTCAGGCAGCACCATGCGTGCGCCATCGAAGTTTTCGTTGATGGTGTAATCGCTGACCGTGATCACGGTAGGGATTCCGGCCGCCAGCGCAGCCGCGAGTCCGTGTGAGGAATCCTCCACCGCCAGGCAATCGCGGGGCGGGAGATTGAGTTGTTTCAGCGTCCAAAGGTAGAGTTCCGGCGAAGGTTTCTTGGCCGCGGCGACACTGCCGGAGGCGATGGCATCGAACCAGGTATCGGCGTTCGGCCCCAGATTGGCCCGCAGCAGACCCACCACGTTCTCCAGCTTCGAGCTTGACGCAATCGCCAGGCGCACACCGTCGGTACGCGCGTCGCAGATCAACTGGCCGATGTCTGCGCGCAGGGGTATTGCGCCGGCGGCAAGCAGCCGCTGGTAATTTCGCGTCTTGATGTCGTGCACGCGATGCAGCAATTCGTCGAAATCGGGTCGCGCACAAGTGGCCGGGTCGAAATGCTCGGCGTAGTAGCGAATCCGTTCGAGGCCCCCGGTCACATCCAGCAAGGTGCCGTAAAAGGCCTCGTCCCAATGCCAAGACA
>JBAZOF010000027.1:0-17633 GCA_041648855.1 Sulfuritalea sp. | reverse complement strand
AACTGCGCATCGGGTAAATGCTGTTTCAGCGCGGTGATGAGATGCGCGGCAAGCTGGTCGCTGGAGGCTTCGCCGGCGACCATGGCAATCCTTGGAACCTGTCTCATGGAATCAGCGAATGATCCCGCGCCCGGGTGCGGCAAGAAAGGCGGCGAGCAAGGCCAGTTCCGGCACGGCAGCAGATTCCGCCACAATGCTTTCGCGCGCCTCGTCGAGCTTCATGCCGCTCTTGTAGAGGGTCTTGTAGGCGCGCTTCACTGCGGTCACGGCAGCGGCAGAAAATCCTCGCCGCTTGAGGCCCTCGGCGTTGATGCTGCGCGGCTCGGCCGGGTTGCCGGCGGCCATCACGAAGGGCGGCAGATCCTGCAGAAGAATGGTGCCCATCGCGGTGATGCTGTGGGCGCCGATGCGGACGAACTGATGCACCACCGTGAAGCCGCCGAGAATGGCCCAGTCGCCGACCTGAACATGACCGGCCAGCTGTGCATTGTTGGCGAAAATCGTCTGGTTGCCCACCTGGCAGTCGTGCGCCAGATGCACGTAGGCCATGATCCAGTTGTCATTGCCCAGACGAGTGACGCCGACGTCCTGCGCCGTGCCGCAGTTGAAGGTGCAGAACTCGCGAATGGTGTTGCGGTCGCCGATTTCCAGCCGCGTCGGCTCGCCCGCATACTTCTTGTCCTGCGGCTCTTCGCCGATGGAACAAAACTGGAAGATGCGATTGTCGCAGCCGATCCGCGTGTGGCCGGCGACGACGACGTGGGGCCCGATCACCGTGTGATCGCCGATCTCGACATGCTCGCCGACGATCGAATAGGCGCCGACGACGACACCCTTGCCGAGCCTCGCCGCGGGATGGACGATGGCTGTGGAATGGACGCTCATCAGGGCGTGGGACGAACGGCGCAGATCAGGTCGGCTTCGGCGGCCACCTGGCCATCCACCTTCGCCGTGGCTGAAAACTTCCAGATGCCGCGCTTGTTGGCGGCAAGCGTGACGTCGATCACCAGTTGATCGCCGGGACCGACCGGCTTCTTGAAGCGCGCATTGTCGATGCCGACGAAGTAGTACACCGATTTGTCGTCAGGTCTGTTGCCCATGGTCTTGAAGGAAAGGATCGCCGCCGTCTGCGCCATCGCCTCGACCACCAGGACGCCGGGCATCACCGGATGATGCGGGTAGTGGCCCGGAAAGAACGGTTCGTTCATGCTGACATTCTTCAGCGCGGTAATCCGCTCGCCGGGTACCACTTCCAGCACACGGTCGACCAGCAGGAACGGGTAGCGATGCGGCAGATAGTTCAGAATTTCGTGGATGTCCATGCGGGAATCGACTGCCCCGCCCGTGCCTGCTTCGCTCATGTCTTTTTCTCCAATGCGGCAAGCCGCTGTTCGAGGGCACGGATTTTATCGGCCATCGCGTCAAGATGGCGCAACCGCGAGAAATTTTTGAGCCAGTCGCCGTGCTCGAGGAAGGGGACCGCGCCGCTGTATGTGCCCGCGCGCTGGATCGATTTCGTCACCAGCGTGCCGGCCGCCACATCGACGTCATCGACGATCTGGAGGTGGCCAAGGATCACGGCGCCGCCACCCACCGTGCACCGCGCGCCGATCATTGCGCTGCCCGCGATGCCGACACAACCGGCCATTGCCGTATGGGCGCCGATCCGCACGTTGTGGCCGACCTGTATCTGGTTGTCGAGCTTGACGCCATCGGCGATCACGGTGTCGCCCAATGCACCCCGATCGATCGTCGTGCCGGCGCCGATCTCGACATCGTCGCCGATCAGCACGCGCCCCACCTGGGGTATCTTGACCCAGGCGCCATCCGCTTCGCGCGCGAAGCCGAAACCATCGGCGCCGATGACCGCCCCGGAATGCACCAGGCAGCGCGCACCGAGGCGACTGCCGGAATAGATCGCCACGTTGGCCGCGAGCCGGCTGCCGGCGCCAATTTCGACCCCGACGCCGATGCTGCAGTTCGCTGCGATCACGACGTCGGCGCCGATCCTGGCAGCGGGGCCAATCCAGACGTTGGGCCCGATGCTGGCGCTGGCCGCCACCTCGCCTTCGACCACGGCGGTCGGATGAACCCCGGCTTCGGGCACGGGCAGGGGATTGAGCCACTGCGCCACTCGTGCGTAATAGAGATAGGGTTGTGGCGTGAGAATCGCGGCCGCCAGCCCCTCCACCGCCGGCGGCGCCATGATCACGGCCGCGGCTCGGGTGGTCGTCAATTGCTGGCGGTATTTCGGGTTGGCGAGGAAGGCCAGTTCGCCGGGACCGGCATTTTCCAGCGTGCCGATCCGCTCAATCGCCGTATCGCCAGCGCCGACTATTTCTCCGCCGAACCGCGCGACGATCTGGTCGAGCCGCAGCACCACGGCCAGGGCGTCTTACTTGGTGCCGTCGCCCAACGCCTTGATCACCTTGTCGGTGATGTCGATGCGCGGGTTGGCGTAGACCGCTTCCTGGAAAATGATGTCGTATTTCTCGGCCTCGGCAATCTGCTTGATGATCTTGTTCACCCGCTCGAAAATCGCCGCCATTTCCTCGTTTTGCCGCTGGCTCAGATCCTCGCGGAACTCGCGCTGCTTGCGCTGGAAATCGCGGTTCAGGTCGGCGAACTCGCGCTCCTTGGTGCGGCGATCGCTCTCGGCCATGGTGACCGCGTTCTTGTCGAGGTTCTCCTGCATGCCCTGCAACTGCTTCGCGATGCGCTGCAACTCCTGATCACGCTTTTCAAAATCCTTTTCGATCTTCTTCTTCGCCCGCGCAGCCTGCGGGGCGTCGTTCAGGATCTTCTGGCTATTGACGAAGCCGATCTTGCTCTCCGCCATGGCCCCGGCAGAAATCGACAGCAGGGCGATACCGGCAAGAATGTATTTCTTCAGCATGACTTTCTCACTATAAGGAGCGGATCAAAAGACCGAGCCCATCTGAAACTGCAGACGTTGTACCTTGTCTTCGGCCTTCTTGTTGAACGGATTGGCGAAGGAAAACTTCAACGGACCCATCGGCGAATTCCACGCCAGGGCAACGCCGGCGCTGTACCTGAGACTGCCCAGGCTGAACGTGTTGTCGTAACCCCATACGTTGCCGGCATCGACGAAGGCCGAGAGGCGCATCGAAGTATCGCGCCCCATGCCTGGCACGGGGAACAGCAGTTCGGCGTTGCCGATCAGCCGCTTGTCGCCGCCGAGGGCTTCATTGGTGGTGGGATCGCGAGCCCCGAGGGAACTCGAATCGAAGCCGCGCACCGAGCCGATGCCACCGGCGTAAAAGTTCTTGAAGAAAGGCAGGTCCTTGTTGCCATAGGACTTCGCCACCCCAACCTCGCCATTCAGGGCCAGGGTTAATTTGCGGTCGAGCGGGAAATAGTGCTGATGCTGATAGGTCGCCTTGACATAGGTTGCCGTGCTGCCCGGCAGGGAAAACTCGACGACCGCCTTGCGATAGACGCCCTTGGTGGTCACCAGCAGACTGTCGCGACCATCCTTCTGCCAGCCGATGCTGGCGAGCAGGGTATTGCTGGTTGCGCCGAAACGCGAGACATAGTCCTGATAGCGCACAGGGCTGTTGGCGTCGAGTTGCAGCGTGGTGTGATCGTAGGAAAGGCCGAAATTCAGGTAATGATCTTCCGCGATGGGGAGCCCCCAGCGCCCGCCGCCGCCAGCCGATTTGGAGCCGAAGGCCCCCACCGCGAGAGTGCTGGTATCGGTCTTGCGGTAGTAGATGTCGAACCCCTGGCTGATGCCATCGACCGTGAAATAGGGGTCGGTATGCGACAGCGAATAGACCTTGTTCGAATCGCTGGTGCTGATCTGGACGCCGACGTGTTTGCCGCTGCCGAACAGGTTCTGCTGCTCCACCGAGCCCGAAAACGTGATTTTCTCCGCGCTGGAGTAGCCCGCCCCCAAGAGGATGTTGCCGGTCGGCTTCTCCTTGACCTTGACTTCCATGTCGACCTGATCGGTAGTTCCGGCGACGGGCGGCGTTTCCACCGAGACCTCGTCGAAATAACCCAGCCGATCGACCCGCGCGCGCGACTTGTTGATCTTGTCGCCGTCGTACCAGCCGGATTCGGCCTGGCGCATTTCGCGGCGCACGACTTCATCGCGCGTGCGCGTGTTGCCCGTCACGTTGATGCGACGCACATAGACGCGGCGTCCCGGATCGATGAACACGGTGAACGCCACCTGGCGCTTTTCCTTGTCCAGTTCTGGCGCCGCATTGACGTTGGCAAAGGCATAGCCTTCGTTGCCCAGTCGATCGCTGATGGCCTTGGTAGTCTCGGCCATCCTCTCGCGCGAAAACACGTCGCCGGGCTTGATCTGCACCAGCTTGGTCAGTTCGGCCTCGGGCAGCAACAGCTGGCCTGCCAGCTTGACCGTCGAGACGGTGTACTTTTCACCCTCGGTCAGATTGATGGTGATGTAGATGTCCTGCTTGTCCGGCGAAATCGACACCTGGGTCGACTCGATATTGAATTCGAGATAGCCGCGATCGAGGTAATGGGAGCGCAGGCTCTCGAGGTCGCCGGAGAGTTTCTGCTTCGAGTACTGATCGTTTTTCGTGTACCACGTCAGCCAACCCGGCGTGCGCAATACCATCAGGTCGAGCAGCTCGGATTCCCTGATGGCGCTGGCGCCGATGATGTTGATCTGCTTGATCTTCGCGATCTCGCCCTCATTCACCGCGAAGTTCACGCCGACGCGATTGCGTTCCAGCGGCGTGATGGTTGTCGTTACTTGGACCGCATAGTGTCCCTGGGCCAGATACTGGCGCTTGAGTTCCTGCTCCGCCCGTTCGACCATGGCGCGGTCGAAAATGCGCGACTCGGCGAGGCCGACTTCGCGCAACGACTTCTTCAGGTCTTCCGGCTTGAATGCCTTGAGGCCGCTGAATTCGAGCGAGGCGATTGCCGGGCGCTCTTCCAGCACCACCACCAGCACCTGGCCGTCGATTTCGAGGCGCACGTCCTTGAAGAAGCCGGTGGCGAACAATGCCTTGATCGCCGCCGCGGCCTTCTCGTCGTTCATGGTGTCGCCCACCTTGACCGGCAGGTAGGAGAACACGGTGCCTGCCTCGGTGCGCTGAATGCCCTCGACCCGAATGTCCTTGATCTGAAACGCGTCGAACGCAAACGCGGAATGGGCCAGCAGGGAGGAGATCAGACCGGCAAGCAGTTTCTTTTTCATGTGATTGGACGAAAATTAGCCGGAAACAAGACGGTTGATATCGTTGTAGAAGGCAAAAGCCATCAGCAGCCCCAGCAAGGCAAAACCGATCTGTTGGCCGATTTCCAGAGCCCGTTCTGACACCGGGCCGCCCTTGAGAAACTCGACGAGATAATACATCAAATGCCCCCCGTCCAGAACAGGCACGGGCAGCAGGTTCAGCACCCCGAGACTGATGCTGATCAGGGCGAGAAAACGCAGGTAGTAGCTGAGGCCGAGCCGCGCCGACTGCCCCGCATAATCGGCGATGGTCACCGGCCCGGAAAGGTTCTTCCACGACAACTCGCCAGTCAGCATGCGGCCCATCATGCGCAGGCTCAGGATCGAAGTGTCCCAGGTCTGCGTCAGCGCCCGGCTGACGGATTCGAGCGGGCCGTAACTCACCACCGTGGTCATCTCGAACTCCTCGCCCTGACCTTCCCTGGCCATCAAGCCCAGGCGACCGACCTTGTGCCCACCCTCGTCAGCCAGCCGCGGGCTGGCGAGCAGGGCAATGCGCCGGCCCTCGCGTTCGATTTCGAACTTCAGCTGGCGTCCCGCCGCGGTGCGCGCGGTGGCCGCCAGTTCGGCCCAGTCGCCGATTGACTTGCCGTCGATCGCCAGCACCCGGTCGCCATCTCGAAATCCTGCCAGGTCGGCGGGCGAATCGGCCAGCACGCGGCCGACGACAGGCGGCAAATGCGGCCGGTAAAGCACCAAGCCGAGTGCGCGCAAGGGATCCTTCTCGAGTTCTTCCAGATCGAAGCGATCGCCGGCGAGGCGATAAACCGCGATCTCGCGCTGCCGGCTGATCACTTCCAGTTGCACGGCCTCCTTGTCGAGGGCCCGCCGCAGGACTTCCCAGCGCAGCTGCTGCCAGGTGTCGATGGCCTGGCCATTCACCGCACGCACCGTCACGCCCTCGCTGATGCCGGCCATCGCCGCCGGCGAGCCGACCGGCGGCGGTCCGAGGCGGGGCTTGAGTTCCGTCACGCCATGCATGAACAACAGCCAGTAGAGCACGATCGCCAGCAAAAAATTGGCCGACGGTCCGGCCGCGACAATGAACGCCCGGCGGCCGACGGATTGCCGGTTGAAGGCGCGCGGCAACTCATCCGGCATGACCTCGCCTTCGCGCTCGTCGAGCATCTTGACGTAGCCGCCCAGCGGAAAGGCCGAGACCGCCCACTCGGTGCCGTCGCGGCCATGACGCCGCATCCAGATCACCTTGCCGAAGCCGAAGGCGAAGCGCAGAACCTTGACGTTGCAGGCGCGCGCCGCAAGGTAGTGGCCCATCTCGTGCACCACCACCAGCACCGCCAGCGCCAGCAGGAAAGCGCCCGCGTACCAGACTACCGACTCGGGACTCATGCCGGCTTCGCCGCCTGGCGTGCAAGCACCTTCTGCGCCGTTTCCCGCGCCTGCCGGTCGGCCTCCAGCACCGCCGCCAGGTCAGGCACTGCCGCTTGGGGCACGGCATCAAGGGTTGCCGCAATGAGGTCGGCAATGCCGAGGAAAGGCAAACGACGGTCGAGAAATGCTTCCACTGCCACCTCGTTGGCGGCGTTGAGCACGGCCGCCGCGTTGCCCTCGGCGCGCAAGGCGCGATAGGCCAGGTCGAGACAGGGAAAACGCGCCAGGTCCGGGCGCTCGAAGTTGAGCCGGCCCACGGCGAACAGGTCGAGCGGGGCGACGCCGGAATCGATCCGCTCCGGCCAGGCCAGGGCATGGGCGATGGGCGTGCGCATGTCGGGATTGCCCAGTTGGGCCAGCACGGAACCGTCCTCGTAATCGACCAGCGAATGGATCACGCTCTGCGGGTGGATCACCACTTCAATCCTGTCGGCCGGGGCGTTGAACAGCCAACGCGCCTCGATCACCTCGAGGCCCTTGTTCATCATGGTCGCCGAATCGACCGAAATCTTCCTGCCCATCGACCAGTTCGGATGTGCCACCGCCTGTTCCGGCGTCACCGTGGTCAGCACGTCGAGCGGCGTGGTGCGAAACGGCCCGCCCGAGGCGGTCAGCAGGATGCGCCTGACCCCGCCCCGCGCCATGTCGCCCGCATAGTTGTACGGCATCGACTGGAAGATCGCATTGTGTTCGCTGTCGATCGGCAGCAGCAAGGCGCCGGCGCGCCGCGCTTCGGCCATGAACACGGCGCCGGCCATCACCAGCGCTTCCTTGTTGGCCAGCAGCACGCGCTTGCCGGCACGCGCGGCGGCCAGCGTCGGCGGCAGCCCGGCGGCGCCGACGATGGCGGCCATCACGGCATCGACCTCGGGCAGGCTCGCCACCTGCACCAGCGCGTCCGCACCGTACAGCACCTCGGTGCGCAAGCCGGCAGCCTTGAGCAACTGCGCCAGTCGCTGCGCATCCGCCGCACTGCCCACCACCGCGCAGGCGGGACGGACCCGGCGACACTGCTCGGCCAGAACCTCGACCTGGCGGTGGCCGGTCAGGGCCACCACTTCGAAGCGATCCGGATGGCGCGCCACCACGTCGAGAGTGCTGATGCCGATCGAACCGGTGGCGCCGAGTATGGTCAGTTTCATCGCTGGACGAAATACAGAATCAGCGCCGCCAGGGGCAGGGTCGAGGTCAGCGCGTCGATGCGGTCCAGCACCCCGCCGTGGCCCGGCAGCAGATTGCTGCTGTCCTTGACACCAGCCTGGCGCTTCAACAGCGACTCGAACAGGTCGCCGATGACGCTCACCGCCGTGAGCAGGACCAGCAGCACGACGAGAAGCGGCACCGACAGCGGCAGCTTGTCCTTCAATGGCGAGAACGTCAGCACGATGCCGCCGTAGATCAGCACGCCGACCACCGCCCCGGCCACGCCCTCCCAGGTCTTGCCGGGACTGATGCTCGGCGCGAGCTTGTGCTTGCCGAAAGTCCGGCCTGCAAAATAGGCGGAAATATCGGCGACCCAGACCAACGCCATGGCGGCCAGCATCAGCCAGGTACTCACCGCGTGCAGGGCGACCATCGCGGCCCAGGTCGGCAGAATCACCAGAGCGCCGAGCAGGTAGCCAAAGAAGTCGTTGCCGGCCAGCGTCCATTTGAAACGGAACCACAGCGGCACGACAACAATCCAGAACGCCACCGACACCCCCAGCAACACCGGGACGAGCGGCTGCGCCGCCACCGTCAGTTGCCAGCAGAACAGCAGCAGCACGAACGCATACATCACCCGCGCCGGCTGGTCCTGCTTCATCAGGCCGCCCCACTCCCACGCCGCCAGTGCGGCGATCCCGGCAAAAGTCAGCAACGCCGCCAGCGGCGGCATGGCAAACAGAACCACCCCGAGACCGGCTACCAGCAGCAGCGCGGTGATGATCCGGGTTTTAAGCATCTTTGTCCGCGACCGGCGGCGCAAGAGTCGGCGCTGACGGCACGGCGTGCGCCGGCTCGCCCAGCTGCTCGCTGGTACGCCCGAAACGGCGCTCGCGCCGGCGATACGAGGTGATCGCGGCATCGAGGGCCGCGTCGTCGAAATCCGGCCACAGGGTATCGGTGAAATGCAGCTCGCTGTAGGCCAGTTGCCAGAGCAAAAAGTTGCTGATGCGCTGTTCGCCGCCGGTGCGGATGAAAAGGTCGGGCTCCGGCGCATAGGCCATCATCAGATGCGGGGCAAGATCCGCCTCGCCATAGGAGCCGGCTTTTTCCGGATGTGCCAGCGCCAGCTGGTTCATGGCCTGGAGGATGTCCCAGCGGCCGCCGTAGTTCGCGGCGACGGTCAGCGTAAGGCGCGAGTTGTTGGCGGTCTTGGCCTCGCCTTCGCGAATCAGGGCAACCAGGCGCGGCTCGAAGGCGGCAAGATCGCCGACCACCTTGAGGCGCACGCCATTCGCGTGCAACTTGCCGATTTCGCCCTGCAGGGCGTTGATGAAAAGATTCAGGAGGAAGGACACTTCCTCTGCGGGGCGCCGCCAGTTTTCCGAGGAAAAGGCGAACAAGGTCAGGTATTCCACGCCCCTCGCGATGCAGGCCTTGACCATCGACCGCACGGTCTCGACGCCGCGCTTGTGGCCGGCGACGCGCGGCATGAAGCGCTGCTTCGCCCAGCGCCCATTGCCGTCCATGATGATGGCAATGTGGCGCGGAACATTGCCCACGTCGGGAATTGCCTGCGTCGAGCTGGTGAATTTTCCTGCCATGACACCCTCTCAGAGCCTTAGATATAACCCGGGCGCAACCAGGCCAGACGACGGCGCTTTGCCTCGAATGCAACCCGGAATCAGATCGCCATCAGGTCCTTCTCTTTTTCCGCCAGCAGCCGGTCGACTTCCGCCACGTAGCGGTCGGTGAGCCTTTGCATGTCGTCCAGGGCGCGACGCTCGTCGTCCTCGGAGATTTCCTTCTTCTTCAGCGCTTCCTTCAGATGCGAGATCGCATCGCGGCGCAGATTGCGGATCGCCACTTTGGCATCCTCGCCCTCGTGCTTGATCACCTTGATCAGATCGCGGCGCCGCTCTTCGGTCAGGGCCGGCATCGGCACGCGAATCACTTCGCCCTGCGACGACGGATTGAGGCCCAGGTCGGAATCGCGAATCGCCTTTTCGACCTTGGCAACCATGGGCTTTTCCCATGGCTGCACGCCGATGGTACGCGCATCGATCAGCGTGACGTTGGCCACCTGGGTGATCGGCACCAGCGAACCGTAGTAATCCACCTGCACATGGTCGAGGATACCGGTATGCGCGCGCCCGGTGCGCACCTTGCCGAGGTCTGCTTTCAGCGCCTCGAGGCTCTTTTGCATTTTCTGTTCAGAAGTCTTTTTCAGTTCGGGAATCATGCTGCCACTCCTAAGAGTCTATTTCAGTAGGAATCATATCCCGCGCCGGTGGGCAGCGGGATGCAGTGCAAGGCACGGCTTGCGCCGTGGAGTCCATCTCCACAAGCAAGGCGTAACGCAGCAATGCGCCCGCCGCCCGCCCGCCCTTCGGGTTGAGACCAGGATCGGCGTCTGCGGCGTTGCAGCGCTTGCCAATGGAACAACCATTGGCCGCGCGCTGCGCCTTGCATCCATCCGATCCTGGTCTCAACGCGGGACATGATTCCTGCTGAAATAGACTCTAATCCTAGACGTGAACCAGTGTGCCTTCGTCCTCTCCCATCACCACGCGCTTCAGCGCGCCGGCCTTGAAGATCGAGAACACGTTGATCGGCAGTTTCTGGTCGCGACACAGGGCAAACGCCGTGGCGTCCATCACCGCCAGGTTGCGGCCGATCGCCTCGTCGAAGCTGATGCGGTTGAAGCGGGCAGCCGCCGGGTCCTTCTTCGGGTCGGCAGTGTAGATGCCATCGACCTTGGTCGCCTTCAGCACGATTTCGGCGCCGATCTCCGAGCCGCGCAGGGCGGCGGCGGTGTCGGTGGTGAAGAACGGATTGCCGGTGCCGGCACCGAAAATCACCACCTTGCCTTCTTCGAGGTAGCGGATTGCCTTGCCGCGAATATAGGGCTCGACCACCTGCTCGATGTTCAGCGCCGACTGCACGCGGGCGTTGATTCCGGCCTGGCGCATCGCATCCGAGAGGGCCATGGCGTTCATCACCGTGGCCAGCATGCCCATATAGTCCGCCGTGGCGCGATCCATGCCCGTCGCAGTGCCGCCGACGCCGCGGAAGATGTTGCCGCCGCCGATGACGACACCGATCTCGACGCCGAGATCGGTGACCTCCTTGATTTCCGCCACGACGGTGCCGAGCACTCCCGGGTTGATGCCGTAGGCATCGTCACCCATCAGCGCCTCGCCCGAAAGCTTGAGCAGGATGCGGCGGAATTTCGGGGCGGGCATCGTCTGGCGGACGCCTACTTGTTGCCGGCGGCAGCGGCCGCTTGCGCCGCAACTTCGGCGGCGAAGTCGTTGACCTTCTTTTCGATGCCTTCGCCGACGATGAACAGCGTGAAGCTGGCCACCGAGGCGCCCTTGGCCTTCAGCAAAGCTTCGATGGTCTGCTTGCCGTCTTCGGCCTTGACGAACACCTGGCCCAGCAGCGTCACATCCTTGAGGTACTTCTGCACCGTGCCTTCGGCGATCTTTTCCAGCATCGCTTCCGGTTTGCCGGCTTCGCGCGCCTTTTCGATGGCGATGCGACGCTCGGTGTCCAGCAGTTCTGCCGGCACGCCCGACGAGTCGAGCGACTTCGGCTTCGAGGCGGCGATATGCATCGCCAGGTCCTTCGCCAGTTGCTCATCGCCGCCGACCACGTCGACAAGCACGCCGATCTTCGAGCCGCCGTGAATGTAGGAGGTCAGCTTGCCCTTGGCCGCGACGCGGACGAAGCGGCGGATGCTCATGTTCTCGCCGATCTTGCCCACCAGCGCGGAGCGGGTGGACTCGACCGTGCCGTCGCCCATCGGCAGGGCCGAAAGGGCGGCGACGTCGGCCGGATTCTTTTCCGCCACCAGCCGCGCGCAATCGGCGGCCAACTTGAGGAACTCGTCGTTCTTGGCGACGAAGTCGGTCTCGCTGTTGATCTCGAAGATGCTGCCCAGCTTGCCGTCGGCGGCGATGTGGATTGCCACCACGCCCTCCGCCGCGACACGGGTCGCCGCCTTGCTGGCCTTGTTGCCCAGCTTGACGCGAAGGATTTCCTCGGCTTTCGCCATGTCGCCACCGGCCTCGGTCAGCGCCTTCTTGCATTCCATCATCGGCGCGTCGGTCTTCTCGCGCAGTTCCTTGACCATGCTTGCGGTAATGTCCGCCATTGCTCTACTCCAAATTCAATAGTTCATGCGCCACGCCAGGCACAGCGGTCCGGCCAGCATGCATCGCTGGCCGCCGCGCCGCGCACCGCGGGGGATCGCCCTTACTCCGCTGAGTCCGAGACTTCGACGAACTCGTCGTCGCCGGCCAGCTGCTGCACCACCTCGTTGATCGACTGGTTCTTGCCTTCGAGGATGGCATCGGCCACGCCGCGGGCATACAGGCGGATCGCGCCGGAGGAGTCGTCATTACCCGGGATCACGTAGCTGACGCCTTCGGGGGAATGGTTGGTATCGACCACGCCGATCACAGGGATGCCGAGCTTGCCGGCTTCGGTAATGGCAATCTTGTGATAGCCGACGTCGATGACGAAAATCGCATCGGGCAGGCCGCCCATGTCCTTGATGCCGCCGATGGACTTCTTCAGCTTGTCCATCTCGCGCTGCAACGTCAGGGTTTCCTTCTTCGACAGCTTCTCGAAGTTGCCTTCCGACATGGCGGTTTCCAGGTCCTTCAGGCGCTTGACGGACAGCTTCAGGGTCTTGAAGTTGGTCATCATGCCGCCCAGCCAGCGGTCATCGACGTAAGGCATGCCGCAACGCTGGGCTTCCTCGGCGATGATTTCGCGCGCCTGGCGCTTGGTGCTGACGAACAGGACGGTGCCCTTCTTGGCCGCCATCTTTTTCACGAAAGCGATGGCTTCCTGATACTTGGCCAGGGTCTTTTCGAGGTTGATGATGTGGATCTTGTTGCGGTGACCGAAGATGAACGGGGCCATCTTGGGGTTCCAGAAACGGGTCTGGTGGCCGAAATGAACGCCGGCCTCCAGCATCTGGCGCATGGTAGTACTCATATGACAATCTCCGATATGGGTTGAACCTCCGCCTGGCCGTGCTGCTTCGCGCTGATTTCGTGCGGGAAGCCACCCTATCGGCGCCGGGCGTGTGGATTTTGCCCAGGACCACCCCGGACAAGCCCGCGATTATAGCGGCTAGCGCCGGCAGGCACAAGCTGCGGAAGCGCTGGCGCCAACAGGCACAAGCTGCGGAAGCGGGTCTTGGGGTCCGGCACAAGCCGCCCCGAGCTTTTCCGCAACGGATGGGCCTCGGCCGGCCGCAAACCAAGCTAGACTATGCCATTCGACATAGCGTCACCGTTCCCGAGCCTGTCCGGTCTCTGCCGCACTCCAAAATTGAGGATGCTCCATCCATGAGCCTTACTTCCGTGAATCGCCTCACGCCAGACGGCAGCGACATCGAACGTCAGTTTCGCAGCCACGCCCCGCTCGATCGCTTCGATCCGACGCGAACCAACGTCTCCCCCACAATCAGGAAAGCCATCAACGAGGTTTCGGCGATCGAGGCCATCGTGCTGACCGTGGATATCCGGCGTTCGTCCTGCGTGCTCAAGGAATCGATCGACATACCCCAGTACGCCAAGATCCTCGATGATTTCGTGGCTGAATTCCGTACCGTGCTGCACTACCACGGAGGCTGGTTCGACAAGTTCACCGGGGATGGCTTCATCTGCTACTGGCTGGTGGAGAACCCGTTTACCGACCACATGGACACCGTGCTCGATTTCTGCTGTTCCGTGATGGACAACTTCCGCACCTATTACTATCCCGCGTTCGTCGCCAACATGCGCAACGAACCCGAGGGGATCGGACTGTCCATCGGCGTGGACGCCGGCCCCTGCTACCTGACGCCGATCGTCGGCGACCTGACCATCATCGGCTCGCCGATCGTGGGTGCAGTGCGAATGTGCGAAGCCTGCCCGCCTTACCATCTGCTGCTCAACGCCTACCCCGGCAGCCGACTGATGGAAGGGATGACGGCCTTCTGCGGCCATCTGTCGGAAGACCTTTCCTATCAGGTCGAGCGGAAATCCGTGGCGAGCAAGGAATATCCCCAAGGGCAGCTTGCCTACTCGGTGGAGTTCTTTCGCAAGGGCCAGCGCCTGTTTTTCTGAAGCACAGGCGACGCTTTTGCCGCCGCGCCGGAATCCGGCCACCAGCGAGCGCCGCAGGCGGCCAGCGGGTAAAATGGGTTTCCCCAATCCAGTCCTGCATTCATGGCCATTTCCATAAAAACCGCCGAAGACATCGCCGCGATGCGGGTCGTTTGCCGCCTGGCGGGTGAAGTCCTCGACTACATCGAGCCCTTCGTCAAGCCAGGCATCACCACAGCCGAGCTCGACCGCCTCTGTCATGACTACACAGTCAATGTCCAGGGCTGCATTCCCGCCCCGCTCGACTACGCGCCGCCGGGCTACACGCCCTATCCGAAGTCGATCTGCGCCTCGGTCAACCACCAAGTCTGCCATGGCGTGCCGAACGATCGCGCGCTGAAAAAAGGCGATATCGTCAACCTCGACATCACCAACATCAAGGACGGCTGGCACGGCGATACCAGCCGCACCTTCTGCGTCGGCGAGGCGTCGATCCTCGCCAAACGGCTCGTGTCGATGACGCACGAATGCATGTGGGTCGGCATCGCGCAAGTCAGGCCGGGCGTACATCTCGGCGCGGTCGGCGCGGCGATCCAGAAACATGCCGAGGGCGCGGGATTTTCCGTGGTGCGCGAGTTCTGCGGCCACGGCATCGGGCGCAACTTCCATGAAGAACCGCAGGTGCTCCACTACGGCAAGGCCACGGACGGCCCCTTGCTGGTGCCGGGCATGGTCTTCACCATCGAGCCGATGATCAATGCCGGCAAGGCGGCGATATCCGAACTGCCCGACGGCTGGACCATCGTCACCAAGGATCGCAGCCTGTCCGCCCAGTTCGAGCATACGGTCTGCGTCACCGAAACCGGCGTCGAGGTGATGACCCTGTCCGCCGGCGCCCCACCCTGCCCGGCCCACATCAGGATCCATCCCTGAGCGGGCCGCTGAAGGTGGCCGAATGAGCGACCTACGCAATCTGGCGACCGCCGCGCGGGAGCGCCTGACAGCCGGACAGCTGGCACTGACCGCTGCCTGGCGCGAAAAGAGGAATGGCCCGGCCCTGCTCGGCGGGCGCGCGGCCCTGGTGGACAGCGTGCTGCAGGAAGTCTGGACCGCACTGGAAATGCCGGGCAACTGTGCGCTGGCGGCGGTTGGCGGCTACGGACGCGGCGAACTCTACCCCGGCTCCGACGTCGACCTGCTGATCCTGCTGCCCGACGACGACAGCGCGACCCATGAGTCGTGCGCCGCGCCGCACCTCGAGAAGCTGATCGGCCTGCTGTGGGACATCGGCCTCGACATCGGCCACAGCGTGCGCAGCATCAACCAATGCCTGGATCAGGCCGAATCCGACATCACGGTGCAGACCTCGCTGCTCGAGGCACGCTACCTGGCCGGGGCGCGTGCGCTCTACGATGATTTCGAGCAGAGCTACAACGCCTCGCTGGAACCTGCGGCCTTCTTCAGGGCCAAGCAACTGGAGCAGGCCGAGCGCTACGCCAAATTCAACGACACGCCCTACAGCCTGGAACCCAACTGCAAGGAAAGTCCCGGCGGTCGCCGCGACTTGCAGGTGATCCAGTGGGTGGCACGTGCCGCAGGCATCGGCGACGACTGGAAATCATTGGCGCAGGCGAAGCTGATCACGACGCCCGAGGTGCGGCAGTTCGAACGCGCCGACGCGCTGCTGCGCGACCTGCGTATCGAACTGCACCTGGTCGCCGGCCGCCGCGAGGACAGGCTGCTGTTCGATCACCAGGAGAAGCTCGCCGGCGCCATGGGCATCGTCGCGACCGAGACCAAGCGCGCTTCCGAAGTGCTGATGCAGCGCTACTACCAGAATGCCAAACTGGTGACGCAGCTCAATGCCTTGGTCATGCAGATCCTGGCCGACCGCCTGCTGCCGGCGCGATCGGGGCCGCCGATCGTCATCGATGCCGACTTCCAGATGGTGCGCGAGCATCTCGACGTGCGCGACGAAGACGTCTTCCAGCGCCATCCGCGCGCCATTCTCGAATGCTTCCTGCTGCAAATGCAGCGCTCGGAACTGAAGGGCATGACGCCGCGCACCCTGCGCGCCTTGTGGCGTGCGCAGGGATGCATCGATGCCAAATTCCGCCGCGATCCGGAAAACCGCGCGCTGTTTCTCAAGCTGTTCCAGCAGCAGCACCTGATCAGCCCGTTGCGGCGCATGAACCAGTACGACATCCTGGGCCGCTATCTGCCGGCCTTCGGCCACATCGTCGGCCAGATGCAGCACGACCTGTTCCATGTGTACACCGTCGATCAGCACATCCTGCAGGTGATGCGCAACCTGCGGCGCTTCGCCATGCCCGAGCTCGCCCACGAGTACCCGTTCTGCTCGCGGCTGATGGCCGGCTTCGAGAAGCGCTGGCTGCTGTACATCGCCGCCCTGTTCCACGACATCGCCAAGGGTCGCGGCGGCGACCACTCGGAGCTCGGCAAGAAGGACGCCGCGCGCTTTTGCCGCGACCACGGCATCACCGGCGACGATGCGGAACTGGTGGCCTTCCTCGTCGAACAGCACCTGTACATGTCGCAGGTGGCGCAGAAGCAGGATCTGGCCGATCCCGAAGTCGTTCTCGCCTTTGCCGGCCGGGTCGGCAACCTGCGCCGGCTCACCGCGCTCTACCTGCTGACGGTCGCCGACATTCGCGGCACCAGCCCGAAAGTGTGGAACGCCTGGAAGGGCAAGCTGCTCGAAGACCTGTTCCGCATGACCGCCGGCGTCCTCAAGGGCTCGGCGGTGCTGCAGCTCACCGGCGTTGCGGAACGGCAGGAAGAAGCGCGGCGCATCCTGCGCTACCACGGCTTGCGTCCGGACGTCGAACTCGAACTGTGGAGCCAGTTCGATACCGGCTATTTCATGCGCCATGCGGCCGACGAGATCGCCTGGCACACGCGCACCCTCTACCATCGCCCGTCGAGCCCGGAGCCGGTGGTACGCGCGCGCCTCAACCCGATGGGCGACGGCCTGCAGGTGATGGTCTATGTGCCCGACCAGCCCTTGCTGTTCGCCCGCCTCTGCGGTTTTTTCGCGCGCCTCGGCTACAGCATCGTCGACGCCAAGATCCACACCACGCGCCACGGCTACGCGCTGGACAGCTTCGTCGTCTTTGCCTTCGACTCGACCCAGGCCTATCGCGACATGATCGGCCTGATCGAGCACGACATCACCGAACAGCTCAAGCAGCTGCCGCCGCTGCCGGCCCCCGTCAGCGGGCGCCTGTCGCGGCAGGTGCGACATTTCCCGGTGACGCCGGAAGTGGACATCCGCGCCGACGAGCGCGGCAGCCAGTACCTGATGTCGATCAGCGCCGCCGACCGGCCGGGGCTCCTGTATGCCATCGCCCGCGTACTGGGCCAGCACGGCATCACCTTGCACACCGCGAAGATCGCCACGCTCGGCGAACGCGTCGAGGACGTCTTCCTCATCAGCGGCAAGGAGCTGGCGCAGACGGCCACGCTGGTCAGGCTGGAACAGGACCTGCTGACCGTGCTGCAGGTATGACGGCGGCCTGAGCCGTCCTTTCGCTGCTCACTCCCGGCCGACGTCGGCGGGTACTGCTCCGGTCTTCACCCAGGAGCGCATGGCCAGCACCGTCTCCCGCTCGATGCCGACAAAGCCGTGCGCGCTGCGCGCCTCGCAGGGTGCCCCGCTCGAAGGTCCGCCGCCGCGCACCGTCAGCAGCGGGCTGCGGCTGGCTTCGGCGAACTGCCGCGCGGACCGGTAG
>JBAZOF010000026.1:0-17804 GCA_041648855.1 Sulfuritalea sp. | reverse complement strand
CAGCCCGAGCAGGGTGATGATCGCGGCCCAGCCTGCAAGGAAGCTGACCAGCTCCGGCGCCGTCACCGAGGCAAAGGCGGCGGCAAGCGTGAAGCCGGAGGCGCCGCCGAGCAGGATGTAGTTGATGACGGTCAGCGGCGAGTGCCATTCGGCAAGAAACTTGAGGCAGGCATAGATCATTGCCGTGCAGATGAACAAGGCGAAGGCGAGCAGCGTGCCCGCCACACCCAGCATCGCGGTGGGATCCACCGGCAGTCCGCTGGGCAGGGTCATCAGCACCGGATGCCAGTCGAGCCAGTGGGCCAGGCCATACAGAAAGACAAGGCCCATGAAGGCCGGCAAGACGATCACCTCGCGAGACAGCCATGAGGTGCGCCACATGGTCGCGGATCGCCAGGCGCGCTCAGGGCGGCCCAAATGAAAGAACGAGGCGATCAGGCCGGCGACCAGCAGCACCAAGGCGAGGAAGCTGCCCTGGCCGTAAAAGGCGTGGGCGTCGGGCTGCGGCAGCAGTTTGAAGGCGGCGTAGGACTGCGCGGTGAACAGCGCGAGAAACAATCCCTGCGCGGCGCCGATCAGGGTGGTCAGAAAAATGACGGAAAAAGCTGGATGCATGTCGGGTCCGCTTACCAGGTAGTAACGTCGTCGAGGGTCGGCTCGCTCATGGCCGGCTTGGGCAACTGGCGATCGACCTTGAGCGGGTTGTCGGCACGCTCGAGTTCATCCTCGTGAATCTTGATGCGGGTCTTGCGTCGCGGCAGGTAGTGATTGGCCGGATGCGTGCCCCACTCCGGCATCAGCGGATAGCCGCCGCTTTCGCGGATTGCGATCGACACCGCGGAGTCGGGGTCGTGGATATCACCGAACAGCCGCGCCGAAGTCGGGCAGGCCTTGACGCAGGAGGGCTTGCGGTCGGCCTCGGCCATCGAGGTATCGTAGATTCGATCGACGCAGAGGGTACATTTCTTCATCACTTTCTGCTGCTCGTCGAGTTCGCGTGCGCCATAGGGACAGGCCCAGGAGCAATACTTGCAGCCGATGCACTTATCGTAGTCGACGAGAACGATGCCGTCCTCCTTGCGTTTGTAGGACGCGCCCGTCGGGCACACCGGCACGCAGGGAGGATCTTCGCAATGCAGGCAGGACTTGGGGAAATGCACAGTCTCGGTGTTGGGGAATTCGCCCACCTCGAAAGTTTGCACCCGATTGAAGAAGGTCCCGGTCGGATCCGCGCCATAGGGATTCTGATCGACCATCGGCCCGGCGCTGCCCGCGGTGTTCCACTCCTTGCAGGAGGTCACGCAGGCCTGGCAGCCGACGCAGACGTTGAGGTCGATGACCAGAGCGAGCTGCGTCATTTCGGCTTGACTCCGAGGAAGGCCAGAATGCTGCTGCGCGTCTTCATTCCGGGATAGGGCTTCATCGGCTCGAACTGGGGCGACGTCTGCTCCGGCTCGCCGGCCTCGGCCTTGCTGATCCTCACCCTGACGTCGTACCAGGCTGCCTGCCCGGTGATCGGGTCGGAGTTGGAAATGCGCTTGGAGCCGGCACTGGGCAGCTCCTCCGAAATCAGGTGATTGAGCAGGAAGCCCTTCTGCGATTCATTGGCGTCGGGCGTCAGGTTCCACGCTCCTGCTGCCTTGCCGATGGCGTTCCAGGTCCATACCGTACCGGGTTCCACCGCCTCCGAGTGACGCGCCATGCAGCGCACCTTGCCCCATTGCGACTCGACCCAGATCCAGTCGCCGTCGGCGATGCCCTGCTGGCGTGCGGTAAGCGCGTTGACGTAGAGATAGTTATGCGTGTGGATCTGGCGCAGCCATGCATTCTGCGAATCCCATGAGTGATACATCGCCATCGGCCGCTGCGTCACCGCCGCAAGCGGATACTTGTGCTTGTCGGTGACCTGCGCTTCGAGCGAATCGTAGTAGAAGGGCAGCGGATCGAAATAGGTATCGATGCGCTTTTTCAAATGCTCCGGCGGCTTGCGCGTCAGACCCTTGCCCTGGGCCGCGCTGCGGAAGCGCTGCAGCACTTCGGAATACAGGTGGATCAGAATCGGTTCGGCGTAGCGCGTAATGCGGTTGCGCTGCGACCATTCGAGATAGCCCTTGTTCCAGTTGCGCATGTACTGGTAGGACTTGGGCAACTCGTAGTGGAACACGCAGTTGTTCTTGGCGTACATCTCCCACTGGTTCGGATTCGGCTCGCCGCGCAGGAACTTCTCGCCGCCCTTGCCGCGCCAGCCGGCAAGAAAGCCGATGCCCGAGCCCGGCTCGGTCTCGTAATTGACGATGAAGTCGGGATAGTCGCGGAACTTGCGCTGACCCTCCTTGGTGACAAAAGCAGGCAGTTTCAGGCGCGTGCCGAGTTCGATCAGCACTTCCTGGAACGGCTTGCAGTCGCCGCTCACCGGCACCACCGGAATACGCACCGAATCCACCGGGCCGTCGAATTCGGAAATCGGCCGATCGAGCATCGACATCACGTCATGCCGTTCAAGATAAGTGGTGTCCGGCAGGATCAGATCGGCGTAAGCCGTCATTTCCGAATGAAAAGCATCGCAGACGACGAGGAAGGGAATCTTGAATTCGCCGGCGTTTGGCCCCTCTGTATCCTTGTCGTTGAGCATCTGCCGTACTTCGGCCGTGTTCATGGTCGAGTTCCATGACATGTTGGCCATGAAAATCAGCAGCGTGTCGATACGATAGGGGTCGCCGCGCCAGGCATTGGTGATGGCGTTGTGCATCAGGCCATGCACCGACAGCGGATATTCCCAGGAGAAAGCCTTGTCGAGACGCACCGGGCTGCCGTCGTCATTGACGAACAGGTCGTCGGGATCGGACGGCCAACCCAGCACCATGCCGTCCAGCGGATGATTCGGCTGCACCGCCCGCGGATCGTTGGGAGTGCGCGCGCAGGGCGGGATTGGGCGCGGAAACGGCGCCTTGTGGCGGAAACCGCCGGGCCGATCGATGGTGCCCAGCAGCGACATCAGAATCGCCAGCGCACGAATTGTCTGGAAGCCGTTGCTGTGCGCCGCGAGGCCGCGCATGGCATGGAAGGCCACCGGATTGCCGGTCACCGAGTCGTGCTCATTGCCCCAGGAATCCGTCCAGGCGATCGGCAACTCGATCTTCTGGTCGCGCGCGGTGACACCCATTTCGTGCGCCAACTGACGAATCACCTCGGCCGGAATACCGGTAATCTGGCTCGCCCATTCCGGCGTGTAGTCCTTGACCCGTTCCTGCAGCAACTGGAAGGCCGGTTTCACCGGCGTGCCGTCTGACAGTTTGAACTCGCCCAGCAGGTAGGGATCGGCGCCCGCCTGGTGCGTCACTACCGCGCGGTTGGTGTTGCGGTCCCACCAGAGCTTGTCCTGCGGTTCGTAACAGGCTTCTTCCGTAGGCACTTCGGTACGCACGAAAAAGCCGAACTCGTCGTTGGCCTCGTTGACGTTTACCAGTTGCCCGGCGTTACTGTACTTGACCAGAAAATCTCGGTCATAGAGCCCGGTGGCGATGATTTCGTGGATGATCGCCAGCAACAGCGCTCCATCCGTGCCGGGGCGGATCGGCACCCATTCGTCGGCAATCGCCGAATAACCGGTACGTACGGGGTTGATCGAAATGAAACGCCCGCCGTCGCTCTTGAACTTCGACAGCGCTATTTTCAGCGGATTCGAATGATGGTCTTCTGCCGTCCCGATCATGACGAACAGCTTGGCGCGATCGAGATCAGGCCCGCCGAATTCCCAGAACGAACCGCCGATGGTGTAAATCATGCCGGCTGCCATGTTCACCGAACAGAAGCCTCCATGCGCCGCATAGTTGGGCGTACCGAACTGCCGCGCGAACATGCCGGTCAGCGCCTGCATCTGGTCGCGGCCGGTGAATAGCGCGAACTTCTTCGGATCGGTCGCGCGGATCTTTCCGAGGCGTTCGGCCAGCGTAGCGAAGGCCTCTTCCCAACTGATCTCCTCGAAGTCGCCGGCACCGCGCTCGGCCCCGGCCTTGCGCTTGAGCGGCTTCAGGAGACGTGCCGGCGAATACTGCTTCATGATGCCCGACGAGCCCTTGGCGCAGATCACACCCTTGTTGAGCGGATGATCCGGATTGCCGTCGATGTAGCGCACCACGCCGTCGCGCAGATGCACGCGGATGCCGCAGCGGCAGGCGCACATGTAGCACGTGGTGTTCTTGACTTCCTGAACCGGAGGAGAAGATGTGTTGGCGGCTTGCATCAAATGGGGTCGCGAGGGGGCGCAAACAATATATTAGAAAGTCTCAATATTCTGACTTTAAGCACTGACCCCGCACAAGGGGATAATTTCTATTTTTGGATAAGCAACAGTGATTGCCCGAGGTCGACCCACCACTGTACAGTAGCCGACCCATGCATGAACAACCCCGCGTGAAAGCGAAGACCCATGAGCATTCCCGACTTTACCGATAGTGAATTTCAACTGGTCAGCCAGATTCTGCTCGAACGCTACAGCCGCCTGGTTCCACTCCAGGCAGCCGAAGTCGAACTGCTGCTCGACCCGGAGGACAAGGAGCCGACCCCCTGCCCCGCGCTCTACTGGAGCGAACTGGGTGCGGAATTCATCGTTGCCAAGGTGGGTGATCAGTGCTTCCGCTGCCAGTTCTTCTATTCGGAGAACGAGATATTCGGCACCGGCCGCGACGTCTATGACAATCTCGGCGATTGCGTAACCATCCTGCTGCAGGTTCAGGCCGACCACCACGGCACACGCTCCTCCGCCTTGACCGAGACTATCGGCAACAAGGCGCCGGCGCAGGACGAGGACTACCACGGCCCGGTGATCATATGACCCTGGAAAAGGCACGCCAGTTGCTGACCACCCAAGTCAGCTTCGGCGGCGGATACAACCGCAACGGCGCGCGCCTGATTCTTGCCGACGTCGCGAAAGAACACGGCCAAGCTGCGGCCGATGCGCTGATCCGCGAGTTTCGCCTCGATCAACTCTTCGGCTTTGCGCCGGGACAGCCACTATGAAAATCTGCATCCTCTCCGACAGCCACGACCGCGGTCCGATGATGGCGGCAGCAGTTGCCACGGCCAAGGCCGAAGGTGCCGAGGCCGTGATCCACTGCGGTGACATCATCGGTGGCAATACGCTCAAGGCCTCGCTCAAACTCGGACTGCCGATCCATGCCGTGCACGGCAACAACCTCGGCGATCCGGTGTCCATCGCGCGTATCGCCTGCCACTCGGAAGATCAGTTGCACTACCACGGCCAGGACGCTGCCATCGAGTTGGGCGGCCGCCGTATCTTTCTTACCCACTACCCGCACATCGGCCACGGCATGGCCTGCACCGGCGATTACGACCTGGTCTGCTGCGGCCACAGCCACGAAACGGAAGTCAGACAACAGGCCAACATCAAGGGCGGCCTGACTTGGCTGGTCAATCCCGGTACCGTCGCCGGTCTTGGCGCACCCGCCGCCACCTGGATACTCGGAGACCTGGAAACACTGCACTTCGAAATTCGCACCTTGGCCGCCGTGCCAATAGTCGCGTAAGCTGTTGTCCAGCGCGGCATCGGCGCATTCAGCTTTTCTATTACAACATTGGAAGATTGCACAGGCCGAAGTGCCGGCAGTCGATAAAATTCGCGGCACGCAAGAACACTTTTTCGGGAGCTCGATGTGACGGCTTCAATAGCAACCAACCAGACAATTCTGGTCGTCGGCGGCGGCATCAGCGGCATGACGGCGGCGCTCGAAGCCGCGGAATGCGGCAAGCAGGTGATCCTGGTCGAAAAGACCCCCGTCCTCGGTGGCCGCACCGCGCGGCTCTACCGCTACTTTCCCAAGATGTGCCACCCCACCTGCGGGCTGGAAATCAACTTGCGGCGCCTCAAGCAGAACCGCAACGTACGCCTGATGACCATGACCGAGGTCACCGCCGTTTCCGGCAGCCGAGGCAACTACGAAGTGACGCTGAAGGTTTCCCCGCGCTACGTGAATGAAAACTGCACCGCCTGCGGCAAGTGCGGCGAGGCGGTGAGTGCCGAAATCGCCAATCCCTGGAACTACGGCCTGGACAAGATGAAAGCGGCCTACCTGCCGCACAACATGGCTCATCCGCAGCGCTTCGTGATCGACCCGTCGATCGTCGGCACGCCCGAGGGCGAAAAGGCCAAGGCCGCCTGCCCGGTCGGTGCCGTCGATCTCGACATGAAGGAAGAGTCCGTCACGCTGCAAGTCGGCGCCGTGATCTGGGCCACCGGCTGGCGGCCCTACGACGCAGCCAAGATTCAGCCCTACGGCTACGACCGTTTCCCCAATGTGATCACCAGCCTCGAATTCGAGCGCCTGGCCGATCCCCAAGGCCCCACCGGCGGCAAGATACTGCGTCCGGGCGACGGCAAGGAGGCGAAGAACATCGCCTTCATCCAGTGCGCCGGGTCGCGCGACGAGAACCATCTGCGCCACTGCTCGCGCATCTGCTGCATGGCCTCGTTGAAGCAGACGCAGTACGTGCGCGAAGCCTATGGCGAGGCCGGCAAGTCGACCATCTACTACATCGACATCCGCGCCATCGACCGCTTCGAGGATTTCTACCAGATGGTGCAGAAGGACGCGACCGTCAGCTTCGTCAAGAGCAAGGTGGCAAAGATCGTCGAGAACCAGGAAAACGGCAACCCGATCCTGCACGGCGTGGATACCGAGGGCTACCACCGCTACGCCACCGAACATGACCTGGTGGTGCTGGCCGTGGGCATGGAACCCGAAATCACCGGCGTGAAATTGCCCGACGACATCATTCTCGATTCCTCGAACTTCATCGAGGGCAGCAAGGACGGCGGCATGTTCGGCGCCGGCTCGGCGGCCAGCCCGCTCGACGTCAATCGCTCGGTGCAAAGCGCGACAGCGGCATCGCTGCACGCAATCCAGGTCATTCGTAAAACCGCTTCAACGGAGGCCGCGTAATCATGGCCGATAACAAATACGCCGCATATATCTGCTCCGGCTGTGGCATCGGCGATGCCATGAAGGTGCCGCAGCTCGAGGCCATCGCCAAGAAGGAAGGCAAGATGGCCGTCGTCAAGAGTCATCCCTTCCTGTGTAACGCCGAGGGCGTGCAGATGATCAAGGACGATATCGCCAACGAGGCCGTCACCCACGTCTGCATCGCCGCCTGTTCGCGCCGCGCCAAGACCGAGGCCTTCCAGTTCGACGGCGTTGCCATGTCCCGCGCCAACCTGCGCGAAGGCGTGCTTTGGGTAGTCGCCGCCGGCAAGGAGCACGACGAAGTGCGCCAGGAAATGGCGGCCGACTACGTCCGCATGGGCTGCGCCGAACTCAAGAAAATGACCCAGCCTGCCGGCAACGTCAAGGAAAACTCGAGCAAGCGCATCCTCGTCGTCGGCGGCGGCATGAGCGGCATGACCGCCGCGATGGAAATTGCTGCAACCGGCTACGAGGCAGTGCTGGTCGAGAAAACCGGCGCATTGGGCGGCATGACGGCGCAACTGTGGAAGCGCCAGCCCTTCAAGGAGCCCTACGCCGCGGCACAAGAGACCGGCGTGGCCGAAATGGCCGCGAAGATCGCCGCCAATCCGAAGATCAAGCTGCACCTGAATTCGACCATCGCCGAAACTTCGGGCGCTCCCGGCCGTTTCGTGATCCAAGTCGCCCAGGAATCGGGCACCGTCACCGAGGAAACCGTCGGCGCCATCGTGCAGGCCACGGGCTTCACCACCTACGACATGGCCAAGCTGCCTGAACTGGGCGGCGGCCAGGCCAACGTGGTCGATCAGGCCGGACTCGAAAAACTCGCCCTCCAGGCCAACGGCGGCGCCATCAAACGCGGCGACGGCAAGGAAATCAAATCGGTGGTCTTCGTCCAGTGCGCCGGCCAGCGCGATGATACGGGCACGCATCTGTCCTACTGCTCCGGTCACTGCTGCGGCACCAGCATCAAGCAGGCGACCTACTTCAAGGACCAGAACCCCGACATCGACACCGTGATCGTGTATCAGGATCTGCGCGTGCCGGGCATGGGCGAGGATTTCTACCGCAGCGCCCAGGAACGCGGCGTGATCTTCACCAAGGGCAAGGCGAGCAAGGTTGCCGGTGGTGATAGTTGTGCGGTGACGTTCAAGGACCTGATCCTCGACGAAGAGAACACCATTGCCGCCGACCTGGTGGTGCTGGCCACCGGCCAGGTGCCGAATGCCGGTGTCGACCTCGAAGCCTGGAACCCGGTGGTCACCGCCGCCGAAGGTGGCGACGCCGCGGCCAAGGTCGCGCGCGACGAGATGAAGACGATTTCGATCCTCAATCTCAACTATCGCCAGGGCCCGGACATGCCGCAGTTCAAGCATGGCTTCGCCGATTCGCATTTCATCTGCTTCCCCTACGAGACGCGTCGCACCGGCATCTATGCCGCCGGCCCGGTCAGACGCCCGATGGACATCCTGCAGGCCACCGACGACGCCACCGGCGCCGCGCTGAAGGCCATTCAGGCGGTGGAAGCAGTCGCGATCGGTCGCGCCGCGCATCCGCGTTCGGGCGATCTGTCCTTCCCCACCGCGCGCCTCGAAGGCTGCACCCAGTGCAAGCGCTGCACGGTAGAGTGCCCCTTCGGTGCCATCGACGAGGACGAGCGCCGTTTCCCGAAATTCAACGAAGAGCGCTGCCGCCGCTGCGGTACCTGCATGGGCGCCTGCCCGGTGCGCGTAATTTCCTTCGAGAACTATTCGGTGGATACCGTCGGCAGTCAGGTCAAGGCGATCGAGATTCCCGAGGAGGACGAAGAGAAGCCGCGCATCCTGATTCTGGCCTGCGAGAACGACGCCTATCCGGCGCTCGACATGGCGGGCCTGGCGCGCCTGAACTACTCCGCCTTTGTCCGCATCATCCCGGTGCGCTGCCTGGGTTCGGTGAACACCATCTGGATCACCGACGCGATGAACTCGGGCTACGACGGCGTGATGATGATGGGCTGCAAGAAGGGCGACGACTACCAGTGCCACTTCGTCAAGGGCTCGGAACTCGCCCACTACCGCATGAGCAAGATCGGCGACACGCTGACGCAGCTTGGTCTGGAACCGGAACGTGTCGTTACGCAGGAAGTCGCCATCACCGACAACCAGCGCGTGGTAACGCTGATCAACGACTACGTCGCCGAACTCGAAAAGCTCGGCCCCTCGCCCATGAAGGGCTTCGGCTAAGCCAACACTGGAGACGCGATCAATGACTACCGCAAATCAGACGGCCGTCGCACGTTACCGCAACAACTTTCTCAAGGAAGTCGAAGCCAACGTCGAAGAAGGCCACATGGTCAAGATGTGCATGCAGTGCGGCGTTTGCGCCGGCTCCTGCCCCTTCGGCCCGCATTGGGAACATTCGCCGCAGAAGATTTTCATGATGATCCGTGCCGGCAAGCGCGACGAGGTGCTGGGTTCCGACTCGATGTTCATGTGCACCTCCTGCTACAACTGCATGGTGCGCTGTCCGCGCGAGTTGCCGATCACCCACATCATGCACGGCCTGGCCAACTATGCACATCGCCTCGGCCTTGCGCCAAAAGGACAGCCGACACGCGAGTTCGCCACCCTGTTCTGGAACAACGCGATCAAGAAGGGGCGGGTCAATGAACTGACGCTGACGCTACGTCACTACTTCCGGGGCGGACTGATATCCGGCATCAAGGAAGCGCTGGGCATGCAGAGCATCGGCCTCGGCCTGTTCCTGGCGAAGCGACTCAACCCGATGGAAATTTTCGGCGGCCACGGCGTCAAGGATCTCAAGGGATTTCACGCCATCATCGCCAAGGCGAAGGAAATCGAGGATCGCAAGAAGGGCTTCACCGCCTGACGGAGAGACAGAAAATGGCAAAGAAAGAATACGCGTTCTACCCCGGTTGCTCGTCGCAGCTCAAGGCTTCGGCGTCGAACTATCTGGTGTCGACCAACTCGATGTGCAATGCACTCGACGTCAAGCTGACCGAGATCCCGGACTGGAATTGCTGCGGCGCCTCGGTCGGTTATTGCGAAGGCGGCGAATTGCCGCGCATCGCGATCAACGCGCGCAACTTCGCCCAGGCCGAAACGCATTTGCCAGGGCAGGATATCGTCGCCACCTGTGCCGCATGCTGGCTTGGCGCCCGCGAATCCAAGGAGCGCCTCGACGGCTCGGCGCAACTGATGAAGGAAACCAACGAGGCGCTGGCCGCCGCCGGGCTGCACTACAGCGGCGGCGCAAATGTGCGCCATATGGTCGAAGTGCTGATCGAGGACTTCGGCTACGACGGCCTCAAGCAGCCGATGAAGAAGTCGCTGGAAGGCATCAAGTTCGCCGGCTATGTCGGCTGCCAGACCAACCGGCCGTTCGGCATCGATGGCGAATCCTTCGAGAATCCGCTCTACCTCGACAAGATGGTCGAAACCTTCGGCGGCGAAGCGCTCAAGACCTACGATCAGAAGGTCACCTGTTGCGGCGGCGCGCTGGCCTTTTCCGAGCCGGAAAAGAGCCAGAAGCAGATCCGCGACATCGTCGAATCAGCCTACGACCACGGCGCCGAAATGATCGTGACGCCCTGCCCGCTGTGCCAGGCCAACGTCGAGGTCTATCAGTCCGAAATCAACAAGAAACAGGGCACCAAGTTCAACATGCCGGTGCTCTACTACTCGCAGTTGATGACTGTCGCCTATGGCGGCTCGGCCAAGGATGCCGGACTCAACGGTCAACTGATCCGCGCGGAAAAGCTGGAAAAGATCGCCGGCAAGTAAGACCAAAAAAGTCGGCGCTGGTGATACGGCGATTGCCGCCGTATCACCAGCGCCGACTTTCATTTTGCTTCAGTCGAAGCCTTCGTCACCCTCTGCTTCAGACTCCATGGCGCGCTTCTTGGCCGCCTCGCGCTCCTCGATCAGTCGCTTCTCCTGTACTTTTGCAAGACGCTCCTGCGCCGCCTCGGCATTCAGCGCAATGCTTTCTTCGCCGAACAATACCTGGCGCAGAAAGCGAAAGGCGAATTGCAGCAACGCGACGTCATCGGCGAGCAGAACATCCTTTTCCGCTTGCGGCAGGTCGAACAACTTGGCAAAGGATTCCGCACTGACGAATTCACGAAAGCGATCGATGTCGTAGCAGGCCATGAAAAACAGCTGGCGGCTGCGCAGGGTCGGCTTGCCGATCGACGGGCCGGAGGACTGCTTCTTCAGCACCAGCTGGCGCCAGCCGCGGGCGAGTTCGTCGTACTCTTCGAGCCCCTGCTCCTTGCGATAGTCGGCGATGGTGATACGGCGATTGACCTCGTGGCCCTTGCAGTGGTCTTCCTTGACGATGGCGTAGGAGTCGCGGTCCACGTATTCGTCCTGCTTGCGCATCGAGAGCAGCGCCACCGGGTAGTAGCGGCAGGCGGTCGGCCGGTCCTCATAGATGCCGCAACCCTCCGGCTTCATGAATCGACAGGCGGTGCCGCCCTCCACCGGGCGCAACTTGACTCCGGCAATACTGTCCTTGTCCATTTCATAGGGCACCGTGTAGTTCTTGAGGAACTCGGTGGAGCTGATGCCGAGGCGGGTCTTCATCCGCACTACGTCATAGGGCGTCAGGGAAATGTCGATGTTGGAACAGCAGGCATTCCAGCAGCCGATGCCCTTGTGGCAGGAGAACTGGATGACATGCGTGGCCTCCACCATGGTGGGGACGACGGGGCTGTTGGGAAACGGGATATCGGGCTGGGACATGAGAAACCTCGTGACGACTGGGGTTGGCCGCTAACAATGAAACAGGCCGAAAGCCTCGCGGCTTCCGGCCTGAATGTTACAGCCTGAGCGTGCTTAGTGCGGCGCGGCGGCCTTGAACAGCTTCGACTTATCGACCAGATCGACGTGCTTGCGCTTGAAGCAGGTCCACTTCTTGCTGTGCTTGTCGTAGACCGAATTCACGAAGCAATGCCAGTTTTCTTCATCGACGAAATTCTTGTCGGTACGATAGTAGAAGCCAGGGTAGCGGCTCTCTTCGCGGAACTGGATGTGCTTCATGTGGGCTTCGGCGGTCAGGATGCGATGGTAGTTTTCCCAGGCGCGCAGCAGTTCGTGCAGATCCTTGGCGCGTAGCTTGAGCGAGTCTTCCTTCAGCATCTCCAGCTTCTCTTCTGCAACAGCCAGCATCTTGTCGTTGGTGTTGTAGTAGGTGGCAACGCCGGCAACGTACTCGTCCATGATCTTCTGCAGACGCATCTGCAGCATCTTGGGCGTGATGTAGTTCGGGTTGACGTCGATCGCCGTGGTGTAGTCCTTGTGCGTCAGGAAGGTCTTGACCGGCCGCCAGATCGTTTCGGCGATCTGTTCGTTAGTCTCGTCGAACTCGAGCTTGAGATCCGGGTTGTCGATGCAGTACTTGACCATCGACTTGGCAGCCAGGCGGCCTTCGGTATGCGAGCCCGAGGAGAACTTGTGGCCCGAGGCGCCCACGCCGTCGCCGGCGGTGAACAAGCCCTTGACCGTGGTCATCGAGCGGTAGCCCCAGTTCCAGCCCTTCGGCAGGTGCGCCGGAATGCCCTCGTACTCTTCCGTGGTCGGCGCGCCGACGTCGGTCGGGCCGGACACCCAGATGCCGCAGCAGCCGGAGTGGCTGCCAAGCAGGTAGGGCTCGGTCGGCATCAGCTCGGAATTCTTCTCGCGCGGATCGATGTTCTCGCCGACCCAGATGCCGCACTGGCCGATACACATGTCGAGGAAGTCTTCCCATGCTTCGGCTTCGAGGTGCTTCACTTCCTTCGGCGTCAGGGTCTCGGCCAGCTTCGCCAGGGCGGTGACGGTGTCCATGTAGATCGGGCCGCGACCTTCCTTCATCTCCTTGAGCATCAGGTGGTTGCGCAGGCAGGATGCGGGAACGGCGGCCTGCCCGTAGGGCGGGTAGTCGTTCAGCATTTCCTTGTTCTTGACCATGTAGTCTTCGCCGTAGGCGTTGGTGGCCTTGGCCTTGAACAACAGGAACCAGGCGCCGACCGGGCCGTAGCCGTCCTTGAAGCGGGCGGGCACGAAACGGTTTTCCATCATGGTCATCTCGGCGCCGGCTTCGGCAGCCATGGCGTAGGTCGAACCGGCATTCCACACCGGGTACCAGGCGCGGCCCGAGCCCTCGCCCACGGAACGCGGACGGAACAGGTTGACGCAACCGCCGGCGGCCAGCATCACTGCCTTGGCCTTGTAGATGTAGATCTTGTTTTCGCGCACCGAGAAACCGGCGGCGCCCGCGATGCGGGTTGGATCGTTCTTGTCGTTGATCAGATGCACGATGAACACGCGTTCCTCGATGCGATTCAGACCCAGCGCCTTCTTCGCAGCTTCGGCGACGATCCACTTGTAGGATTCGCCGTTGATCATGATCTGCCACTTGCCCGAACGAACCGGCTGGCCGCCATCCTTCAGGGCCGGCAGGCCTTCCTTCTGCGCTTCGGCGCCGTCATGGCGCACGCCTTCGGCGTCGGTCTTCCAAATGGGCAGACCCCACTCTTCAAACAGATGCACGGAGTCGTCGACGTTGCGGCCCACGTCGTAGGCCAGGTCGTCGCGAGTGATGCCCATCAGGTCGTTGGAGACCATACGCGCGTAGTCGGCGGGATCCTGCTTGTCGCCGATGTAGGTGTTGATCGCGGACAAGCCCTGCGCCACGGCGCCGGAGCGGTCCATGGCGGCCTTGTCGACCAGCTTGATCTTGAGTTCCTTGCCGGTCTCGGCCTTGAGGGCTTCGGCCCAGCGCATGATTTCGTAAGCGGTGCCGCAGCAGGCCATGCCGCCGCCGACAAGCAGAACGTCCAGTTCTTCGTAGACGACTTCCGGTGCTTCAAATGTTCCAGCCATTTTTGGTTCCTCGATTGGTCAGTTACTTGCGGATCAGTTCAGCAGGGTTGCCGGCGCGGAAACCACCCATGACGGCGCGGGTGAACACGCCATCGACGGTGAGTTCGGACATCTTCGGCATCGGCTTGTTGCCGTAAGGATCGATCGAGCCTTCCGCGGTGGTACGGATCGGGAACTTGAAACGCTTCAGCGTGCCGTTGCGGAACTTGATGGTCCACATGATGGAATCGGAACCGCGCAGAGGCTGCACCGAACCGCCCAGCGGCACAATGTCGGCGTAGTGGCGGCATTCGATGGCGCCCTGCGGGCAGATCTTGACGCAGGAGTAGCACTCCCAGCACTGCTCCGGCTCCTGGTTGAAGGCTTTCATGGCATGGCCGGTTTCGGAACCGTCCTTGTCCAGCTTCATCAGGTTGTGCGGGCAGATGTACATGCAGGCGGTCTTGTCCTGCCCCTTGCAGCCATCGCACTTCTCGGTACGAACAAAGGTTGGCATTTGGTTTTACTCCTCGGTTACGGTGTTGATCATCAAAAATTGCAGTTGAAAAGCTGGGGCTCAGATTCTTCAGCGGGCCGAATGTCCGGACAACTTGACCTCGACCTTCTCATGTTCAGCCAGACTGGCGTAGTAGGCACGCAGCACCTCCAGCACCTCGGGCCGAGAAAACTCGGCGGGCACATCGCCGCCTTCGGAAAGCATCTTGCGCAGCTTGGTGCCGGAAAGCAGCAAGCGATCCGCCTCGCCATGCGGGCAGGTACGCGCCGAGGCCATGCCGCCGCACTTGTAGCACCAGAAGGTCCAGTCGATCTTCAGTGGCTGGGTCTCCAACGCGCCCTTGGGGATCTCGTCGAAGATGTGATGAGCGTCGAAGGGACCGTAGTAGCTGCCGACGCCGGCGTGGTCGCGCCCGACGATCAGGTGCGAGCAGCCGTAGTTCTGGCGGAACAATGCATGCAGCAGCGCTTCGCGCGGACCGGCATAGCGCATGTCGAGCGGATAGCCTGCCTGCAGCACGGTGTTCTTGACAAAATATTGCTCGGCCAGCGTGGCGATTGCTTCGGACCGTACGTCGGCAGGAATGTCGCCGGGCTTCAGGTTGCCCAGCAGCGAGTGGATCAGCACTCCGTCGCAGGTCTCGATGGCGATCTTGGCCAGATATTCGTGCGAGCGGTGCATCGGGTTGCGCGTCTGGAAGGCTGCGACCTTGCTCCAGCCCATGGCCTCGAACCTGGCACGGGTTTCCTTCGGCGACAGGAAGAGATCACCATACTTTTCGGGGAAATCGCCCTGCGAGAGAACCTTGATCGGGCCGGCAAGATTGACGTCGCCCTGATCCATGACCATCTTGACGCCGGGATGTTCCGAGTCGGTGGTCTTGAACACCGTGGCGCACTCGTGCGCCTTGTTGATCGAGTACTTCTCGGTCACCTTCATGGTGGCGAGAATCGAATCATCTTCGGGATCGATCAGGGCGATATCGCCACCAGTGTGGAAGCCTGTGGCAGTGGCTGTATCGGTCGACAGCGTGATCGGAATCGGCCAGAACAGGCCGTTGGCCATTTTCATGCCGTCGCAGACACCCTGCCAGTCGGCATGAGTCATGAAGCCTTCAAGAGGCGTAAAACCACCGATGCCGAGCATGATGATGTCGCCCTTCTCGCGCGAACTCACCTTGACCTTGGGCAAAGATCGGGCTCGCGCCAGTTCAGCCTGCAATGCCTGACCTTCGAGCAACAAAGGTCGCAGATTGCCGCCACCGTGCGGATTGACCAACGCCATGCCGAGCCTCCTAGAATAGTAGTTATTCTTCGAATTCCGAAGGCTAGCAATTTCCCCTGCTCACGCCAATGCGATTATTTCTATTTGGGGATAAGGGGATTGTTTATCGTGGTCACCACACGGTTCGTCTGCCTTGGAAGCAACGGATCCCGCGACTTTCTGTAAATCGCGAACGAATCCCCCTCACACACCAGATTCGCATTCGCCCTGACATATTTCAGGTCCTCGGCATCGATCAGATAATTCAGATGTTTTATGACAGCAATCTGGGTAAACGCCGGATCCAAAATCCATCTATTCAAATCCTTGGCAAACTCATCCGGGACCACATACATCCGATCTCGGCGCGCCAAGGAGGGCTGGACTCCCAAGTAGATGCCAAGCCAAATTACCTGATGATCAGTACCGAGAACCAACAGCCTGCGCGTCCCCGGCATCACGCACCGGGATTCACCCTTTCCCATCTTTACCAACTCTTCGCGATCCCGTCCGGTCATTTGCAGGGGCGAATAGCTCGCCGTGATTGAATTCTTGGAAAAGACCATATCGTCGCCTTCGAGCAGCCTTTCCAAGAACACCTGATTGGATAGGCCCTCGACCAAGGCAAGCGGCGTATAGCTATTCATCCAATAGGGGAGCAACAACAAGGCGCCGACCATCGACGACAAGAGAAGAGCCGCTCCGGGCAGCTTTTCTCTCAGGCGCGAAACAAGGGCCATCGCGACGAACGACAGCAGGGGCAAAAGAACTATTTGATTTCGATTCACGTAGTAGGCAGAGACGTTGGCGCCCTTGGGAAGGGCCAGCATCAAGAATGTGAACGCAACTGCTGCCAGTAAAAAAAAGCTCTGCAACTGAACCCTGCTCTCCCGTCTGAACAGGAGGAAATACACAATTGCCGCAGGAATGAAGGGGATCAGATTGATCATCGGATCCGGATCGACAAACCCGGGGGTACTGATGACTTTGGCAATCCTCGTGCTATCCAGAAGGCCAGCGTTGGAGGCTAGCGCCACGCCAATCAATGGAAGCAAATATCGGATGAATCTTCTTGTTTCTCCGCCCCTGTCGACGCCGTGCAGACTGCATCGAAGTACCAGTACACCGCCCAGAGAGATGACAAGATCTGGGAGCAGGAAAGCATGAGTAAGGGCGACGCCGGCTGCGAATAAAGACGCCAGACCAAGAAGAAAGTCATGCCCTTGATCGAAGTAGTCGGATAGCGTTGCAATGCTTGCGAAGAGAAAAGCCGAACTCAGCAGCAAGGTAAAGTAACCATATTGCAGGGCAAACAAGTGATACCCGAAGGTAACCAGAAGCACTGCTGCCAGCCTTTCCGGCAAGCGCTGATTCCTGAACACCGAATCGGCGGCAACAGCACAACTGCTCACTGAGAGTCCGAAGACGCCGATGTTGAACAGAACAAAAACCTGGTCAGCATCCAGCGGCAGCCGCGCTGAGAGAAACAGTCCTGCCGTCAAATAGTAGGCTGGCTTGTAAGCCCAAGCCTGCGATGGCATTTCTAGCGATGTAAATTTCATGGCATGCAGAAGATGCCGCGGAGCATCGCCCGTCATCGATGACGGCACCAGTTCGGGGGTGAAAAACATGACGCCAACACAAGCGCTCAGCGCCCATGCGGCCAAATACGGTATCGCGTCGTATCGGGCATAGCCAACTACCGGTTGACCAGCGAGAACGGTTCCGCCAGTTCTTCTGATAGTCCAAATGCTCGCCGCCAGCATTACCAGCATGGCGCCGTCGAGTATTTCCAGGGAGATGTAGATATTTGCGTATGCAAGAAGCAGACTCAGCAATCCGTACGCACCGATCATCACCAGCACCGCGTAATGAACGGCATGCCACGGCTTGCAGGCGCAATTGCGCCTGATGCGCATCGTGATTGCAGCGAGGCAAAGCAAGAACAGGAATGTGTAAATCAACAATTAAATGTCATCGCGTTCAAATTGATCGGACAGTTCGGATACTTGCGCTGGAAACGAGCGGAACAAGCCAGGCGCCGGCCGGGGTCACGCCTCCCCGATCCAATTCCGCCGTGCTGCCAGCGCCGACTCTTCTGGTCGTCCCTTGACAGACAATCTGCTCCGCCAACAAAAGAGATTACTCAACAGTCAGGTGCACAGGAAGCTGGCGGCCACCGCAGCCTCCGGCATT
>JBAZOF010000025.1:0-17914 GCA_041648855.1 Sulfuritalea sp. | reverse complement strand
TGTTCATATCCAATCCGGTCAGCGAAAGCGTGAGCTACGAGACCTATCTCGGCGCCTTGCGCCGTCTTGCGGCGGTGGAGGGCGTGACGCTCGGGTTTCTCGACCATCCGCCCGGACAGCCCGACCCCGGGAAGCTGCTGTATGGCGGGTCGATCCACCACCGCGAGGCGCCCCAGGCATTGGCCGACAATCGGGCCGACGTCGCCGCCGTCTTCTATCATCTGGCGCTGCGTTACCGGCGCATCTTCCCCGACCTGTTCGATTTCGTGCAACCGGCGGCCTGGGCAAGGGATGAAGAAGGGGAGATCGGTCGCACCGACTGCGGACTCATCGGCGATGGTGGCGAATGGGGCGGTGCGCTGCTCGACTATTTCGCCACGGAAGCCGTCACGCAGATATATCGGTCCCACGGCCTGGAGCGGGCCGTTCCGCGGCAGCAGCCTTAGAACCGCACCCATCGCATGGGCACCGCCGCGCTCGCTGCATCGGATCCACCCCTGCGTTTGCGGAGCCGGCGAACGCTTGCCGCGTGCTGCGGCGCGCACGTGCTGCACGACGGATTCGCCGATCTGCTGTACGTGCTGTTTCCGATCTGGCAGGCGGCATTCGGGCTGTCCTTCGCTCAGGTCGGCATGCTCAAGATGCTGTATTCCGGTTCGATGGCGGCCTTGCAGGTGCCGTCGAGCCTCCTCGCCGAGCGCGTCGGCGAGCGCCTGCTGCTTGCGCTTGGCACGGTCGTGGCCGCGGCCGGGTTCATCGTGTCGGGCTGGACCGGAGGATTTCTCGGCCTCGCGCTGTGCCTGATGCTGAGCGGCGCCGGGGCGAGCGTGCAGCATCCGCTCGGCGCCGCGCTCACGTCCCGCGCGTTCGAAGGCACGCAGCTGCGCGCCGCGCTGGGTACCTACAATTTTTCCGGCGACGTCGGCAAGGTGCTGTTGCCGGCGCTTTGCGCGGCGCTGCTTGCGGTGCTCGACTGGCATGCGGTGACATCGCTGATGGGCGCGCTCGGCCTCGGCGCGGCGCTTGCCATCTGGTTTGCCGTTCCGCGCGCATTGCCCGCGGCGGCGTCGCCGCCGGATGCGCCGGCAGCGGCAGCCGCGGCAGGCGCCGCGACCGGCTCGATGGCGACCCCGGGCTTCGTCTCGTTGTCGGCGATCGGCTTCATCGACAGCGCAACACGCATGGGTTTTCTGACGCTATTGCCCTTCCTGCTGATCGCCAAAGGCGCGTCGATCACTCAGGCCGGCTTCGCGCTGAGCCTGGTCTTCGCCGGCGGTGCCGCGGGAAAATTCCTCTGCGGCCTGATTGCCGCACGCGCCGGCGTGCTGCGCACGACGATCCTGACCGAGCTTGCCACCGCCGCGGGCATCGTCGCGCTGCTGCCGCTTTCGCTGGAGGCGTCGATGCTGCTGCTGCCGGCGATCGGCATCGCGCTGAACGGCACGTCGTCGATACTTTACGGAACGGTGCCGGAACTCGTGCCGGTCGCGCGACGGGCTCGCGCTTTCGGGGTCTTCTACACGCTCACGATCGGCGCGGGCGCCGTGTCGCCGGTGCTCTATGGCCTGCTCGGGGATGCGATCGGCGTGCCGCGCACCTGCGGCGTGATCGCGGCAGTCGTGCTGCTGGTGTTGCCGCTGACGCTGGGGCTGCGCCCTGCCCTGCGGGCACTGCGGGTCCGTTGAAGCGACGCGACAGCAGCTATGCGCAATGCGGCCATTCCGGACATCGTGCCGGTGCCGCCGATATGCGGTCCTCCTACAGGTTGATTCTCTCGCCCATGAGCGGCAGGTGCGGCATCGGCCAGCCCAACTGATCGTGAATCGCCTGCGCGAAAGCGGCCGAGGCGGCAGGCTCGCCATGCACGACGTAGGCATGCTTCGGCGGCTTGTGGAAGCCGCGCAACCAGTCGATCAGGCCGGCCTGATCGGCATGGGCCGACAGGCCGCCCACGGTATGGATCGCGGCCCGGACCGGAACCGCCTTGCCGAAGATATGCACCAGACGGGCGCCGTCGACCAGCCGGCGGCCCAATGTCCCCGCCGCCTGGAAGCCGGTGATGAGGATGCTGCATTCGCTGCGCGGCAGGTTCTCGCGCAGGTGGTACTTGATGCGACCGGCTTCGCACATACCGCTGGCCGAGATGATGACCGCGCCGCTGCGAACCTCGTTCAGCGCTCGCGAGCCCTCGGCGTCGGCGACGAATTCCACCTGCATCTGTTTCGGGTTCCGCCGCATCCAGGCGATCAGCTCGCGGGTCTCGCTGTCCATCAGATCGGGATGCTCCCACGTGATGTGCGTGGCGGCCGCCGCCATCGGCGAATCGACGTAGATCTTGAGCGGCGCCAGGCGCAGGCGGCGCACCAGGTCGGCCAGGATATAGATGATTTCCTGGGTGCGGCCGACGGCGAAGGCGGGCATGATCAGGTTGCCGTGGGTATGGCGCGTGCGCTCGAAGGTCGCCACGATTTCGTCCTCGGTTTCGGCCAGGGGGCGGTGCAGGCGATCGCCGTAGGTCGATTCGATCAACAGGACATCGGCTTCGGGCACAACCCTTTCCGGGTCGCGCAGCACCGGCCGGCCGGACATGCCGATGTCGCCGGAAAAAACCATGCGGCGCGGCCTGCCCTCGCCGCTGACCGTCACCTCCAGCCAGGCGGAACCGAGGATGTGGCCGGCGTCATGGAAGTTGACCGCGACGGTCCCGGCCGGGTGAATCAACTCCCGGTAAGGGGCAGGGCGAAGAAGCTTGAGCGACGCTTCGGCCTGCGCCACGGTGTAAAGCGGCGGCTGCAGGCCGGGTTTGCTGCTTGCGCCGCGCCGCCGCTGATGGCGCAGCTGCCATTCCGATTCCTTCTCCTGGATGTGCGCGCTGTCGCGCAGCAGCACATGGAGCAGATCGATCGTGGCCGGCGTGGCATAGACCGGGCCGCGATAGCCGAGCACCGACAGCATGGGCAGCAGGCCGGAATGGTCGATGTGGGCATGCGTCAGCAGCACGAAATCGATGGAGCGGACGTCGACGCCGAACTTGAGGGCATTGAGGTTCTTGGCGCGCGCCTCGCGCCCGCCCTGGAACATGCCGCAATCGACCAGAAACCGGCAGTCTCCCGTTTCGACCAGGGTGCATGAGCCGGTTACTTCGCCTGCTGCTCCGAAAAATCCGATGCGCAATTTGTATTCCTCCCGTGGGGCTCATCATCGGCTGGAATCGGGTGGATTTCAATCTTGGCGGAAAGTCGGCGCTGGTGGGACGGCGAGGGAAATGACGCAAAGCACTGTTGCCCCTCCGCACCGGATCATCAATGGCAGAATGCATGATTCACGGAGGCCCGATCATGACCATCTCGATGTACCAAGCCAGCGCACCGCGCCTGGCCAACATGCTGCGCAATCTGGATGCCATCCTCGGCAGGGCGCTGGCCCATGCGACGGCGAAGAAGATCGATCCGGCCGTTCTGCTCGGGGCCCGGCTGTTCCCCGACATGCTGCCGCTGGTGAAGCAGGTTCAGATCGCCACCGACCACGCCAAGGGCTGCGTCGCCCGACTGGCCGGCGTCGAGGTGCCAAAATTCGAGGATACCGAGCAGAGCTTCGAGGAGCTCCGGGCACGCATCGCCAGGATCATCACCTTCGTCGAATCGTTTTCCGCGACACAGATCGATGGTTCCGAGGAGCGGGACATCGCGCTCAAGGCGGGCGGACAGGACATGAGCTTCAAGGGCCTGACCTACCTGCTCGGCTACGCCATGCCGAATTTCTATTTCCACCTGGTGACGGCTTACAACATCCTGCGTCACAACGGCGTGGAAATCGGCAAGCGCGACTACATCGGAACGCCCTAGGGGCTTCCTTCATCCCGGACACCGCGACCTCATGCGCTCGACCCGTGCCACCGCCGCCGTCGCCCGGCTGAATGCGCGCAGCGAAGGCCGCCACTACACGATGGCGCTGACCGGCAGCGGCCTGCTGATCCTGCGCGAGCGGGTTGGCGGCGAAGACCGCGCGCTTTCGGCAGCGCTTGCCCTGGACGAGTTCGTGCAACTCGTCGATTCGATGGGACCGGAGAAGGAAGCCCGCATCACCAAGAGCGAAGCCGCCTTCATGAAGCAGCTGGTCAGGAAGGACAGCGCACCGCGATGACATCTCCGAAAATTCTGCTGACCAGGGCCTGGGCCCGCCTCGTTGCTGTCTTCGGGCGGGGCATGGTGATCTCGATCGGCTCGATCGTGGTCGTCTGCCTCGCCGTGAGTGCCGCCGCCTTCTTCTTCCTCAACACCGCGGCGCCGCGCACGCTGACGATGACCAGCGGCCCGGCCGGCAGCACGTTTTATCGCACGGCCGAGAAATACCAGAAGATCCTCGCCCGCGAAGGCGTGACGCTGAAGATCCTTCCTTCCGACGGCTCGCCGGAAAACCTGCGACGGCTGGCGGACCCCAAGGCCAAAGCCGATATCGGCTTCGTGCTCGGCGGCGCAGCCGGCGACAAGAGCTTCGACCAGTTGATGTCGCTCGGCAGCGTGTCCTACCAGCCGCTGATGATCTTCTACCGCGGCGAAAAGCGCGAACTGCTTTCGCAATTCAAGGGCAAGCGCCTGAACGTCGGCCCCGCCGGCAGCGGCCCGCACGACCTGGCGCTGGCGCTGCTCAAGGCGAACGGCATCGTCCCCGGGGCGGATACGATTTTCGACGAGACCGATTTCGAGGACCCGGGCAAGGAACTGCTCGCGGGGCGCGTCGATGCCGTATTCCTGATGGGCGATTCCACGGCCGGCAGCGTGATGCGCAAGCTGTTGCGCCAGGGCGGCGTGCGCTTGTTCAGCTTCGTGCAGACCGATGCCTATGTCCGCCGCGTCAAGGTGCTCAACAAGCTGCTGCTGCCCCGCGGCGGCCTCGACCTCGGCGCCGACCTGCCGCCTGAGGACGTGCACCTGGTCGGCCCTACCGTGCAACTGATCGCCCGCGATTCGCTGCACCCGGCGCTGTCGGACCTGCTGCTGGAAGCGGCGCGCGAGATCCACGGCCCGGCGAGCATGTTTCGCAAGGCCGGTGAATTTCCGGCAGCGCAGGAAGGCGAATTCCGCATCAGCCCCGATGCCGCCCGCTACTACACGTCGGGCAAGAGCTTCCTCTACCGCAGCTTCCCCTTCTGGCTGGCGAGCCTGATCGCGCGCGTGCTGGCCTTCCTGGTGCCGGTGGTGCTGCTGCTCCTGCCGGCGCTGAAGTTCGCGCCCATGATCTACCGCTGGCGCGTCGAATCGCGCATCTACCGCTGGTACCAAGTGTTGCTGGAACTGGAACGCGAGGCCTTCAAGCCGGACGTGGATGCCGCGCGGCGCGAGGAACTGCTGCGCCCGCTCGACCACATCGAGTCCGCGGTCAACCGCATTGTCATTCCCGCATCCTTCGGCGACCTGTTCTACAGCTTGCGCGGCCACATCGACTTCGTGCGCCACAACCTGCTGGCGCATCCCAGGGGTGAAGCCGCGGCCGCGGCCAAGGCTTAGCCTCAGGGCAGTTCCTCCACCTTCAGCAGAAGTCGGCGCTGGCGCGACGCCGATTGCGTACCGACGCTGGCGATGCCGGCCGAGCTGCCGCTTTGCTCGCCCGATGAGCCGCCGAGTTCCAGCCATTCGCCGAGCCGGCCGCTGGCCGTGGTGAACAAACGCTGCACGTTCACCGAACCCGGCAGCGGCCCCGGCGTGTCGTCGCGCGGGCTGATTTCCAGCGTCACGCGATCGCCGTTGAGAAGCGGCACGGCGACGAAGCCGGTGCCGAGATCGCGCTGCACGAGGCTTTCGGAAACGATGACGCCCTGCGGTGTCGTCACCACTTGCCGCAGGGGCAGGAAATAGCTCTGGCCGACCATGATCGCGGCGCGGCCGCCGTCGATGGTCTGCACCTGCTGCAGGGTGTCGCGCCGGCTTCGGCTGTCCGACTGGGTGAGATGCCCGCGGCCGCTGATCGCCGTACCGCCAGCGCCGACTTTCACACGGGCGCTGATGCCCGCGCCGCGATCCGAATCGCTGTCGGCGCCCTCCTGCCGCACGCTGATCATCAGCCGCCGCAGCGGGGTGTCGAGCGCGGCAACGAGTTGGCGAATTTCGGCCTGGTTGCGGCCGGATGCGCGCAAGAACAGCTTGCCGTTCATGCCGCTGAGCGCCCCGCCCGGTTCGACGAAGGGCATCAACTGCGGCAGCAGCTGCTCGGCGCTGCGGTGGCGCAGATCGATGATCTCCAGCGCCTGGCCCCAGGCCAGAGAACTGCCCAGCAGCAGTACCCACAGCAGTCGCTTCATGGCCGCCCTCCTCGCCTCTGCCGCCGGTATTCACCGTTCATGGCGATCAGGTGATCACCGTCGGCCGCTCGCGCCCGGTGCGCTGCTTCAGTTGCGACAGCTCGTCGGCAATGCCGATCAGCGCCGCCAATGCCTCTTGCGCATCGACCTTCTGCCGCGCCGGATCGGCTTCGAAGGCTTCGAGATAAATGCGTAGCGTCGCGCCCTCGGTGCCGGTGCCAGAGAGGCGGAAAACGATGCGCGAACCATCGTCGAAGCCGATGCGCAAACCCTGCCCCGTGCTGAGGCTGCCGTCGATCGGATCGGTGTAACTGAAGTCGTCGCAGAACTTCACGCGGTAGTCGCCGAAACTCTGCCCTGGCAAGACGCCGAACCGGGCCTTCAAATGCGCCATGACACCCGCCGCCGCATCGGCCGACAGCGCCTCGTAATCGTGGCGCGAATAGACGTTGCGGCCGTATTCCGCCCAGTGGCGATGCACGATCTCCTCGACCGGCAGGCGGCGTTTGGCGAGGATGTTGAGCCAGAACAGCACCGCCCAGAGGCCGTCCTTTTCGCGCACGTGGCTGGAGCCGGTGCCGAAGCTTTCCTCGCCGCAAAGCGTCACCTTGCCGGCATCCATCAGGTTGCCGAAAAACTTCCAGCCGGTCGGCGTCTCGTAACAGGGCACGCCGAGTTTTTCCGCGACGCGGTCGGCCGCCGCGCTGGTCGGCATCGAGCGCGCGATGCCCGCCAACCCGGCCGCGTAGCCCGGTGCCAGCGTGGCATTGGCGGCGATGAGGGCGAGGCTGTCGGACGGATTGACGAAGAAGTGGCGGCCGAGAATCATGTTGCGGTCGCCGTCGCCGTCGGAAGCGGCGCCGAAATCAGGCGCGGCATTTCGGTCCGGCCCGTACATGATCGCCACCAGTTGGTCGGCATAGGTCAGGTTGGGGTCGGGATGGCCGCCGCCGAAATCAGGCAGGGGCACACCGTTGATCACCGTGCCGGCCGGCGCGCCGAGCCGCCCTTCGAGAATCTCCCTGGCATAGGGCCCGGTGACCGCGTGCATCGCATCGAAGCACAAACGGAAGCCGCCGCCGATGAGTTGGCGTATTGCCGCGAAATCGAACAGCGATTCCATGAGTTCGGCGTAGTCGGCCACCGGGTCGATGACTTCGATCGTCATGCCGTCCAAGGCAACCATCCCCGGACGGTCGATCGGAACATCGGGCGCATCGATGATGCGGTAACGGCTCAACTCGCGGCTGCGGGCGAAGATCGCGTCGGTGATCTTTTCCGGCGCCGGGCCGCCGTTGGCGGTGTTGTACTTGATGCCGAAATCGCCGTCCGGCCCGCCCGGATTGTGGCTGGCGGAGAGGATGATGCCGCCGAGGGTCTTGTACTTGCGTATCACTGCGGACGCCGCCGGCGTAGACAGGATGCCGCCCTGCCCCACCAGCACCTTCGCGACGCCATTGGCGGCGGCCATGCGCAAAATGATCTGGATCGCCTCGCGGTTGTAATAGCGCCCGTCGCCGCCCAGTACCAGCGTGCTGCCGGCGGGCGCGGCCGCATGGTCGAAAATGGTGTCGAACACCGCCTGGACGAAATTCTCCAGATAATTGGCCGACTTGAACACGGCGACCTTCTTGCGCAGGCCCGAGGTGCCCGGCTTCTGGTCCTGGAACGGGGTGGTGGCAACAACGTTGATGTTCATCTGGGTTCCTTGCTGAACGATGCCTGTAGCGACAGACTCTAGCGCAATCCGCGCTCCGCGGCGGCAGCCTGCAAGCCCCGTTCGACCGCGGCACGAATGCGGCCGATGGTCTCCTCCACCGGGGCGCTGGGGGCGACTTCCAGCCCGAGGTTGCGCGCAATGTGGTTGACGATGGCGGGATTGAGCGGGATGCCGCCGGCGTCGACCGCCTTGAGCAGGTCCCGGCCTCTTTCCATCTCGGGAGGAAGCTTGGAGCGAGGAACGAACAAGCCGGTCAGCGATCGCAGCAACCTCGCCTTGCGTTGTATGGGTACTCGCCCTCTGGTCACGCCTCAGACTTCCTCTCAATAACCCCGGCCATCGGCATGCCGGGCAATCGCGGATCAACCAGCCGCCTTGGCGCGACATGCACCGAAGCAAATATACTAGGGCCGCGATACGAAATGGAAATGCCTCTGCGACCGCGGTCGCAGTCGCTCCCGATTCCAATCTTTCCTGCCAGGCAGGAAATATTCTGGCCCATGCTGTCACGGATATTGATGAACACTAGTAAAACACGCCGTGCAAGCGTCGCAGAGGCGCCGCCGCACAGCATGAAACTCAGCCGTCGCATCCTGGACCTGGTGCCGTCGTCGATCGCCGTACTGGATCGCGACGGAGTCATCCTGGCGGTCAACGAGCCCTGGCGGCGTTTCGCCCGCGAGAACGGTCCGCAGCCCGGCAATCCCGCGCCGCGCACGGAAGTCGGAATTAATTATCTCGATATTTGCCGCCAGGCCGGTGAGGGTAGCCTGTCGGATCAAGGCGGCAAGGTATGCGAAGGCATCCGCGCCGTAATCGAAGGGCGGCTGCCCGTCTTCCGGCTCGAATATGCCTGCCATTCGCCGACCCGGCAGCGCTGGTTCACCATGACGGCTTCGCCCTTGCGCGGAGACATCGACAAGGTTGTCATCATCCATACCGAGGTTACCGAGCGCGAACGTTCCGAACAACAGGCACGCGCCAGCGAGCAGCTGTTTCGCTCGCTGTTCGAGGCGAGCCTGGACGCCGTTCTGCTGGTGACGCCCGATGGCGACGTTCTGGCGGCGAATGAGGCGGCGCAGAACATGTTCGGCTCCAGCGACGCCGAGTTGCGCAATTGCGGATGGTATGGCCTGATCGACACGAGCGACCCGCGCGCCATAGAGGGGTCGAAGCAGTACCAGGCGACCGGCCAGTTCAGCGGGGAACTGACATTGGTCGACAAGACCGGCAGGAAGTTTCCCGCCGAAATTTCCTCAGCCACGTTCACCGGCAAGAATGGCGAACGCATCACCAGCTTCATCGTGCGCGACATCAGCAAACGAGTGGAATTCGCGGCGCAACTGATCGAGTCGAGAAAACGCTATGTAGCCCTGTTTCGCGATGCCACGGACCCGATCGCCATCGGCACCCGGGACGGCACGCTGGAAGAGGTCAACCCGCGGTTTGCCGCGCTGCTCGGCTATGAAGAGGATGAGCTGCGGGGCATGTCCGTCGAACGAATTCATCCCGCCGAGGAACTGCCGCGGATCAGGGAGGAGTTCGCAAGGATCTTCAGCACGGGCAGGCTTGCTCCCATCGAAAGCCTGGTGCTCTGCAAGGACGGCCGCCGGGTCGAAGTGGAAATTCGCGCGACACTGATCGAACTCGGCGACCACACCGTAGCGCAGGGCAGATTCATCGACCTCACCGAGCGCCGGCGCCAGGAGCAGCTGCGACTCGAACAGGAAAGGCTGCAACGCAACGCGCTGGTGCGCGAAGTGCATCATCGCATCAAGAACAACCTGCAAAGCGTCAGCGGACTGCTGCAGCGCGAGCTGGGCAAATTCACGGAACTGAATCCCCGCCTGCAGACGGCAATCGGCCAGGTCAATGCGATTGCCGTGGTTCATGGCCTGCAATGCGACCATCCCAGCGAGACCGTAAGGCTTTGCGACAGCGTCAGGAATATCTGCAAGTCCGTTGCCGAACTGTCATTGCGGCCGGTGAATTTCACTATCGAAAATGAACAGACCACCTTCAGGCCGACCCAGATCGCCAGCGACGAGGCAGTTTCAGTGGCCCTGGTGCTGAATGAGCTGATCCTCAACGCGGTCAAGCATTCCCCCCCGGAGGGCTTCGCGCCGACGGTGTCGCTGACCGCCGACGGCAGCAGCGCGGATGTCGTCATCCGCAATGCCATCAAGAACGGGGGTGGGCTGGAGATCGACATCGATGGCGGCCAGGGCCTCGGCACCGGGCTTCGCCTGGTGCGCTCGTTGCTGCCGGAAACGGGAGCGCGCGCGACCTATGAAGCGGATCAGGAGAACGTCATGCTGACGCGCCTGACATTGACGGCGCCCGTGATCGCAGCATGGAACCACCAGCAGCAAGGCACCGGATGCGCCTGAGCAACATGTCTCAGCGGGGGTCGCTCAAGACCAGGGTGACCCTGTTCACGCTGGCGATTTTTCTGCTCGGCCTCTGGTCGCTGGCTTTCTACAGCAGCCGGATGCTGCGCGAGGATATGCACGCCCTGTTGGCCGACCAGCAGTTGTCGGCGGTGTCCATCCTGGCCGAAGAGATCAATCACGAGCTGAAAGACCGCCTGAGCGCGCTGGAAACAGTTGCCGCAGGACTTGGCCCGACCATTGCGGACGATACGGCCGTGCAGGAACTCCTCGAAAACCGCCCGCTTCTTCGGGCTTCGTTCAGCGGCGGGTTCATCGCCTGCGGGCCTGATGGCAGGGCGATCGCGGATGTTCCGCGCTCGGTCGGACGGATCGGCGTCAATTACATGGACATCGATACCGTGGCCGCCGCGCTCAAGGAGGGAAGATCGACGGTAGGCCGACCGGTCATGGGCAAACAGCTGCATGCTCCGGTATTCGGCATGACGTCTCCCATTCGCGATACTCAGGGCAAGGTAATCGGCGCCCTGTCCGGGGTGGTGAATCTGGACAAGGCCAATTTCCTGGACAGGATTATTGAAAACCCTTACGGCAAGACCGGCGGCTATGTACTTTTCATCCCAAAAGATCGGCTGGTCGTCACGGCCACCGACAAGAGCCGCGTCATGCAGCCGCTGCCCGCTCCCGGCAGCAACCCGGCGAGCGACCGTTTCATTCAGGGCTACGAGGGTTCCGCCGTCTACACCAACTCACGTGGCGTGGAGGTGCTGGTCTCCGCCAAGCACATCCCCGTGGCAGGTTGGGTCATTGCAGCCACGCTGCCCACGGCAGAAGCCTTTGCCCCGATTGATGCCATGCAGCAGCGCATGCTGCTGGCCGCGGTCATTCTCACACTGCTGGCGGGCGGTGCGACCTGGTGGATGTTGCGCCGCCAGCTTTCACCGATGCTCGATGCCGTGAAAACGCTCGCGACTTTGTCTGACAAAGGCCAGCCTCTACTACCTCTGCCGATCACCAGGCGGGACGAAATAGGCCAGCTGATCGGCGCCTTCAACCGACTGTTGGAGACCCTGAGACAACGCGAGATAGGGCTGCGCGACAGCGAGGAACTCTACCGCTCGTTCTTCCAGGCCTCGCCCGATGCCATTTTCGTTCACCGCAAGGACATCATCATCTTCGCCAACGACGCCACGGCTCGCCTCCTCCATGCCGACAGCGTGACATCGCTGATCGGGCGAAACTGGCACGAACTGGTCATGCCCGACGACTGGCCGATCACCGAAGCGCGCATCGCCAGCCTGATGAGTGGCGAGACATCCCAGACCGCTCCGCTCGAACGGCATCACCTTGCGTTCGACGGACAAGTCATTTCGGTCGAATCAGCGGGCGCACGCATCATCTTCGACGGCGAGCCGGCGGTGCTGACCGTAATTCGCGACATCACGGCGCGCAAACAAACCGAAGCGCAGCGCCTGGCGGATGCCCGCCAGCAGCGCGACACGCTGGTGCGCGAAGTGCATCACCGCATCAAGAACAACCTGCAGAGCGTCGCCGGCCTGCTGCAGCGCGAACTCGGAAAGTTCATGGAGCTCGACCCGCGACTCGAAACCGCCATCAGCCAGGTCCATGCCATCGCCGTGGTGCATGGCTTGCAGGGCGCCGATCCCGACGAAGCCGTCCGCCTCTGCGACAGCATCCGCAATATCTGCAAGACGGTTGCGGAACTTTCGTCGCGCCCCGTGGAGTTTTGCATCGAAAACGAGCGCACCACCTTCAGGCCGGTGCAGGTCGCCAGCGACGAGGCGGTTTCCGTGGCCCTGATACTCAATGAACTGATCCTCAATGCGGTCAAGCATTCGCCGCCGGACGGGATCGCGCCGACGGTGTCGCTGACCGCCGACGGCAGCGGCGCAGACATCGTGATACGCAATGCCGTCAAGAACAGGCGCGCGACCGACGTCGACGTCGACATCGACGTCGACGCCGGCCGGGGCCTCGGTACCGGCCTGCGCCTGGTACGCTCGCTGCTGCCGGATCAGGGTGCAAAATTGGAACATGAAGTTGACGCTGCGGGCTTTATGCTGACGACTTTGAGATTGACACCCCCGGTCGTCGGAAACATTCATTCGAAAGAAGCGGGCTGATCAACATGGAAAAGATCCTCCTTGCCGACGATGATCGTGTGGTCCTGTTTACGCTGGCGGAAGGCCTGCGCGAGGCCGGCTTCGACGTCGTCGAGGCGCATGACGGCTTGGAAGCGCTGGCCTTCTGCCAAAGCCAGACGCCGGCGCTGGCGCTGCTGGACATCCGCATGCCGGGGCTCAGCGGTCTTGAGCTGGCGCACCGCCTGCGGGACGAGACGACGGTGCCCTTCATGTTCTTCTCCGCCTATGGCGACGAGGAGTTCGTCCGCCAGGCAGTGGAGATCGGCGCCCTCGGCTATCTGATCAAGCCGCTACAGGTTTCGGCGATCGTGCCCATGATCCGCACCGCGCTGGCGCGCGCGCAGGAAATCAACGGCCTGCAGCACGCGCTGACCAGCAATCGAACCATCGCCACCGCGGTGGGCCTGGTGATGCGCGCGGAAGGAATCGACCAGGCGGCTGCCTTCGAGCGACTGCGCCGGCAGGCCCGCACCGAACGCCGCAAGCTGGAGGAACTGGCCCGGATACTGGTCGAGGCCGAAAATTCCCGTGATGCCGGAAGGGGAATTCCTTAGCAGAATCAATCTTTTGCGATAAGCCATCAATTGCCGACAATTCGACAAATTGATACCTAAAGTAATATTGCCGTGATAAAGTGCCTTTCGTTAGCTGGAAAATAGTCGTTGAGTTTTCCAGCAGCAAGCAACAGCATGTACTCGAGGCCCAAAAAATTGCCTCGCTTATGAAATCCGAACGCTCATCGCCATTCGCGATGGGCCGACAGGAACATGGAGCGACGCATGGGCCAATCCACCACAGCAGCAATCCATACCGCACGCAGCAGCAGGCGCGTTGCCGTCTGTCGCACGCTGTCGGGCGCATCGCAACTCCATTTCCATCGTCTTGACTGCCGCATTCGGCAGCACAGCGGAGCGGCTCGGTCATGAGCCAGGCTGCCGCAGTTGCCGTGCAATCCGGAGAAGGAGAGACCTTCGCCGCTGAGGATTATTTTCTCGGCTTGGCGCAACGTGTCGCCTCCGGCAGCACCATCACCCACATTTTTCTCGACGGCGTGGGCGAAGTGATAATCGACCCGCTGCGTTCCCGCTACGTGGCTTTCATGCCCGATGCGGAAGCCTTTTACCTGACGCCCGCTGCCAGCTTCCAGACCGCGCCGACCAGGACGTGCTCGTTTCCCGACTTTCCTGAACGGGATCTGGCAGAGCTGTTGTGGACCGCCGCGCACCACGCTTCCGCCGGACGGCTGCTGGCCGGCTGCAGCAAGTACGACGTCGTCAAGCTGCGGCACTGGCCCAATCTCTCGCGCCTTCCCGCGACGCCCAGCGCGATGCGCCTGTGTGCCTTCCTCAGCCGGCGCCCCAGCGCCCTCCACCTGGCGCGCAAGCTGGCAGGAGTCGACGAGGGCGAAGCCTACGGCTTTTACAGTGCTGCCCTCAGCGCCGGCGTGCTGGAACTGGTAAGCCGGGCGACGGCACTGAGCCCGTCGGAGGCGGAACCCGCGCCTGAGCAGGCGCCGGCGACAACCCGGCGCGCGGCGGATCAATCGGTGCTGCGTCTGCTCTGGAGCAAGGTCTCGGGGTTATGAGCAGAGAACAGAAGATCATGTGGGACATCCTCACCGAGTACAGTGCCGCCCTCAGCGGGGGCCCACTGGAACTGGCGGGCGGAATGCCGACCCGAAACCAGGCGGAGGCGCAAGCCGCTTCGCCAGCCAGCATGCCGCACCCGGATCGATCGGTGCCTGGCCTGCTCTGGAACAGGGTCGCGCGGCCATGAGCATGGAGCACAAGATCATTTTTGCCGGGCCGATGGGTGCCGGCAAGACCACAGCCATCGCTGCCGTCAGCGACATCGAGGTAGTCAGCACGGAAAGCAAGGCTACCGACGAGGTGGCCCTGCGCAAGGCGAATACCACCGTGGCCATGGACTACGGCGTGCTGCGCCTGGAAGGCGGCAGCAATGTGCACCTTTATGGAACGCCCGGGCAGGAGCGCTTCAGTTTCATGTGGGACATCCTCACCGAGGGCGGCATGGGCCTCGTGCTGATGCTCGACCAGGCGCGCCCCAACCCCATCGCCGACTTGATGCTCTACCTGACCGCCTTCCGCCCGTTCATCGACCGCACTGGTGGCGCGGTGGTGGTCGGTGTCAGCCGGATGGATCTGATGCCGGGTTCCAGCCTGGTGCCCATCCGCGAAAAGATTCAATCCCTGGGACTCAACGTGCCGGTATTCGAGGTGGATGCGCGGCAGCGGCAGGACGTCAAGCAGTTGCTGCTGGCCTTGCTCGTCAACCTCGACCCGGCCTTGCGCCGCTGACAATGACCGACATCAACGCAACGACACCCGGCATCCTCGAACTCCGCAGCTACGGTGTCGGCTTTGCCCACAAAGTCGTGCTGGCGGAAGTGGATCTGACGGTGTCCGACCGCGGCATCCTGATCCTGCTGGGCCCCTGCGGTACGGGAAAGTCGACCCTGTTGCGCACCATGGCCGGCCACAACAATCCAAATCCGTCGCTGCGCACCTGGGGCGAGGCGAATTTCCTCGGCAGTCCGCTGGGTAGCGGCGAAATGCCTGCGCTGGTGGGCCAGAGTGCGCGCCTGATGATGTCCAGCGTGCAGGAAAACATCGTTTGCAACCTGCCGGAACGGAACAATTTGAGCCAGCACCAGCAGCGTGCGCTGGCGGGACGCCTGCTGGTCGACGCGGGGGTGGGGGAACTGGTGGAGCAACTGGACGAACCGGTCGTGCGCCTGTCCCTGGCCCAGCAGCGGCATGTCGCAATCATCCGCGCCGCCGCCGCCGGGCCGCGCCTGCTCTGCCTCGACGAACCCACGACCGGCCTCAATGATGAAGATGCCGAGCGCCTGATCCGGCACTTGTGCCAGGAAGCCGAAAAGCGCGCCCTGATTGTTTCCGTCCATAACCAGCAACACGCCCGCCAGTTGGGCGGCAACCTGGTGCTGCTGGCCGGAGGCCGGATCCAGGAGCGGCAGCCGACCCAGGCCTTCTTCGCGGCGCCGCTCAGCCAAGCCGGGCGCGAGTTCATCCAGGGCGGCACCTGTGCCGTGCCGGCGCCCGATGCCCGCCCCGAGGAACTCGACGAAGCGGTAACTCCACCGCCGCCGCTGCCGAGCGCTGCACGAACCTATGTCAGCGATGCCTTCGGACCGCGCGGCTTTCTCTGGCTCGAGCGCGGCCTGCTCGCCGGGACACCCATACCGGGTGTATTCCACGACATGGATTACGACCTGGCGGCGCTCAAGCGCGTCGGCATCACCTGGCTGATCACCCTCACCGAGCAGCGTCTCGATGACAGCCGCCTGGCGCGCCACGGCATCAGGAGCGCCTGGCACCCCGTGGTGGACATGGCCGCCCCCAGCATCATGGAGGCTGTCGCCATCTGCCGCGTCGTCGACCAGTTGATCGACGACGGCGAGGTGGTGGCCGTGCATTGCTATGCGGGCCTCGGCCGCACCGGCACGGTGCTCGCCACCTACCTGATCTGGCAGGGCAGCAATGCCCTCGACGCGCTGGAAGCGGTAAGGCGCGTCGAACCCCGCTGGGTCCAGTCAGAAGTCCAGGTCAGCTTCCTGGAAAAATTTGCCGAGACGATGGCCACCATGCCGCCGCCTCAAGCAACCAAGCCGGATCGAAGAATCCGGCACCTTCCCGTCACCGAACGGGTTTGACTTTTTCACCTACCAACGGAGTAAACAACAAATGTCTCTCGATCAAGCCCTGCAAAAAGCTGTCTCTTCCATTCCCGAGTGCGTCGCCGGAGGTTTCATCGACCTGGCATCCGGCATGCTGCTGGGCGTCAAGACCGTCGATTCGCACCCCAACGAAGTGATGGACCTGCTCGCCGCCGCCACCGCCGATTTGTTTCAGGGCGCCAACGTGACGACCATCGAACAGATCTTCAAGAAGGCCCGCGGCATTCCCGCGACGGACCAGCACCACTATTTCCAGGAGATCATCGTCAACAGCGACAACCTGTTGCACATCTTCATGCGCGGCAAGACCAACGAGTCCCTGGTGGCTTGTTTTGTCTGCCGCAAGTCGGCCAACCTCGGCATGGCCCTGACCAAGGCCCGCGCAGCGATGCCCGAGCTGGAAGCGACGATGTAACAGCCATGTAATCGGCGGAGGGGCGGACGGAAGTCGCCCCTCCACGTCGCCCCGCCCCCGCGGCAGCGACGCCGAAATCAAGGATAGCCATGACCATATTCAAGCTGGCCCAGACCACCGAGGAAGCTTACAAGAGCGGCCTGCGGGCCCTGCTGCGGGGAATGAACACATCGACCCCCGACATCGAGGCATCAGCCGTCATCTCCGGCGACGGTCTGTTGATTGCCTCGGTGCTCGGGCCCGAAACCGATCCCGATCGTTACGCCGCCATGTGCGCCTCGCTGCTGGCCCTGGCCGAGCGCGCCGCCCTCGAGATCGCCCGCGGCGACTTGCGCCTGGTGCTGGTCGACGGGGAAAAGGGTTCCATGCTGCTGGTGCGCGGCGATGCCAACAACGTGCTGGCCGTGGCAGCCCGCCCCAAGGCCAATCTGGGCATGGTGTTCCGCGTCGCCCGCGAGACGGCCGCCAAGCTCCAGGCCGCCCCGACCGGCCCTTAACCCGCCCTCAAGGCAACCAGGAACGCCATGCCACGCCTGCGCTACAAAGACCAGATCCTCGACTGTCGCGAGAATGAAAAGATTCTCGATGCCTGCATGCGCCAGGGCGTGTCCCTGCCTTTTTCCTGCCGCGGCGGAACCTGCCAGAACTGCCTGAGCCTGTGCCTCGCCGGGGACATCCCAGCCGAGTCCCAGCGAGGCCTGAAGGCCGAGTTGAGCGCGAAGGGCTATTTCCTGCCCTGCATCTGCGTGCCCACGGGCGACATGGAATTCGCCCCGCCGGATCTCAACGATCTCTACACCCAGGCCGTGGTGCAGACCCGTGACTGGCTCTCGCCCAACGTCTGCCGCATCGTGCTCGAACCGTGCACCGTGCTCCCCTACCGGCCGGGGCAGTTCATCAATCTGCGACGGGCAGACGGACTCGTCCGCAGCTATTCGCTGGCCAGTCATCCGGAGCAGGACCCCTACCTGCAGATCCACGTCAAGCGCATGCGAAACGGTCTGATGAGCAATTGGCTGTGCGACGAGTTGCAGGTCGGCGACACCGTGGATATCCAGGGGGCCAACGGCGACTTCCACTACGGCGCCACGACTCCGCAGCAGCCTCTGCTGCTGGTGGCCACGGGCACCGGTCTCGCACCGGCGCTGGGCCTCATCCGCGATGCCCTGCTCCTGGGCCATGCGGCGCCGATTCATCTGTACCACGGC
>JBAZOF010000024.1:0-18917 GCA_041648855.1 Sulfuritalea sp. | reverse complement strand
GATGCTGCTGACGCGCTGTCTTGAGCTGGGCGCACGTGTCGCCGAGCCGGGCGAATTCTCGCAGCGCGCTTTTCTCAACGACAAGCTCGACCTGGTCCAGGCGGAAGCGGTCGCCGATCTGATCGAGGCAGGCAGCGCGGCGGCGGCGCGTTCGGCATTGCGCTCGCTGTCGGGCGAGTTCTCGCGCGAGGTGCGCGTGTTGGTGGCGCGGCTTACCGAGCTGCGCATGCTGGTGGAAGCGACGCTGGATTTTCCGGAAGAGGAAATCGACATTGTCAAGGATACGGATGCCGCACAGCGGCTGTCGGCTATCCGTGGCGACTTGTCTTCGTTGCTGGAGCGGGCGCGTGCCGGGCGTCTGCTGCGCTCCGGCCTGCACGTGGTGCTGGCCGGTCTGCCCAATGTCGGCAAGTCCTCCCTGCTCAATCGTCTGGCCGGCGAGGAGCGCGCGATTGTCACCGAGGTCGCCGGCACCACCCGCGACGCAGTGCGCGAAACCATTCAGGTCGAGGGCATACCGTTGCACATCATCGACACCGCGGGATTGCGTGAAACGGACGATGTGGTGGAAAAGATCGGCATCGAGCGCGCCTGGCGCGAAATCGAGCGGGCCGATGTCGTGTTGCAACTGCTCGATGCGCGCAGCGGCGAAACGCCTGCGGATCATGCAATCGCGGTGCGCCTTCCGCCGGGGGTCGAGCGCATTGTCGTCGAGAACAAGTGCGACCTGGCTGGGGCGGCGGCGGGACGCTTTGTGGAAGCCGGCCGCGTGCATTTGCGCTTGTCGGCGAAGAGTGGCGAGGGGCTGGGCCTCCTGCACGACGAGCTGCTGCGGGTAGCCGGCTGGAGCGGGCACGGCGAGGATGTTGTGCTGGCTCGTGAGCGGCATCTGGAAGCGCTCGGGCTTGCCGCCGAAAAGTCGGCGCTGGCGGCACGGCGTCTGGATCAGATCGAGCTCTGCGCGGAAGAGTTGCGGCTAGCACAGGAGGCGTTGTCGCGAATTACGGGCGAATTCACGGCTGATGATTTGCTGGGGGAAATCTTCTCCCGCTTCTGCATCGGCAAGTAGCCAGGACGGCATGGCGGAATTCGACTTGATTCTGCTGCTGGCGGCGGCCTTGTTTGCAGGTTTCGTCGATGCGGTGGCCGGTGGCGGCGGATTGATTCAAGTGCCGACCTTGTTGATGGCCCTGCCTGCCGAGTCGCCGGCGACCGTGTTCGGCACCAACAAGCTGGCGAGCATTTTCGGCACGGGCAACGCGGCGCTGCGCTTTGCGCGGCGAATAGCCCTGCCTTGGGGCGTCGCCTTGCCAGCCGCGATCGCGGCTTTTGTTTTTTCCTTTGCCGGTGCCGCGGCTGTGGCGTGGCTGCCGAAAGAAGTGGTGCGGCCGCTGGTGCTTGGCTTGTTGTTGTTGGTCATGGTCTATACCGTGGCCAAGCCGGATTTCGGCGTGCTATCCGGCGAGCGGCTGACGCCTCGTGTGGAACGCCGGCTGGCGTTGCTGGCTGGCAGCGTGTTGGGGTTCTACGACGGTTTCTTCGGCCCCGGAGCGGGCAGCTTCATGATTTTCGCCTTCGTACGCTTCTTCAGGCTCGATTTCCTGCACGCGTCGAGCGCCGCCAAGGTGGTGAATTTTTCCACCAATGCCGCAGCCCTTGCCTATTTCGTGCCGAGTGGACACGTACTTTGGATGACAGGCCTGGCAATGGCGGTATTCAATATTGGTGGTGCGCTTCTTGGCGCGCGGCTCGCCTTGCGTCATGGCAGCGGCTTCGTACGCTGGGTCTTTGTGGTGGTGGCATCACTATTGATTGCGCGCCTTGGGTATGACACATTTGCGTAAGCCGGACTTGACGCAGCTGCCTCAGGCAGGCTGATAGCTGGATGGCAGCGCGTGTTAGCTGTAGTATCCGGAACTTTGTATCCGCTATTTTCTGGAACAAGAACTACACGTTGTACCTACCATGGCCGGTCGACGATCATGGACAACGTATACTGTATACTTGCATAAACATAAATCAGGAGGAAGTCATTAAATGAAACTTCGAAAACTTGCGGTTGCGCTAGGGGCGGCGTGCACCACATTCGCGGCATATGCCGATATTACAGTCGGCGTGACGCTATCGGCGACGGGCCCGGCTGCCTCGCTCGGCATTCCGGAAAAGAACACGATCACCCTGTTGCCGACCTCCATCGGTGGCCAAAAGGTGAATTACATCGTTCTCGATGATGCGTCGGACACCACGACGGCGGTCAAGAACGTGCGCAAGATGCTTTCGGAAAACAAGGTCGATGTGATTGTCGGATCGACGATCACTCCCAATTCGCTGGCGATGATCGACGTCGTGGCGGAGGCTGAAACGCCCATGATTTCGATGGCGGCGTCGGCGCGGATTGTCGATCCGGCGAATCCCAAGACCAAGTGGGTGTTCAAGACGCCGCAGAACGACCAGCAGATGGCTATCGCGATCGCCGCGCACATGGCGGGCAAGGGCGTCAAGACAGTGGCTTTCATCGGTTTCAATGACGCCTACGGCGAAGGCTGGTATCAGGAATTCATCAAATATGCCGATACCTACAAGCTCAAGGTCGTGGCCAACGAGCGTTACAGCCGTGCTGACACCTCGGTAACCGGGCAAGTGCTGAAGATGATGGCGGCCAAGCCCGATGCGGTGTTGATCGCAGGTTCAGGCACTCCGGCTGCCTTGCCGCAGGTAACGCTCAAGGAGCGCGGCTTTGCGGGCAAGTACTACCAGACGCACGGCATTGCCAACAATGACTTCCTGCGCGTCGGCGGCAAGAACGTCGAGGGAACCTTCCTTCCCGCCGGGCCGATGCTGGTGGCAGCGCAATTGCCGGACAGCAACCCGATCAAGAAGTCGGCCCTGACGTATATCGCCAAGTACGAGGCAGCCCATGGCAAGGGCAGCATCTCGACCTTCGGCGGCCACGCATGGGATTCCGGACTGCTGTTGCAGAATGCAGTGCCCGCTGCATTGAAAAAGGCGCAACCGGGGACCAAGGAGTTTCGTGCAGCCCTGCGCGATGCGCTCGAGGGCACCAAGAATCTGGTTGGCGTGCATGGCGTGTTCAACATGTCGTCCAGCGACCATCTCGGTTTTGACCAGCGTGCCCGCGTCATGGTGCGGATCGAAAACGGAGCCTGGAAGCTCGATTAACAGGCGACTTCCGAGCGGCCTTCCGACAAAGGACAAGACAAGCAGGGTGCCAAGACCCTGCTTGTCTTGTCCTCGGAATGATTCGACGTGGGTTTGTCACCAGCGGGCTTGAAACTCGGAGTGCTTGAGATGCGCTCCGGGTTCATTTGAGAATGAATTAATGGATCTGCAAATTGCACTCCTGCTGGGGCAGGACGGCATTACCAACGGCGCGATCTATGCGCTGCTGTCATTGGCGCTGGTACTCGTATTCGCCGTCACTCGCGTGATTTTCATTCCGCAGGGCGAGTTCGTTGCGTTCGGTGCCTTGACCCTCGCCAGTTTTCAGGCGGGCAAGACGCCCGGAACGCTCTGGCTGCTGATCGGTGCGGGATTGCTGGTGGCCTTGGTTGACATAACTCTTGCGCTGCGTTCGGGTATGGCCAGGAGAATTCCGCGGATCATAGGCTGGAATCTGGTTTATCCGGCCGCAGCGGCTTCAGTGGTGTTCTTTTTGAAGCCAAACGAACTTCCGCTGCTGGCTCAAATCGTTCTTGTTCTGGCACTGGTGGTTCCGCTGGGTCCCATGCTCTATCGTCTGGCCTTCCAGCCGTTGGCCGAGGCCAGCGTACTGGTGTTGCTGATCGTTTCGGTGGCGGTGCACCTGGCATTGGTGGGGCTGGGTCTGCTGTTCTTCGGTGCCGAAGGTTCTCGCACGCCGGCTTTTTCGGATGCCAGCTTTGACTGGGGCGTCATGACGGTGACTGGCCAGACGCTTTGGGTGGTCGGTGCCAGCCTGCTGCTGATCGTGGTGCTTGCCGTATTTTTTGAGCGCACGATCTATGGCAAGGCCTTGCGCGCCACCGCGATGAATCGTACAGGCGCGCGCCTGATGGGAATTTCGACGGTGATGGCGGGAAAGCTCTCCTTCCTGCTGGCCGTTCTGATCGGTGCCTTTTCCGGCGTCCTGATCGCTCCAATCACCACGGTTTATTACGATACGGGCTTCCTCATCGGCCTCAAGGGCTTCGTCGGCGCGATTGTCGGCGGGCTCGCCAGTTATCCGATTGCCGCCGCAGGCGCGATCCTGGTCGGCTTGCTGGAATCCTTTTCATCCTTCTGGGCCTCCGCCTTCAAGGAAGTGATCGTGTTTACCCTGATCATTCCGGTGCTCGTCTGGCGTTCGCTGACGACACGCCATGTCGAGGAGGACGAGTGATGCCGACACGCCTCCTGCTTGCCGTATTTGTTGGCCTGCTCCTGATCGCACCTCTGGCGGTATCCGAATTTCACGTTACCTTGCTCAATTACATCGGTCTCTACGCGCTGGTCGCGCTGGGCTTGGTGCTGCTTACCGGGGTGGGCGGACTGACTTCTTTCGGGCAGGCCGCCTTTGTCGGGCTTGGCGCCTACACGTCGGCCTATCTATCCACCGCCCAAGGCCTTCCCGGCTGGCTCGCGCCCCTTGGTGGTTCGCCCTGGATCGGGCTGCTGGTCGGCCTGATGGTTACGGGCCTGGTGGCCTTTGTCCTGGGTTTGTTGACTCTGCGGCTTTCCGGGCATTACCTGCCGCTGGGAACCATCGCCTGGGGTATCAGCCTTTACTTCCTGTTCGGCAATCTCGAGTTTCTCGGTGGTCATACCGGCATGTCGGGCATTCCGGCCTTGACTCTGTTTGGAGCCGAGCTTAGAGACGGCCGCAAATTCTATTATGTGATCTGGGCCGTGGTGCTCGGCGCGGTCTGGCTGACGCAAAACCTGCTCGATTCTCGCGAGGGCCGTGCGATCCGGGCGCTCAAGGGCGGGGTCGTGATGGCCGAAGCCATGGGCGTCGATACGGCTCGTTCCAAGGTGGTGATCTTTTTGATCGCTGCGTTGTTTGCCTGTGTTTCAGGCTGGCTGTATGCGCACTTGCAGCGCTTCGTCAATCCGACGCCGTTTGGCTTGGGGATTGGCATCGAGTACCTGTTCATGGCAGTGGTGGGTGGGGCGGCCCATGTCTGGGGTGCTTTGATCGGGGCCGGCGTCATCACGATACTCAAGCAGTGGCTGCAGGACTGGCTGCCCAAGCTGTTGGGCGCCTCGGGCAACTTCGAGGTCATTGTCTTCGGCGTCATGATGATTTTCGTCCTGCAGCGCGCGCGCGATGGTCTGTGGCCGATTCTGACGCGCTTCATGCCGCAGCGCGAGGCAAAGCGCGAAGTTCCGCAGGGCGAGGCACTTCCGAAAAAGCCGCTGCCGGAATCGGGCCAGGTTTTGCTCGAAGCGAAAAATGTCTTCAAGCGCTTCGGCGGCCTGGTGGCAAACAACAACATGAGCCTCACCGTCAAGGCGGGTGAGGTTATGGCGCTGATCGGCCCGAATGGTGCGGGCAAGTCGACCATGTTCAACTGTGTCTCGGGCGTTGATTCGGCCAGCGAGGGCGAGGTGCTGTTTCGCGGCAGCGCGGTGACGGGTCTCAACTCGCGGCAGATTGCCAAGTTGGGGATGAGCCGAACCTTTCAGCATGTGCGCCTGCTGCCGACCATGACGGTGCTGGAGAATGTGGCGATCGGCGGACACTTGCGCGGCAGCAAGGGCGTGCTGCCGGCGCTGCTTCATCTCGATCGTGCCGAGGAGGCACGCCTGCTGGCGGAGGCGGCGCGTCAGGTCGAGCGGGTTGGTTTGAAGGACTCGATGTTCGAGTTGGCAGGCAGTCTTGCCCTCGGCCAACAGCGGACGATGGAAATTGCGCGGGCCTTGTGCGCTGATCCTTGTCTGCTGTTGCTCGACGAGCCGGCGGCAGGCTTGCGCTATCTGGAGAAGCAGTCCTTGGCGGAACTGCTGCGCAAGCTGCGAGGGGAGGGCATGGGTATTCTGCTGGTCGAGCACGACATGGATTTTGTGATGGGTTTGGCAGACCGCGTGGTGGTGATGGAGTTCGGCGAAAAGATCGCCGAGGGGCTGCCCGATGAGGTGCAGCGCGATCCCGCAGTAATGGAAGCCTACCTCGGGGGGGTCGATTGATGAGCGAAGTGACGACCATTCTCGAAGTCGAAGACCTTTGCGTTTCGTACGGCAAGGTCGAGGCCCTGCATCACGCCAACATCAAGGTGGGTGAGGGCCAGATCGTTACGGTGATCGGCCCCAACGGTGCCGGCAAGACGACCATGCTGTCGTCGATCATGGGTTTGCTGCCGCACACCCGCGGCGCGATCAGCTTTCTCGGCAAGTCCGTCGGCGACGTCGAAGTCGAGCAGATGGTCGCGCTCGGGATCAACCTGGTACCCGAGTCGCGGGCGCTGTTTGGCGAGATGAGCGTCGAGGACAACCTCCTGCTGGGCGCGTTCATGCGCCATCGCACAGGGCACCGCGATCATGAGCGGACGATGGAGGAAGTCTTCCAGATATTTCCCCGACTCAAGGAGCGGCGTGCTCAACATGCCGGCACTCTGTCGGGCGGCGAACGGCAGATGCTAGCGGTGGCGCGCGCCTTGATGGCCAAGCCGAAGCTGCTGATGCTGGACGAGCCTAGCTTGGGCCTGGCGCCACTGATCGTACGCGAGATATTTCGCGTGATTGCCGATCTAAAAAAAACCGGAGTGTCGATTCTGCTGGTCGAACAGAATGCGCGCGCTGCGCTGCAGGTGGCGGATTACGCCTATGTGCTGGAGACGGGCGAGATCGCACTGGAAGGGCCGAGCGAGAAGCTGATCGACGATCCGAAAGTGGTGGAGTCCTATCTCGGTCTGGGTGGGAAGCATTAGAGCGCTGTTTCACGTGAAACAAGATGGAAGCGGTTTCACGTGAAACAAGGGATGTGGTTTGGTTCTTCGAACGAGAGGCGTATGATTGCGCCTCTTTTTGATTTGGTCTCGCGGCGTGCAATTTTCGGCTTCGTTCGATGTGATTGTGATTGGTGGTGGCCACGCCGGTACTGAAGCGGCGCTGGCTGCGGCGCGTTCCGGCGCGCGGACCCTGCTACTGACGCACAACATCGAAACTCTGGGTGCCATGTCCTGCAATCCGTCGATTGGCGGCATTGGCAAGGGGCACCTGGTCAAGGAGGTCGATGCACTTGGGGGCGCGATGGCTTCCGCAACCGACGAGGCGGGCATTCAGTTCCGGATCCTCAATGCTTCCAAGGGCCCGGCGGTACGGGCGACCCGCGCCCAGACTGATCGCCAGCTGTACAAGCAGGCGATCCGTGGCCGCCTTGAAAACCACCCGAATCTGACGTTGTTCCAGCAGGCGGCCGACGATCTTATCCTGACCGGCGATCGTGTCACCGGCGTGGTGACCCAGCTCGGTATCCGCTTCGAGGCTCCTGCAGTGGTGCTGACTGCCGGGACCTTTCTCAATGGCCTGGTCCATGTCGGGCTCAGCAACTACCGGGCTGGCCGCTTTGGTGATCCGCCGGCGATCTCATTGGCCGAGCGCCTGAAGGAGATACGCCTTCCGGTGGGTCGGCTCAAGACCGGAACGCCTCCGCGACTCGACGGGCGCAGCATCGATTATTCGGTCCTTCAGGCCCAGCCCGGAGACGACCCGGTACCGGTATTTTCCTTCATGGGGACGCGCAGCCAGCATCCGCGCCAGGTGTCCTGCTGGATCACTCAGACCAACAGCCGCACCCATGACATCATTCGTTCGGGACTGGACCGGTCGCCGATGTTTACCGGCGTCATCGAAGGCGTCGGGCCGCGCTACTGCCCTTCGATCGAGGACAAGATTCATCGTTTTGCCGGCAAGGACAGCCACCAGATATTTCTCGAGCCGGAAGGCCTCGATACGCACGAAATATATCCGCAGGGCGTCTCCACCAGCTTGCCCTTCGATATCCAGCTAGCCTTGGTGCGTTCCATTCGCGGGCTGGAGAACGTCCATATCACGCGTCCCGGCTACGCCATCGAATACGACTATTTCGATCCGCGCAACCTCAAGGACAGCCTCGAAACCAAATCGATTGCCGGGCTGTTTTTCGCCGGCCAGATCAACGGTACGACGGGCTACGAAGAGGCGGCGGCGCAAGGCCTGTTGGCGGGTATCAATGCTTCGCGCCAAGCGAGGCAGTTGCCGGCGTGGTCGCCGCGGCGGGATCAGGCTTACCTCGGCGTACTGGTGGATGATTTGATTACGCGGGGGGTGTCCGAACCCTACCGGATGTTTACCAGTCGCGCCGAATACCGGCTGTCCTTGCGCGAGGACAACGCCGATGCGCGCCTGACGGAGATCGGCCGCGAACTGGGTCTGGTGGATGATCTGCGCTGGGCCGCGTTCAATCGCAAACGTGACGCTGTGGCGCTCGAAATGGAGCGCCTGAAATCGACTTGGGTCAATCCGCGCCAGCTGCCGGAGCTGGATGCAGTCCGCGTCCTGGGCCAGCCCATGGAGCGCGAATATCGCCTGTTCGACCTGCTGCGGCGGCCTGAAGTCAGCTACGCCAGCTTGCTGACCCTGCCCGGAGCGGGCGAGGGCCTTTGCGCTGCGGATGAAGTCGAACAAGTGGAGATCCAGGCCAAGTATCAGGGTTATATCGAGCGGCAAAAAGACGAGGTTGAAAAGAGTCTTGCGCACGAGTCACTGGCTTTGCCCAGTGACATCGACTACGCAGAGGTTCATGGTTTGTCCTTCGAGGTGCGGCAGAAGCTGACCCAGGCGCGACCGCAGACCCTCGGGCAGGCCTCGCGCCTGCAGGGCATGACACCGGCGGCGATCTCCCTGCTGCTGGTGCATCTGAAGCGGCGCAAGGCAGCATGAGTCTGGCGGACCAGTTGCACGCGGGCCTCGTTGGCCTCGGGCTCGACCTGTCTGCGGCAATGCAGGAAAAACTGCTGGGCTTTGTCGCCCTGCTGAAGAAATGGAACCGTACCTACAACCTGACGGCCATCCGCGATGAAAGCGAAATGGTCACCCAGCATTTGCTCGATTCGCTGTCCCTGCTCCCAGCCCTGCAGAAGTCGGCGCTGGCGGGACGGCGTTGGGCGGATGTCGGCAGCGGCGCCGGCTTGCCGGGCATCCCGCTGGCCATCGCACGACCCGATCTCGACATGACGCTGATCGAGGCGGTCGAAAAGAAGTCGGCTTTCCAGCGCCAGGCGAAGATCGAGCTGGGCCTGACGAACGTCACCATTGTTGGCGGGCGTGTCGAAGATGTGCCTGGCGGGCAGTTCGATGCGGTGGTTTCCCGTGCCTTCGCTGAGCTCGCTGATTTCGTGGATGTCGCGGGTCATTTGGCTGCGCAGAATGGTCAGCTTTACGCCATGAAGGGCCTTGCGTCCGAAGATGAAATGAGCCGCTTGCCGCCCGGCTGGACGGTGCTTGAGCGCGCCAGGCTGAGTGTTCCGGGATTGGACGCACAGCGTCACCTGATTGTTCTTGAGAGAGCCTGACGATGCATATATTTGCAATTGCCAATCAAAAGGGCGGGGTGGGCAAAACCACTACTGCCGTCAACCTCGCTGCCGCGCTGGCCGCCAACGGGCAGCGCACGCTGCTGGTGGATCTCGACCCTCAGGGCAACGCCACCATGGGCTGCGGAGTCGACAAGCGCAACCTCAAGTCGTCCGTCTATCAAGTGTTGCTCGAACTCGCGAGTCTTGACGAGGCGCGGGTGGTTTCGCCTTCCGGAAAATTCGACGTCCTCCCGGCCAACCGCGATCTTGCCGGAGCCGAAGTCGAGTTGGTCGATCTGGACCTGCGCGAGATGCGACTCAAGGCGGCGCTGGCGGGGCACCAAGAAGATTACGACTTCGTCCTGATCGACTGCCCGCCGTCGCTGTCGATGCTGACCCTGAATGGTTTGTGCGCGGCGCATGGCGTCATCATTCCGATGCAGTGCGAGTACTACGCGCTGGAAGGCCTGTCGGACTTGGTGAACACCATCAAGAAGGTACATGCCAACCTGAATCGCGACCTCAAGATCATCGGTTTGCTGCGGGTCATGTACGACCCGCGCAATACCCTGTCTACCCAGGTCTCGGCACAACTGGAACAGCATTTCGGCGACAAGGTATTCAAGACCCTCGTGCCGCGCAACATACGCCTCGCCGAAGCGCCCAGCTATGGCGTGCCCGGCGTTCTCTTCGACAAGGCAGCCAAAGGCGCTCAAGCCTACCTGGCCTTCGCCGTCGAGATGATCGATCGTGTCAATTCCTGGAAGGACAAGTCGTGAAGCCATCGAAACAAAAGGGCCTCGGCCGCGGGCTCGATGCCCTCCTGGCTGCCAACAACACTCCGGAGGCTCAGCGCCAGGAGGTGCTCTCGGTCGGTGCCCTGCAACCGGGCAAGTACCAGCCACGCACTCGCATGGACCCCGGTTCGCTGGAGGAGCTGGCCGCTTCGATCAAGGCTCAGGGCCTGATTCAGCCGATCTCGGTGCGGCCGGTGGATGGTGGGCGCTACGAGATCATCGCCGGCGAGCGGCGCTGGCGCGCAGCGCAGATCGCGGGCTTGGCCGAAGTGCCGGTGCTGATCCGCGACATTCCGGACGATGCGGCGCTGGCGATGTCGCTGATTGAGAACATCCAGCGTGAAGATCTGAATCCGCTCGAAGAAGCGGCGGGCCTGCAGCGCCTGATCGATGAATTCAAGATGACCCACCAAGAGGCGGCCGATGCCGTCGGACGCTCGCGTTCAGCCGCATCCAACCTGCTGCGGTTGCTGCAACTGGCGAAACCGGCGCAGGACATGCTGATGGCTGGCGACATCGAGATGGGACATGCCAGGGCGCTGCTGCCGTTGTCCAAGGGCGAGCAGGGCCGCGTTGCTGCGCTGGTGGCGGACAAGGGTTATTCGGTGCGTGAAACCGAGCGCATGGTGGCAAGGGAGCTGAATCCGCCGGCAAAAAAGGGCGGCGAGAAGAAGCCGGATCGCGATCTCCTGCGCCTGGAAGAAGAACTGTCCGATCGCCTCGGCGCGACGGTCAAAATCAGCACCAATCGCAAGGGTGGCGGCAGCCTGACCATCCGTTTTGGCAGCCTCGATCAACTTGACGGTTTGCTGTCCCGACTCGACCAGGCCGACTGAATTGTCAGGGTGGAATTCAATGGCGCGTTGCACCATAAAGCATTTGACAACCCATGATCAATCGCCTATATTGGCGGGCTTTTGGAAGCGGCCCGGTCTTATAGATGTTTAGGGCTGTATTTCATCAAATCGTTGCAACCCTGATCGTTGCCGGAATCGCCTGGTTCTGGGCCGGTTCCCATGCCGCGGTGTCGGCCGGATTGGGCGGTGCGGCGATAGTTGTTCCGAACCTGCTTTTTGCCCTGAGTCTGTGGGCGGCGGCACGAGCCGGCAGGGCTTCGGTAGCTAGGTTTTTAGTAGGTGAATTCATCAAGGTCGCGGCAACGCTGGCGTTGCTCGTGATCGTGGCGGGGGCGTATCGAGACTTGCACTGGTTAGCCTTGCTGGCCGGTCTGTTCGTTGCGCTGAAAGCGAATCTGTTAGCGATATTGATTAAGGCCTGATCATGGCAGCCGAGCACGCTCCGAACGCATCGGAATACATCGTTCACCACCTGACCCACCTGAATAGCCTTGGCCACAAGCAGGCTGCCTTGGTCGATTGGTCGGTATTCCATCTTGATACTCTGTTCTGGTCCGTCTCACTCGGACTTCTGGCCGTGCTGATACTGGCCCTCGCTGCCGCCAAGGCGACCTCGGGCGTGCCGGGCCGTTTCCAGGCCGCCGTCGAAATCCTGGTGGAAATGGTCGAGTCGCAATCCAAGTCGATTGTTCATGGCGACCGCAGTTTCATCGCGCCGCTGGCGCTCACAGTGTTCATCTGGATCTTCTTCATGAACGCCATGGACCTGCTGCCGCTGGATCTGCTGCCGCGGATCTGGGGCGGTGCCTATGCGGCCGCCGGCCATGATCCGGCTCATGCCTATCTGCGCATCGTGCCGACTGCCGACCTCAATGCCACGCTGGGTATGTCACTCGGCGTTCTGCTCCTCTGCCTCTACTACAGCGTCAAGATCAAGGGCTTCGGCGGCTGGATGCATGAATTGTTCACGGCGCCCTTCGGCAGCCATCCGGTGCTCTACCCGATCAACTTCGCCATGCAGCTGATCGAGTTCGTCGCCAAGACCGTTTCGCACGGCATGCGACTGTTCGGCAACATGTACGCCGGCGAACTGATCTTCATGCTGATTGCCCTGATGGCTGCTGCGTGGGCCGGCACGATGGGCAGCGGGATGCTGTGGGTCGGCGGCGTTATCGCGGGCACCATCTGGGCAATCTTTCACATTTTGATCATCACCCTGCAGGCTTTCATCTTCATGATGCTGACGCTGGTCTACATCGGCCAGGCGCATGAAAGCCACTGATTCTTTTAACTTAATCCGTTACTGTTACTAAAGGAGTTGTCATGGAACAAATGGTTGGTTTTGTCGCTCTTGCCGCCGGTCTGATCATCGGTCTCGGCGCTGCCGGCGCATGTATCGGCATCGGCATCATGGGTAGCCGCTTCCTCGAAGCTTCCGCGCGCCAGCCGGAACTGATGAACACATTGCAAACCAAAATGTTCCTGCTGGTCGGCCTGATCGACGCCGCGTTCATTATCGGTACCGGTATTGCCCTGTGGTATACCACCGCGAATCCGTTCCTTTCCAGCCTGCCCAAGTAATCGCCGTCCCCAACGCTTAAGGAGCGATTACCGTGAATCTGAACGCAACGCTGTTTGCCCAGCTGGTTGTGTTCCTCATTTTGGCGTGGTTCACGATGAAATTCGTGTGGCCGCCCATCATGAAGGCACTCGATGAGCGCGCGAGCAAGATAGCTGACGGGCTTGCGGCCGCGGACAAGGCCAAAGCCGATCTGGCTCATGCAGAAAAGAAAGCTTCCGACGAATTGCGCAAGGCGCGCGAGTCGGCTGCCGAATTCCGCAGTGGTGCCGAGCGGCAAGTGGCCCAGTTGATCGAAGACGCCCGTGCTGAAGGCGCGCGCATCGTTAATGCTGCCCGTGAGGCAGCTGAGAACGAGGCCGCCGCCGCTTCGCAGCGTGCCAGGGAGGCCTTGCGCGAGCACGTCGCTGCCTTGGCCGTTGCCGGCGCCGAGCGCATCCTTCGCAAGGAGATCAATGCCCAGGCCCACGCCGAGTTGCTGACGCAACTCAAGTCGGAACTGTAATCCGCCATGGCCGAAAACGTCACCCTTGCGCGCCCCTATGCCGAGGCCGCGTTCCAGCTGGCCAAGAGCGGCGGTGCGCTTGCCGCCTGGGCCGAGGTCCTGTCGCGGCTTTCCGCCGTTGCCGCTCAACCCGAGATGGAAGAGTGCATCGGCAATCCGCGCTTGAGCCCCGCCCAGCTGGCGCAACTTTGTCTCGATGTCGCCGCCTCCGGCGCCAAGTCAAGCATATCGGCCGACCAGCAGAACTTTGTCCGTGTCCTTGCGGAAAATGACCGCCTTATCGTCTTGCCCGAGATCAACGAGCTCTTCAACGAACTCAAGCATGGTCACGAGGGTGTCAGGGATGCCGAGATCACTTCGGCTTTCGTCCTCGACGATGCGACTCTGAAGACTCTCGTGGCTGACCTCGAACGCAAGTTCGAGTGCAAGATCCAGGCGACCGTCAAGGTCGATGCCGAACTTATCGGTGGCGTCCGCATTGCCGTCGGCGATGAAGTGATTGACGCCTCGGTCCGCGGCAAGCTTGCCGCCATGGCCACCGCGCTAAAGAACTAGGAGCAATTCCATGAATCTCAATCCATCCGAAATCAGCGACCTGATCAAGAGCCGGATCCAAAACATGCAGTTGGCCGCCACGGCCCGCAATGAAGGCACCGTGGTTTCGGTCACCGACGGCATTTGCCGCATCCACGGTTTGACCGACGTGATGCAGGGTGAAATGCTTGAGTTTCCCGGCAATACCTTCGGCCTTGCCCTGAACCTCGAGCGCGACTCTGTCGGCGCCGTGGTTCTTGGTGACTACGAGCACATTTCCGAAGGCGATACGGTCAAGTGTACCGGTCGCATTCTCGAAGTGCCGGTCGGTCCCGAACTACTCGGTCGCGTGGTCAATGCGCTGGGCGAGCCGATCGACGGCAAGGGCCCGATCAATGCCAAGATCACCGACAAGATCGAAAAGGTCGCTCCGGGCGTGATCTGGCGCAAGTCGGTGTCGCAGCCGGTCCAGACCGGCCTCAAGGCCATCGACTCGATGGTTCCGGTAGGCCGCGGGCAGCGCGAACTGATCATCGGCGACCGCCAGACCGGCAAGACGGCCGTCGCGGTTGATGCGATCATCAACCAGAAGGGGCAGAACATGTTCTGCATCTACGTCGCGATCGGCCAGAAGGCTTCGACCGTCGCCAATGTAGTGCGCAAGCTGCAGGAGCACGGCGCGATGGAATACACCATCGTGGTTGCGGCAACTGCCTCCGACTCCGCAGCGACGCAGTTCATCGCGCCCTACACGGGCTGCTCGATGGGTGAGTACTTCCGCGATCGCGGCATGGACGCGCTGATCATTTATGACGATCTGACCAAGCAGGCCTGGGCCTATCGCCAGATTTCGCTGCTGCTGCGTCGCCCGCCCGGCCGCGAAGCCTACCCCGGCGACGTGTTCTATCTGCACTCGCGTCTGCTCGAGCGTGCCGCCCGCGTATCCGAAGCATGGGTGGAGAAGCTGACCAACGGCGAAGTCAAGGGCAAGACCGGTTCGCTGACGGCGCTGCCGATCATCGAAACCCAGGCCGGCGACGTGTCCGCCTTCGTGCCGACCAACGTGATTTCGATTACCGACGGCCAGATCTTCCTCGAAACCGACTTGTTCAACGCCGGTATCCGTCCCGCCATGAACGCCGGCGTTTCGGTGTCCCGCGTTGGTGGTGCGGCACAGACCAAGGTCATCAAGAAGCTCGGTGGCGGCGTGCGTCTGGCGCTCGCCCAGTACCGCGAACTGGCTGCGTTTGCGCAGTTCGCCTCCGACCTCGACGAAGCTACCCGCAAGCAGCTCGAGCGCGGCCGTCGCGTGACCGAGCTGATGAAGCAATTGCAGTATGCGCCCCTGTCGGTCGCCGAAATGGCCGTTACGCTCTACGCTTCCAATGAAGGTTTCATGGACGATATCGATGTCACCCGCATTTTGCCGTTCGAAGCCGAGTTGCATCAGTTCATGCATCAGAAGCACGCCGACCTGATGAACAAGATCGAGACCACCAAGGATCTGGACAAGGATGCCGAGGGCCAGTTGAAGGCCGCGGTCACCGAGTTCAAGAAGTCCTGGGCCTGATCGCGAACCGCTGACGAACCAATAACGGGGAGCGATCATGGCAGGCAGCAAAGAGATCCGCACCAAGATCAAGAGCGTCCAGAACACGCGCAAGATCACCAAGGCCATGGAGATGGTGGCCGCATCCAAGATGCGCAAGGCGCAGGAACGGATGCGTGCTGCTCGCCCTTACAGCGAGAAGATTCGCCGTTTGGCGGCGAATCTCTCCCAGGCCAACGTGACCGAGTATCGCCATGCCTTCCTTGGTCGTACCAAGGCGGCGGTGGTGAAGCGCGTCGGACTGATCGTGGTGACGACGGACAAGGGCCTTTGCGGAGGCCTCAACACCAATATCCTGCGCCAGGCGCTGAATACCATGCGCCAGTGGGAGACCGACGGCGCAACCGATATTCGCGTCACGTGCATCGGCAACAAGGGCCTTGGCTTCATGCAGCGCATGGGCGCCAATGTCATTTCCCAGATCACCCACCTGGGCGATACCCCGCACCTGGAGAAGCTGATCGGACCGATGAAGGTCATGATCGATGCCTTCCAGGCCGGTGAGCTGGATGCCGTGCATATTGCCTATACGCGTTTCGTCAATACCATGAAGCAGGAGCCGGTGATCGAGCCGCTGCTGCCGCTGTCGGGCGAGCGCATGGGTACGCCGGATCGCAGCTGGGACTACCTCTACGAGCCCGATGCGCAGACCGTCATCGACGAGCTGCTGGTGCGCTATGTCGAAGCGCTGATCTACCAGGGCGTGGCGGAGAACATGGCCTCCGAGCAGTCGGCGCGCATGGTGGCGATGAAGGCGGCAACCGACAACGCAGGCAGTGTGATCAAGGAATTGCAGCTGGTCTACAACAAGGCGCGGCAAGCGGCCATCACCAAGGAAATCTCCGAGATCGTCGGTGGCGCAGCAGCCATTGCGGGCTGATCTGGTTAACGGATTTAATTTAAGGAAACAACCATGAGCAACGGAAACATCGTTCAGTGTATTGGCGCCGTGGTGGACATCAAGTTCCCCCGCGAAGCCATGCCCAAGGTGTATGAAGCGCTGACTCTCGACGAAGCCGATTCCGGCAACGCCGAATCCGGCCTGACCTTCGAAGTACAGCAGCAGCTCGGCGACGGCATCGTGCGTACCATTGCGCTCGGGTCCTCCGACGGTCTGCGTCGCGGCATGTCGGTCAAGCCGACGGGTGCCGCCATTTCGGTGCCGGTCGGTTCGGGTACGCTGGGCCGCATCATGGACGTGCTGGGCCGCCCGATCGACGAAGCCGGCCCCGTGCCCTACGACGAGCTGCGTCCGATCCACGCCAAGGCGCCCAAGTTCGACGAACTGTCGCCTTCGACGGAACTGCTGCCCACCGGCATCAAGGTTATCGACCTGATGTGTCCGTTCGCCAAGGGCGGCAAGGTCGGCCTGTTCGGCGGCGCCGGCGTCGGCAAGACCGTGAACATGATGGAACTGATCAACAACATCGCCAAATCCTACGGCGGCTACTCGGTGTTCGCCGGCGTCGGCGAGCGCACCCGCGAGGGCAACGACTTCTACCACGAGATGGAAGAGTCGAAGGTTCTCGACAAGGTTGCGATGGTGTTCGGCCAGATGAACGAGCCTCCCGGCAACCGTCTGCGCGTAGCGCTGACCGGCCTCACCATGGCCGAAAAGTTCCGCGACGAAGGCAAGGACATCCTGCTGTTCATCGACAACATCTACCGCTACACGCTGGCCGGTACCGAAGTGTCCGCGCTGCTCGGCCGCATGCCGTCCGCTGTGGGCTACCAGCCGACGCTGGCCGACGAAATGGGCCGCCTGCAGGAGCGCATCACCTCGACCAAGGTGGGCTCGATCACCTCGATCCAGGCCGTGTATGTGCCTGCCGATGACTTGACCGACCCGTCCCCGGCGACCACCTTCCTCCACCTCGACGCCACCGTCGTGCTGTCGCGTGACATCGCCTCGCTGGGTATCTACCCGGCCGTCGATCCGCTTGACTCCACCTCGCGCCAGCTCGATCCGCTCGTTGTTGGCGAAGAACACTACAGCGTCGCCCGCCGCGTGCAGTCGAACCTGCAGCGCTACAAGGAACTGCGCGACATCATCGCGATTCTGGGCATGGACGAACTGGCACCGGAAGACAAGCTGGCCGTGACGCGTGCGCGCAAGATCCAGCGCTTCCTGTCGCAGCCGTTCAACGTTGCTGAAGTGTTCACCGGCACGCCGGGCAAGATCGTACCGCTGGCCGACACCATCAAGGGCTTCAAGATGATTGTCGATGGTGAGTGCGACAACATTCCCGAGCAGGCCTTCTACATGGTCGGCGCGATCGAGGAAGTATTCGAGAAGGCCAAGACGTTGCAGTAAGCGAGTCGGGGCGTGTGGAGCGGAGCGAGAAGCATCGCCCGATCCACCGCTCTCAACTAGCGATTACATAAGAGGTAAGTAATGGCCATGACTATTCATGTGGACGTCGTCAGCGCAGAGGAATTGATTTTCTCCGGTTTGGCGGAATTCGTCGTCCTCCCGGGCGAAGCAGGCGAGTTGGGGATTCTGCCCGGCCATATGCCGCTGATGACCCGCATCAAGCCGGGCGCGGTTCGCGTCAAGATGCCCGACGACAAGGAAGAATTGATTTTCGTTGCCGGTGGCTTGCTCGAAGTGCAGCCGGGTCTGGTGACCGTGTTGGCTGATACCGCGATTCGCGGTGCCGACCTCGATCAGGCGAAAGCACTGGAAGCAAAGAAAATGGCCGAGGAAGCAATGGCCAACCGCGGCTCCCAAATCGACTATGCACGTGCTCAGGCCGAACTGGCCGAAGCCATTGCCCAGCTCGCCGCCATTGACCGTTTGCGCAAGCAGCGTCATTGACGCCGGCCCGCAAAGCGGAAATCCCGGCGCGCAAAGCGTTTGGCGGACACAAAAAAAGGCAGCTCCGGCTGCCTTTTTTTGTGTCCGGCCTTCCTGAAGGAAAGTCGGCGCTGGTGCTACGGCGATCCAATATCCGGTGCTGCCAGCTTGTATTTGGAAGGCACATCAAATAGACTGTACAGTCCAGTCTAAATCCAAGCACCATGACTCTGCTGCTCGAAATCGATCCCCACGACTGTCGTGCCCGCCTGATTCAGGCCGCGGCGGAGGTCTTCGTCGAGGAGGGCTACCGCGCCAGCGTGGAACGCGTCGCGACGAGAGCGGGGGTGGCCAGGCAAACGCTCTACAACCATTTTCCGTGCAAGGCGGATTTGTTCGGCGAGGTGGTCCGGCAATCGACCGCCGCCTTGCTGATCACGCTGGACGCCAACCAGCAAACGCTGCGTGAGCGCTTGCTCCGCTTTGGCGCCATGTATAGAGCGAAACTCCTCAGTGCCGAGGGTCTCGGCTTTTTCCGCATCCTGGCAGCGGAAACGGTCCGATTCCCGGAACTTGCCGCGAGTTTTTATCGAACCGGCCCGGCGCAGACCGCCGCGCGTCTCTCTGTGGTGCTGAAGGAAGCCATGAGCCGGGGCGAAATGCGCCCTGCGTCGCCCGAGTTCGCCGCCAATCTGTTGCTGTCGCT
>JBAZOF010000023.1:0-19678 GCA_041648855.1 Sulfuritalea sp. | reverse complement strand
CGTCTGGGCGCCTCGCGCCTGCGTCACACGCTGAAAACAAGGGGCGTGGCGCCCGAAATGATCGAAGAGCAATTGGCGCAGGCCGACCTGCCCGAAGAGATCGAGCGTGCCCGCGCGGCCTGGAGCCGGAAGTTTTCCGCCGCGCCCGCCAATCCCAAGGAATGGGCGCGCCAGGCGCGCTTTCTGCAAAGCCGCGGATTTGCAGGCGACATCGTGCGCAAGCTGCTCAAGGAACCGATGGGAGCAGTTGAAGAATGACTGCGCCGGCCGCCACACTCTCGGCGCACAATCTGCGCAAGAAGTACAAGTCGCGGACGGTGGTGACCGACGTCTCCTTCGAACTCGCTGCGGGTGAAGTGGTGGGTTTGCTCGGCCCCAACGGCGCCGGCAAGACCACCTGCTTCTACATGATCGTCGGCCTGGTGGCCGCCGACGGCGGCGAGATTCGCATCGAGAGCGGCAGCGAGCATCTGCGCCTGACCCACATGCCGATACACCAGCGCGCCAAACTGGGCCTTTCCTATTTGCCGCAGGAAAATTCGGTGTTCCGCAAGCTCACGGTCTCCGAAAACGTGCGCGCCGTGCTGGAATTGCAGGATCTGGACGAAAGCGCAATGGATGAGCGCGAAGAAACCCTGCTGCAGGAACTGCACATCACCCACATCCGCGACAGCCTCGCGGCGTCGCTCTCGGGCGGCGAACGCCGCCGCGTCGAGATAGCCCGCGCGCTGGCGACCAGCCCGCGCTTCATCCTGCTCGACGAACCCTTTGCGGGTGTCGATCCGATTGCCGTGATCGACATCCAGAAGATCATCCGCTATCTGAAGGAAAGCGGCATCGGCGTCCTGATCACCGATCACAATGTCCGCGAAACCCTGGGCATCTGCGACCGCGCCACGATAATCAACGCGGGCGAAGTTCTTGCCGCTGGACAGCCGGCGGAGATAGTCGATAATGAAAGTGTGCGCCGGGTTTATCTTGGCGAGCATTTCAGAATGTAATGAATGTCATGAGGCAGGGACTTCAGCTCAGGATTTCGCAGCACTTGGCGCTGACGCCTCAGTTGCAGCAGTCGATCAGGTTGCTGCAATTGTCGACGCTGGAGTTGAACGCCGAGATCGATCAGGCATTGCAGGAAAATCCGCTGTTGGAACTGGACGAGCCGGGCGAGCCGGTGGCGTTCGGCCTTGATTCCGCAGGCGATTCGCTGGCGACACCGCAGACCGCGACCCCAAGCGAAGGCGACGAGCGTCAGGAATCGAAGAACAGCGATGATGAAGGCTGGGGTGTGGATTTTTCCGGCAGCCACGGTCAGCGCGATCCGAACGACGACGACCTCGACAGCGGCGAGACGCAGGCGAGTTCGACCTCGTTGCGCGAACATCTTGGAACTCAACTGGCAATGACGCAGTTGCCTGATCGTGATCGGGCACTGGTAGGTTTTTTGATCGAAGCCCTCAGTGAAGACGGCTACTTGACGCAACCATTGGACGAGTTGGTCGATCTGCTGGTCGCCGAGGACGACGAAGCACGGGAGGTGCTGCTCGAAGAACTTGGTATCGCCTTGGCCCATTTGCAGAACTTCGATCCGCCAGGCATTGGCGCGCGTAATGCAAAGGAGTGCTTGTCGCTGCAGTTGCAGTGCCTGCCGGCCTCTGCGAGCCGCAGTCTGGCGCTGGACATCGTCGCCAATCACCTCGATCATCTGGCGGCACACGATTTCGCACGCATCAAGAAGTCCCTCGGCTGCGACGACGAGGCCTTGCGCGTGGCGCAAAGCCTGATCCGTTCGCTGAATCCGCGCCCCGGCGCGCAGTACGCGCCGATTGACACGCGCTACGTGGTGCCCGACGTTACGGTGAAGAAGTCCCAGGGGCGCTGGGTGGTGAACCTTAATCGCGACGCAATGCCGCGCCTGCGCATCAACCGGCTCTACGCCGATATCCTGCATCGCCACCGTGGCGGCAACGGTTCTTCGGCGGCGCTGGCGAGCCAGTTGCAGGAAGCCAAGTGGCTGATCAAGAACGTGCAGCAGCGCTTCGACACCATCCTGCGCGTGTCGCAGGCGATCGTAGATCGGCAAAGGGCGTTTTTTGACCACGGCGAGGTGGCCATGCGTCCGCTGACCCTGCGCGAGATCGCAGAAACGGTCAAGCTTCACGAATCGACGATTTCGCGCGTGACGACCCAGAAATATCTGGCGAGTCCGCGCGGCATTTACGAGTTGAAATACTTTTTTGGCAGCCACGTCGCCACCGATAGCGGCGGCGCGGCTTCCTCCACCGCAATTCGGGCGCTGATCAAGCAATTGGTCGGCGCCGAGGACGGCAAGAAACCGCTCTCGGACGCCCGTCTTGCGGAAATCCTCGGCGAGCAGGGCATCGTCGTGGCACGTCGCACCGTAGCGAAGTACCGCGAACTGCTCGGCATACCGCCGGTCAACCTCAGGAAATCCCTCTGAGACAATACTTCTGACAAGGAGACATCATGAATCTCAACATCACTGGACACCACATTGAAGTCACCCCGGCCATTCGTGACTACGTCACGGGCAAGCTCGATCGGGTGCTGCGGCATTTCGATCAGGTGACCAGTTCGCACGTCATCCTGTCGGTAGACAAGCTGCAACAGAAGGCGGAAGTGACGCTGCATGTAAAAGGCAAGGACATTTTCGCCGATGCCGTCGACGCAGACCTCTACGCCGCCATCGACCTGGTGGCCGACAAGCTCGACCGGCAGGTGGTCAAGCACAAGGAAAAGGTCTCCGATCACACCCACGACAAGCGCGCACAGCCGGAATAGGCTCGACTGCAAGCCAGGAGCGGCGGCGGCCCGTTAGCGTTATACTGCGCGCCGCCGCAACCTCCGCTCATTTGCAGACTTGCTTACTCCCATCATGAATCACATCGCCGCCCTGCTGCCACTCGACAATGTGGTGGCGAATCTCGACGCCAGCAGCAAAAAGCGCGTTTTCGAGCAGGCGGGAATACTTTTCGAAAACCATCAAAGCGTGGCCCGCAGCAAGGTTTACGACGCTTTGTTCGCGCGCGAAAAACTCGGCTCGACAGGCCTCGGCCAAGGCATCGCGATTCCCCACGGCCGCATCAAGGGTCTCAAGGCTCCGATCGGTGCATTTGTCCGCCTCGATGCGCCGGTGCAGTTCGACGCGCCCGATGGCAAGCTGGTCGGGCTCATTTTTGTCCTGCTGGTGCCGGAAGCCGCCAACGAACATCACCTGCAACTGCTCTCCGAGCTGGCGCAGATGTTCTCCGACAAGAGCTTCCGCGAACAGCTCGCCACCGCTCCGGACGCCGCAGCGCTGCATGGCCTCTTCGCCAATTGGCACGCCAACTAGTCGTTTCCCAACTGTTCGAGCGCAACCGCGAACGGCTCCAGCTTTCCTGGGTCAGCGGCGCCATGACGCGGGCGATCTGCACCACGGAACATGTGGTGTCGCCCGCCGACCTGATCGGCCACCTCAACCTGATGCACCCCGAACGCCTGCAGGTCATCGGCGCGCCGGAAGTCGCCTGGGCGAACCGCCATGCGCAGGAAAAAGTGGCGCATCACATGCAGGAGATCTACAACGCGCGGCCGCCGGCGATCATCGTCGCTGACGGCTGCGAGATTGCCGAGGGCGTGCGCAAGGGTTGCGAAGCCTCGGGCACGCCGCTGCTGCAAACGCCGCTGTCCTCGGCCTTCGTCATCGACACCCTGCGCGCCTTCGTCTCGCGCCAACTGGCAGAAACCGGGACGCTGCACGGCGTCTTCATGGACGTGCTGGGCATGGGCGTGCTGATCACCGGCGACTCCGGCGTCGGCAAGAGCGAGCTCGGCCTCGAACTGATTTCGCGCGGACACGGGCTCGTCGCCGACGACGTGGTCGACGTGTCGCGCATCGGATCCGACACGCTGGAAGGGCGCTGCCCCGAACTGCTCAAGGACTTCCTCGAGGTGCGGGGACTCGGGCTGCTCAATATCCGCACTGTATTCGGCGAAACCGCCTGCCGGCGCAAAATGCGCCTCAAGCTCATCGTACATCTGCAGAAACCGACGCCGGGAGTGCCCGACGCCGCTCGCCTGCCGCTCGATGCGCAGAATGAAACCATCCTCGGCGTGCCGATCCGACGCGTCACGATACCGGTTGCCGCCGGCCGCAACCTCGCCGTGCTGCTCGAAGCCGCCGTGCGCGCCACGGTGCTGAAACTGCGCGGCATCGACAGCATGCAGGAATTCGTCGATCGCCAGGAAGCCGCCCTGCGGGCTGATTCCGGCGACGAACCGGTCAACTAGGCCAGCCCGGGCCGCGTTAGAGAAGGACGGCGTTTCGCCGGCCATAAACCAAGGAGACTCACCATGTACAAGCTGATTGCCGTTGCTGTATCCGCCCTCTTCGCTGCCAGCGTGGCACTGGCGCAAGCTCCCGCAGCCCCGGCCAAGGCTGCACCGGCCGCAGCGGCACCAGCCAAGGCTGCCCCGGCCGCCCCCGCCAAGGCGGCTGAGCCGGCGAAGTCCGCCGAAGCTGCCAAGCCCGCCGCTGCAAGCGACTGCGAAGCCAAGGCTGTCAGCAAGGATGGCAAGCCGCTGTACGGCGCCGCCAAGGCCGCCTCGATCAAGAAGTGTCAGGGAGCCGGCAAGCCTGCCGACGCTGCCAAACCCGCCGCGAAGTCCTCGGGCTGTGCGGAAAAAGCTGTCAGCAAGGATGGCAAGCCGCTCGCCGGCGCCGCCAAGGCGACCTTCATGAAGAAGTGCGAAGCTGACGCCAAGGCTGCCAAGTAAGTCGTTGCGCGCAAACGAACGCCGGCCCCGATTGGGGCCGGCGTTTTTGTTTGTGCCTTCCGGATTCAGTTCCTGATCCGCCCCAACCCTATGCAACGGATTGCAATGCAATTCGTTGCATAGTATGCTTTCGGGGATGTCACTCGACCATGCCCTGCTGGTTTCTCTGCTCGAAAAACCCAGTTCCGGTTACGAATTGGCGCGCCGCTTCGAACGCTCGATCGGCTACTTCTGGCACGCCACCCATCAGCAGATCTACCGCGTGCTGGCCCGCATGGAAGAGGCCGACTGGGTCGCCGCCGAAGTGCAGACCGGCGAAACGGCCCCCGACCGCAAGGAATACTCGGTCACAACGGCAGGGCGCGCGGAACTAACGCGCTGGCTGGCGGAGCCGACCGATCCGGAAGGCGTGCGCGACATCCTGATGGTCAAACTGCGCGGTGCGGCCTTTGGTGACGCCGGGAGACTGATCCCCGAACTCGAACATCATCGCGCGGCCCACGCCAACCGGCTGACCTGCTACCGCGTCATCGAAACTCGAGATTTTTCGGGCGCGCTGGATCGCCAGCGCGCCCTGCAATACCAGGTCCTGAAAAGCGGCATCCGCTTCGAGCAGGGCTGGCTGGAGTGGTGCGAGGAGGCATTGGGCCTGCTGCGCAGTTTCGAACAAGACAAATCACGGAGGACAACATCATGAGCAATGCCTACCCGCACCTGCTGGCCCCGCTGGACCTCGGCTTCACCACCCTGAAGAACCGTGTTCTGATGGGCTCGATGCACACCGGCCTGGAAGACATCGGCAACAGCCACGACCGCATGGCGGCCTTCTATGCCGCCCGCGCCAAGGGCGGCGTCGGCCTCATCGTCACCGGCGGCTTCGCCCCCAACCAGGACAGCATCGTCATGCAAGGCGCCTCGATCCTCGACAACGAGATCGAGGCCGCCAAGCACCGCGTCATCACCGAGGCGGTGCACGCCAACGGCGGCAAGATCTGCGTGCAAATCCTGCACACCGGCCGCTATGCCTACACCAAGCGCCCCGTGGCGCCTTCCGCACTCAAGGCTCCGATCAATCCGTCGACGCCGCATCCGCTCAGCGAGGAAGAAATCCTCAAGACCATCGCCGACTATGCGCAGTGCGCGGCGATGTGCCAGTTCGCCGGCTACGACGGGGTCGAGATCATGGGTTCGGAGGGCTATCTGATCAACGAATTCCTCGCGCCGCAGACTAACCACCGCGACGACCGCTGGGGCGGCAGCCTGGAAAACCGCATGCGCTTCGGCCTTGAAGTGATTCGCGCCGTACGCACGCGCGTCGGCACCAATTTCATCATCATCTTCCGCCTCTCGATGCTCGACCTGGTCGAAGGCGGCAGCACTTGGGACGAAGTCGTCGCGATGGCCAGGGAAGTCGAAAAGGCCGGCGCCACGATCATCAACACCGGCGTCGGCTGGCACGAGGCGCGCATCCCCACCATCATGACCAGCGTGCCGCGCGCCGCCTATACCTGGGTCACGCGGCGCATGATGGGGCAGGTAAAAATTCCGCTGATCACCACCAACCGCATCAACGACCCGCAGGTGGCCGAGGACGTCATCGCCCGCGGCGACGCCGACATGGTCTCGATGGCACGGCCTTTCCTCGCCGATGCCGAGTTCGTTAACAAGGCCGCGGCCGGGCGCGCCGATGCGATCAACACCTGCATCGCCTGCAACCAGGCCTGTCTCGATCATATCTTTTCGCGCCAGTTGTGTTCCTGCCTGGTCAATCCCTTCGCCTGCCACGAGCTCGACGTCACCGTCGAACCGGCCGCCGCGCCGAAACGCGTCGCGGTGGTCGGCGCCGGCCCGGCCGGACTCGCCGCCGCCACGCAACTGGCCGAGCGCGGCCACCGCGTCAGCCTGTTCGATTCCGCCGCCGAAATCGGCGGCCAGTTCAACCTGGCGCGGCGCATTCCGGGCAAGGAAGAGTTCGGCGAAACCCTGCGCTACTTCGGCACGCGCTTGAAGGAATTGAAGGTCGATGTGCAACTCAATCGCCGTGCCACAAGCGCCGACTTTCAGGGCTACGACCACGTCGTCGTCGCCACCGGCATCGTGCCGCGCACGCCGGCCATTCCCGGCATCGAGCATGCCAAGGTCACCAGCTACATCGACCTCATCGAAGGTCGCAAGAAAGCCGGCAAGAAGGTCGCAGTGATCGGCGCCGGCGGCATCGGCTTCGACGTCGCCGAACTGCTGACCAATGCCGAAGCGCACGGCGACTCGATCGACACCTACCGCAAGGAATGGGGCATCGACCCGGAGTATCGGGACAACCGCGGCGGCTTATTTGCCAAAGGCGCTGAACCGCAGATGCCAGCCACGCCGCGCGAAGTCTGGCTGCTGCAACGCAAGGCCAGCAAGGTCGGCGACGGCCTGGCCAAGACCACCGGCTGGGCGCGCCGGCTATTGCTGCAAAAGCGCGGCGTGCATATGCAAGGCGGCGTCGAGTACCTGAAGATCGACGATGCCGGCCTGCACATTTCGATCGACGGCCAGCCGCGCCTGCTCGCGGTCGATACCATCGTCATCTGCGCCGGCCAGGAGCCGCGTCGCGAGCTGGTAGCAGGACTCACTGCCGCAGGCATCGAGCACACGCTGATCGGCGGCGCCGATGTCGCTGTCGAACTCGATGCCAAGCGGGCGATCTGGCAGGCGACGGAATTCGCGGTCGAATACTAGGCAAGAAAGTCGCTCCACGCGCCGGGCGCGTGGAGCGGCAGCGGCTCGTAGCCGGGCATCGCGACCAGGCGCTGGCGGAAGGTGTTGCCCTGCAGCCGCGCCAGGAAAGCCTTGCCCTCCGGACTGCCGGCGACGGACGAACGCATGGCAAAGCCGTAGCGCTCCCAGATCAGCGGAACAAAACCCAGGTCATAGCGCGCCGCCGCCGCCTCGATGCCGAAGCCGACATCGGCCTGCCCGGCCGCCACGGTTGCCGCGATCGCCTCGTGGGTGAATTCCTCGTGGGCGTAGCCGGCGATGTTTTCGGGCCGCAAACCGTTGGCCGCCAGCAATTGGTCGATCAGGGTGCGCGTGCCAGAGCCGCGTTGGCGGTTCACCATGCGCAGCCCGCGCTTTGAAGCATCGGCCAGGGTTTGCAGCCGGTGCGGATTGCCGCGCGCCACAATCAGGCCCTGGCAACGGCGCATCAACGGCAGGCAAACATGCAGCGACGGCTTCAGCCAGCGTCCAAGCCAGTTCGCGAGCTGTGCTGCGGTCCAGTCTTCCGGCACATGAAAGCCGGCGATATCGGATTCGTCGCGCCCGAGACTCGCCAGTGCCTCCTCGCTGCCATGCCAATACAAATCGAATGTGATGCGGCGGCCGTGCTCGACCCAGTCGGCCAACGCGAGGTCATGGCTCGCCGCCAGCCGCAGGCGCTCCGGCACGGTCCTGACCACCGGTGCCAGCAAGTCCTCCAGCCGCCGCTGCCACGGCGCATGCACCGCATCGAGCGCAATCTGTGCGGCGGCATCGAGATGAACCAGTGACGCGCCGAATTCCGTCAGCCGGGTGCCGCGTCCGCGCTCCATCACTACCAGGGCGGCGCCCAATGCCTGCTCGCAGTCGCGCAACAATCCCCACGCCGAACGATAGGACATCCCGGCCTGCTTCGCGGCATTGCCCAAGGCACCCTCCGCCGCGAGGGCGGTGAGCAGGGCCAGCAAGCGGCTGGTATCGACGTCGCCCAACAGCGGCCCGAAATCCCAGGACCAGCGCAGACGGGGTAAAGACGGTTTCAGGCGTGATGTTGTTGCAGAAGACGACATATATGGTCCTTTGTTTCCGTAGCTTACGCTTCATAGCCCATATGTAGCACGCTGCATAGGTAACGCGTCCGTCCATGCAAGAGTTCAACGAACCTTTTGTCACCGCCTGGCAACTTGTTGCCGGCGCCGACTCGCGTCTTGCCGGCATCGTCCTGCTCAGTCTGCGCGTCAGCCTCGCGGCGACCTTCATCGCCTGTGTCGTCGGCATGCCGATCGGCGCCCTGCTGGCAGTCGGCCGCTTTCCGGGGCGACGCACGCTGATCGTGCTGTTCAACGGGCTCATGGGTCTGCCGCCGGTGGTGGTGGGTCTGCTCATCTATCTGCTGCTGTCGCGCGCCGGGCCGCTCGGTCAATTCGGCCTGCTGTTCTCGCCCACCGCCATGGTGATTGCGCAAGCCGTGCTGGTGACGCCGATCGTCGCCGCGCTAACCCGCCAGGTGATTGCCGATGAATGGTCCGAGTACCGCGAGCAATTGCGCTCGCTCGGCGCCAGCCGCAGCCGTGCCGCGGCCACCCTGCTCTGGGACGGCCGCTTTTCGCTATCGACTTCGGCGCTGGCCGGATTCGGCCGCGCCATCGCCGAGGTCGGCGCGGTGATGATCGTCGGCGGCAACATCGACGGCGTGACGCGCGTCATGACCACCACCATCGCACTGGAAACCAGCAAGGGCGACCTGCCGCTGGCACTCGCCCTCGGCTTCATCCTGATCGCCGTGGTGCTGACGATCAATGCCGTGGCCTATGCCATGCGCGGCTGGGCGGAGAGGCATTGGGGATGAGCGCCGCCTGGCTTGCCATCGACGGTCTCGGTCTGACCGAGGGCAGCACGCGCATCATCGACGGCGTATCGCTGCAACTCGGCGCGCAGCGCACCGTCGTGCTCGGTCCCAACGGCGCCGGCAAGAGCACGCTGCTGCGCCTGATCCACGGCCTGCTCCATCCCACGGGCGGCAGCCTGCGCTGGCCGCAGACGCTCTCCCAGGCCATGGTCTTCCAGCGCCCGGTAATGCTGCGCACCACCGCGCTGGCCAACGTGATCTACGGCCTCAAGCTCAAGGGCCATACGGCGACCGAATGCGAGCAGTTGGCACGCCAGTCGCTGGCACGCGTCGGCCTCGAAGGACTCGCGAAGCGTCCGGCGCGGCTGCTTTCGGGCGGCGAGCAGCAGCGCGTGGCGCTGGCCCGCGCCTGGGCGCTCGAACCGCAACTGCTGATTCTCGACGAGCCGACCGCCAGCCTCGACCCGGCCAGCAGCCGGGAAGTGGAACGCATCATCAATGACATCGCCGCAAGCGGCGCGCGCATCCTGATGACCACTCACAACCTCGGCCAGGCACGGCGCATTGCCGAGGAAATCGTCTTCATCGATCGTGGCCGCATCGTCGAACAGACGCCGGTCGAGCTTTTTTTCACCCAGCCGCAAACCGAAGCGGCGCAACGCTTCTTAAAGGAGGAATCCCCATGATCACCCGTCGCCTGTTCTGCACCGCCCTCGCTTCCCTCGGTTTGATGGCTGCCACCGCAAGCCACGCCCAGGAACGCTTCATCACCGTCTCCTCGACCACCTCGACCGAGCAGTCCGGCCTCTTCGGCCACATGCTGCCGATTTTCGAAAAGGCCAACGGCATCAAGGTGCGCGTCGTCGCCCTGGGTACCGGCCAGGCGCTCGACCTGGCGCGGCGCGGCGATGCCGATGTGGTCTTCGTCCATGACAAGGCCGCCGAGGAAAAATTCGTTGCCGAGGGCTTCGGCGTCAAGCGCCAGGAAGTCATGTACAACGATTTCGTCGTCATCGGCCCCAAGGCCGACCCGGCCAAAGCTGCCGGCAAGGACATCCTCGAAGGCCTGCGCCGCATCGAAGCCGCAAAAGCGCCCTTCGTTTCGCGCGGCGACAAGAGCGGCACCCACGCCGCCGAGCTGCGCTACTGGAAGGCCGCCAGCGTCGATCTCGACAAGGCCAAGGGCCCCTGGTACCGCGATACCGGGTCGGGCATGGGCCCGGCGCTCAACACCGCCGCTTCGATGAACGCCTACATCCTGGCCGACCGCGGCACCTGGCTGTCGTTCAAGAATCGCGGCGATCTGGGCATCATCGTCGAAGGCGACACGAAGCTGTTCAACCAGTATGGCGTGATCCTCGTCAATCCGGCGAAACATGCGCACGTCAAGCAGGCCGACGGCCAGAAGTTCATCGACTGGGTCGTGTCGGCGGAAGGCCAGAAGGCGATCGCCGACTACAAGATCGGCGGCGAGCAGCTGTTCTTCCCCAACGCCAAACGCTGAAACCGGCCATCAGGGGCTGCCGCCCCTGAATTCGCCGTAGCGCCAGCGCCGACTTCTGCCGGCGTGGCGCCAAGGGCGATCAGGCCGCCGCGTCCCAGAGCCGCTGCGTCAGGCGTTTTGCCAGCACCAGGCTGACGCCGCGCCGGTAGAGCGCGTCGACCAGCGTCGTCTTCATCGAACGGTTGGCAAGGTCGGCCTGCTCCGAAATCGTCGCCAGCGAGGCGGCGTCGAGGGGCTTGCCGAGCACCGCATCGAGGCCCTCGATCGCAATCGGCTGCGAGGCGACGCCGGTACAGGCGATGCGCAAACCCGTCAGCATTCCCTTCTCGCGCCGCAGCGCGACGGCAACGCCGGCCAGCGGAAAATCGATGGCGCCGCGCATGCGGACCTTTTCGTAGGCGCTGACCCAGGCATCGTCGAGCGGCACCTGCACCGCGAGCAGCAGTTCGCCGGACGCCAGCGTCAGCCATTTCATCCCGTCGTCGCGGTAGAGCTCGAGCAGCGGCTGGCGGCGGATGCCTTCCGCGCCGAGAATCTCCACCTCCGCCCCCAGCGCGATCAGCGCGGGCGCGACGTCGCCGCTGAAGGCGGCATAACAGCGCTTGGATTTCTTCGCGACGCGGCAGCCTTCGCCGTCGCGCTTCATGCAGTAGTTGTTGCCCGCGCGCCAGGCTTCGCTCTGGTTGTAGTAGTTGCAGCGGGTATCGAGACAGAGGTTGCCGCCCAGGGTCGCGGCGTTGCGGTGCGTCGGTCCGGCGACACTCAGCGCGGCCTGCGCCACGGCCGGCAGACGCGCCTGCACCACGGGATGCGCGGCGATGCGCGCCAGGCTGACGCCGCTGCCGATGCGCAAGTAGCCGGCTTGCTCGACGATATCGCCGAGTTCGCTAACGCCTCCCAGATCGATCACTGCGCCGGGCGTGACGAGGCCGTGCCTGAGATTCGGCATCAGGTCGGTGCCGCCGGCGATGAAGTGGCTGGCCGGGTTCGCGGCATGCAGGCGCACCGCATCGGCGGCCGTCGCCGGGCGCAGGTAGTGGAATTCGGGCAGGGCGTTCATTTGCTCACCTCGTTGGCAGCGGCGGCAGCAATCTGTTCCTGTCGCACGGCGAAGATTTTTTCGGGTGTGATCGGCAGCATCCTGAAGCGATGGCCGGTGGCCTCCTCGACCGCCGCCGCCAGCGCCGACATGAAGCCGGACAACGGACCTTCGCTGGCTTCCTTGGCGCCGAAGGGGCCGTTCGGGTCCATGCTCTCGACGATATGCACTTCGATTTCGGGCGAATCCATGATGGTCGGCACGCCGTAATCCATGAAACTCGCTGCCTTGTGGCGCCCGTTCTCGTACACCGTTTCCTCCGACATGGCCTGACCCATGCCCATCCAGATCGCGCCCTGCACCTGGCCTTCGACCGACATCGGGTTGATCGCGAAACCGCAGTCGATCGCGCACCAGACCTTGTCGATCGTGATCTTCCCCAGATCGAGATCGACGCTGACCTCGACCGCCTGCGCGGCGTAGGAGAAGCCCATGGTCGAACCCACCGCACCACCGCGCTGCTTCCCACCCTGAAACTCGATCGGGCAGGTAAAGGTGCCATTCACGGTCAGCATGCCGACACCGACCAGCGCTTCCTCGGCGATGTCCTCGAAGGCAAGCTGCCGGTCCGGATCGGCCGCGACAGCCGCGCCTTCGCCATACCATTCGACCTCGGCTTCGGTGACCTTGAGCCGACGTGCGGCCGCGGTCACCAGCAGTTTCTTCAGATTCTGCGCGGCGTCAGCGGCAGCGTTGCCGACCATGAAGGTGACGCGCGACGAATACGAGCCGTTGTCTTTGGGCGTGATCGCCGAGTCGTTGGCGATGAGCCGCAGGCGGCGGTAATCGACGCCCAGCACTTCGGTAACGATCTGCGTGATGATGGTCGATGAACCCTGGCCGATGTCGGCGGCGCCGGTAAGAATGGTGATGCCGCCGTCGAAATCGAGGCGCAGGGCAATCGTCGCGTGCGGCTGGCCGGTGAAATGCACGGGCTTGGCCGAGCCGCTGACGAAATGCGAGCATGCCATGCCCAGTCCCTTGCCGACGCCGCCAACCTGAGGCAGATTGCCCTTGCGCTCCTTCCAGCCGCTGGCACGCTCGACCCAGTCGAGACAGTCGCCCAAGCCGTAGGACATCACCTTGAGGCCGTTGATCGTGTCGGTCGGCGCTCGCAGCAGGTTCTTGCGGCGAATCGCGATCGAGTCGAGGCCGAGCTCGGCCGCCATCGTGTCGAGCAGCGACTCGAAGGCGAAGCGGATATTGACCGTGCCGTGGCCGCGCATCGCCCCGCACGGTGGGGTGTTCGAGTAGACGCGGTAGCCGTCGTACTTCACCGCCGGCAGGTCGTAGAGGCCGTTGAGCAGTGCGCCGGAATAAAGGATCGTCACCAGTCCGTAGCCGCCATAGGCGCCGCCGCGCTGGACCACTTCGGCCTCGCAGGCGGTCATGCGGCCGTCGCGCTTGAGGCCGAGCTTGATGCGGATCTGCGTCTCCGGCCGGCCGCGGTGCGTCAGGAAGGCCTCTTCGCGCGTCATCAGCAGGCGCACGGTACCGCGCGCCGCGCGCGCCAGCAGGGAGACGATGACTTCGAAATTCAGCGGCTCGACGCGGTGGCCGAAGCCGCCGCCGACGAAGGGCTTGATGACGCGGATGTGCGCCGCTTCCATCTTCAGGCATTGTGCCAGCGTCAGATGCACGTAGTAAGGCACCTGCGTCACCGACCACAGCGTCAGGTGGCCGCGCTCGGGCTCGTAGGTGGCCAGCGCCGCGTTGGGTTCCATCATCGCGTGATGGACCTCGGCGCAGTCGTAGCTTTCTTCGCGGATCAGGTCGGCGGCGGCGAAGCCCGCGGCGGTGTCGCCGAATTCGTTATGCACCGCGCGCTCGATGTTGCCCTGCTTGTTCTCGTGCAGCAGCACCGCGTCGGCCTGGCGCGCATCGGCGGCCTTGAAGTAGGCCCGCAGTTCGCGAACGCGCAGGCGGATGCGGGAAATGGCCAGATTCGCGGTGACCTCGTCGATGGCGGCCACCGCCGCGACCGGTTCGCCGATGTAGCGGATGCGCTCGCGCGCCAGCGGAAACTCATTTTGCGCGATCGGAATCACGCCATAGGGGACGTCGCAATCGGCCCCGGTGACGATGGCACGGACGCCCGGAATTTTCAGGGCCTCGCTGACATCGACTTCGAGCAGTTCGGCATGGGCATAAGGGCTGCGCAGAATCTTGCCGACCAGCGCGCCGTTGGCCGGCAGGTCGGCGGTGTAACGCGCCGTGCCGGTGACCTTTTCGATGCCGTCGACCAGCGGCATGCGGGCGCCGACACCGCGATCCGACTTGGTCGTCGGGGTCAGCTTCAGCTTGCGATCGGGAGGATTCATTGCGCGTGCTCCCTGCCGCAGGCGGCCTCGACCGAATCGACGATCTTGACGTAGCCGGTGCAGCGGCAAAGGTTGCCCGCCAGCGCGGCGCGGACCTGGTCCCGGTCTGGCTTCGGATTGGTGCGCAGCAGGGCTTCGGCTGCCATGATCATGCCCGGCGTGCAGAAGCCGCACTGAGCCCCGAGGTTTTCGTGGAAGGCACGCTGCAGGCGGGAGATGTTGCCTTCCTTGCTCAGGCTTTCGACGGTTTCGATCTCGCGGCCGGCGACACTGTGCGCCAGCGTGCTGCAGGCCAGCCGCGGCTGGCCGTCGACCAGTACCGTGCAGGCGCCGCATTCGCCGCCATCGCAGCCTTGCTTGGTGCCTGTCAGGGCCAGCGCATCACGCAAGTAGTCGATCAGCAGGGCATTTTCGGCCACGGCGTCTTCACGCGGCATCCCATTGACCGAGAGTCTGAGAATCGTCTTCATAGGGCCCCCTTCGGCGGCTTCGCCTCTTTGCACACTGCTGGACGTCCAACAATTTGTTGGGGAATGATTCCACAAGTGAATGCAGATTCAAATATGCGATCGAGTGCATAGGGCGCCCTCGGCGATGTGAGGCGAGATATGCCAAACATCAGCTTGCACCGTACCACCGACGCCCCGTCGGGATAAGGCGGGACAAGACTTTTAACCCTCCCACCAAGTAGAATACGGCCCTCGCCGAATTCCACGGCGCCCCTTCCGGTTGCACTCCCATGCTCGTCGCATCAAACGTCACCATCCAGTTCGGCGCCAAGCCGCTTTTCGAAAACGTCTCGGTCAAGTTCGGCGAAGGCAACCGCTACGGCCTGATCGGCGCCAACGGCTCGGGCAAGACCACGTTCATGAAGATCCTCGCCGGCGTGCTGGAGTCGTCCGCCGGCAACGTCTCGCTCGATCCGGGCGAGCGCATGGCCTACCTGAAGCAGGACCAGTTCGGCTACGAGAGCGTGCGGGTGCTCGACGTGGTGATGATGGGCCACGCCGAGATGTGGGCCTGCATGTCGGAGCGCGATGCGATCTACGCCAATCCGGATGCGACCGAAGACGACTACATGCGCGCCGCCGAGCTGGAATCGCATTTCGCCGAATACGACGGCTACACGGCCGAATCGCGCGCCGGCGAACTGCTGCTGGGCGCCGGCATCCCGATCGAAAAGCACAACGGACCGATGAGCGAGGTGGCGCCGGGCTGGAAGCTGCGCGTGCTGCTGGTGCAGGCGCTGTTCGCCAACCCCGACATCCTGCTGCTCGACGAGCCGACCAACAACCTCGACATCAACACCATCCGCTGGCTGGAGGACATCCTCAACGAGCGCGAGAGCACCATGATCATCATCTCGCACGACCGCCATTTCCTCAACCAGGTCTGCACCCACATGGCCGACCTGGACTACGGCACGATCAAGGTCTATGGCGGCAACTACGACGACTTCATGGAAGCCAGCACCGTCGCGCGCGAACGCCAGGTCTCGGCCAATGCCAAGGCCAAGGAGCGCGTCGCCGACCTGCAGGGCTTCGTGCGCCGTTTCTCGGCCAACAAGTCGAAGGCGCGCCAGGCTACCAGCCGCCTCAAGCTGATCGAGAAGATCCGGCCGGAAGACATCAAGCCTTCGTCGCGCCAGTATCCGTGGATCCGTTTCGATTTCGACGAGAAGGAAAAGCTGCACCGCCTCGCCTGCGAAATCGAGAACCTCGGCTTCGGCTACGAGCCGAAGGTGCCGATCATCAAGTCCTTCTCGACCAGCATCGAGGCCGGCGACAAGGTCGCCATCATCGGCGAGAACGGCGTCGGCAAGACGACCCTGCTGCGCCTGCTGGCCGGCGAGAAGCTGGGCGGACTGACGCCGCAGGGCGGCAAGGTGAAATGGGCCGAGAAGGCCCGCCCCGGCGTATTCGCCCAGGACCACGCCGCCGAGTTCGCCGACAAGACGCCGCTCACCGAATGGATCGTGCAGTGGGTGCGCGCCGGCGGCTACGAGGGCGGCGATGTCGAGACTTTGGTGCGCGGCACGCTGGGCCGGCTGCTGTTCTCCGGCGACGAGGCGAAGAAGCCGGTGAACGTGATTTCCGGCGGCGAGCAGGGACGCATGCTGTTCGGCAAGCTGATGCTGCTCAGGAACAACGTGCTGCTGATGGACGAGCCGACCAACCACCTCGACATGGAATCCATCGAGTCGCTCAACAGCGCGCTGGAAAAATACACCGGCACGCTGATTTTCGTGTCGCACGACCGCGAGTTCGTCTCGTCGCTGGCGACGCGCATCATCGACATTCGCCCCGATCGCAGCATCGTCGACTATCGCGGCAGCTACGAGGAATATCTGGCCAACCAGGGCCTTGGATGAAGCCCGACTTGCACCGCGTCACGGCTTGTATTACAGTTAATACATGTCGCCTGAAGGAACCGCTGCCATGACCACCACCGTTCGCCTTCCCCTCCGCGTTGAACAAGCGCTGGCGACTTACTGCGTCGAAACGAAACGCACCAAGTCGGAAGTGATTGTCGAACTTCTGGAACAGCGCTTCACCGGCACCGACACCGAGCGGACGCCTTATGAACTGGCGCAGGAAGCCGGGTTCATCGGCTGCATTGCAGGCAACAGCGCCGGCAAGGGCGCCGGCAAGGCGAAAGCGGGCAGCACCAAGGAACGGGTCGTCGCCGCCATTCGTGAAAAACACGGCAAGAAGCACGGCAAGAAGCCCGCGCAGTGAGTTCATTGCTCGTCGATACGGGCCCGCTGGTGGCACTGGCGGACCAGCGCGACAACGCCCACGAAGAATGCAAGGCCTTTCTCGCGGCGTATCGCGGGCGGCTGGTGACGACTTGGGCCGTGCTCACCGAGTTCTCGCATCTGGCACCCTCCGTATCCGCCACCTTGCCCCTGTATCGCTGGATCGACCGCGGCGGGCTGGAACTGCTGCCGCTCGGGCGCGAAGAACTGGTGCGCGCCATCGACTGGATCGAGAAATATGCCGACCGGCCGATGGACCTGGCCGATGCCTCGCTAGTGGTCGCCGCCATGAGCACCGGCATCCACACGGTGTGGACCCTCGATCGCAACGACTTCGAGACCTACCGGCTGCCGGGCCGCAAGCGCTTCCGGCTTGCGGCGAATCCGAAATGAGTCTGCTGCGCGGCCCCGCCCGCTTCATTCTCAAGCTTCTGGACTGGAGGCTGCTGGATTTGCCGCAGCTACCTGCCAAGGCCGTGGTGATCGCCTACCCGCACACCTCGAACTGGGATTTTCCGGTGACCCTGCTGGCGCTCGCCGCGCTGCCCTACGGCGCGCACTGGGTGGGCAAGGACACGATGTTTCGCGGCGTCCTGGGACCGGTGATGCGGGCGCTGGGCGGCGTCGCCGTCAATCGTCGCGAACACACCGGCTTCGTCGAGCGCATCGCCGATGAATTTCGCCGCAGGGAGAGCTTCCACCTGATAATCGCCACCGAAGGCACGCGCAGCCGGCAGGCCGGCTGGAAATCCGGCTTCTACCGCATCGCGCGCGCGGCCGATGTGCCGGTCGTCATGGCCGTGGTCGATTACGGCAAGCGCGAGGTCGGCCTGCTGTCGACCATCACGCTTTCCGGCGACGAAGCCGCCGACATGGCGCGCATCGCCGCCTGTTACGAGGGCCGCACCGGCTATCACCACGAGAACGCCTCACCGATAAGACTTCTATGATTCTTCTACGCGATCTGGGTTTTTCCCGCAACGGCGAGGCGCTCGTCACCGGCGCTTCGCTGCAACTGCATCCGGGCTGGAAGGTCGGCCTCACGGGCGCCAACGGTTGCGGAAAATCCTCCTTCCTCGGCCTCCTGCGCGGCGAGTTGCATGCCGACCGCGGCGACCTGGAACGGCCGCCGAACTGGGTGCTGGCCCACGTCGCCCAGGACACCCCGGCGCTGCCCGATGCCGCGCTCGACTTCGTGCTCGACGGCGACATCGAACTACGTCAGATCGAACGCGACCTCGTCGCCGCCGAAGAACATCACGACGACCACCATGCCGGCGAACAGATCGGCCTGTTGCATTCGCGCCTCGGCGAGATCGACGGCTACGCGGCGCCGGCGCGCGCGGCCGCGCTGATGCATGGCCTCGGCTTTTCCGACGAGGATTTCCAGCGCCCGGTGGCCGAGTTCTCCGGCGGCTGGCGCGTGCGCCTGAATCTGGCGCGCGCGCTGATGTGCCGCTCGGACCTGCTGCTGCTCGACGAGCCGACCAACCACCTCGACCTCGACGCGATCATCTGGCTCGAAGAATGGCTGAAGAGCTACCCCGGCACGCTGATCCTGATCTCGCACGACCGCGATTTCCTCGATGTCGTCACCAGCCACATCCTGGCCATCGAGGCCGGCAAGATGCAGCTGTTCACCGGCAACTACTCGGCCTGCGAACGCGCGCGCGCCGAGCGCCTGGCCAACGACCTGGCGCTGGCGGCCAAGCAGAAGCGCGAGGCGGCGCACCTGCAAAGCTACATCGACCGCTTCCGCGCCAAGGCCTCGAAAGCGCGCCAGGCGCAAAGCCGGATCAAGATGCTGGCGAAGATGGGCGACATCGTCGCCGCCCACATCGACACGCCCTTCAGTTTCCGCTTTCCCGAACCGAGCGGCTTTTCCGATCCGCTGCTGGTGGTGGACGACGCAAAAGTCGGTTATGGCAATACGGTAATTTTTGAAAAGCTCGGGTTCGCCCTGCGGCCCGACAGCCGCATCGGCCTGCTTGGCCGCAACGGCGCCGGCAAGTCGACGCTGATGAAGCTGCTCGCCGGCGAATTGCAGCCGCTGGCCGGCGTGCGCGAGGAAGGCCGCAATCTCAAGCTCGGCTACTTCGCCCAGCACCAGCTGGAACAACTGCGCCCGGCCGAATCGCCTTTGTGGCACATGATCAAGCTGGAGCCGCGCACGCGCGAGCAGGACCTGCGCAATTATCTGGGCGGCTTCGACTTCCGCGGCAACATGGTCGATGCTCCCTGCGGCCGCTTTTCCGGCGGCGAGAAGACGCGTCTGGCGCTGGCGCTGATGATCCGCACCGCACCCAACCTGCTGTTGATGGACGAGCCGACCAACCACCTCGACCTCGAAATGCGCGAGGCGCTGACCATTGCGCTGCAGGAAACGGAAGCGGGCATGGTGCTGGTCTCGCACGATCGCCACCTGCTGCGCGCCACCTGCGATGAACTCTGGCTGGTGGCCGACGGCAAGGTCACGCCCTTCGACGGCGACCTCGACGACTATGCCGAGTGGCTGGCGCAGGACCGCGCCGCGGAAAAGAAGAGCGGCAAGAGCAACGCGGCATCGCGCAATGCCGGCGGCAATGCGGGCAGAAGCGCCGCGAACGAAAAGCCGGCGGCGGCTGTA
>JBAZOF010000022.1:0-20231 GCA_041648855.1 Sulfuritalea sp. | reverse complement strand
CTCACGCGCTGGTTCCATGAAGCGGCGCGCATGCTCGGCTAGCAATATGACACCCTATCCCCCATCCCCGGCCCCACGGCTGGCTTTGCACAGCCAGCCGGCTGCGGCAGCGCGGAGCAGTGCTCCGCGAAACCCTGCCTTCGCCCCAAGGAAAGGGGTGACTTTGGTTCAGCCGCTACGCGGCTTCCGTGTCCTTGACTTCAGGCCTTCTTGGGGCGGCCCGGCAAAGGCCTGACAATGTTCCTCTGCGACGACTCCACCATCGAATTCACGCCGCAGCCCGGTGTCGGCGCGGCGGTCTGGCGCGGCCATGTGCCAAGCGGCGAGGAGCTGAAGTCCTTCGCTGCCGCGGTGCATCTGGATGGCGGACGCCTGGCCGCGATCTGGGGCAGCGACGAGCGTCGGCGCGACGGCGTTTTTCGCCTGCATTGCGTCTTTGGCCTGGATCGTGGGCATGCCTGGGTGAGCCTCGACCTGCCGGCTGACGAAGCCCGCTACCCTGATCTGTCCGGCATTTTCCCGGCCGCCAACCGCATGCAGCGCGCCACCCGCGACATGGTCGGGATTGCCACCGAGGGCGGCGACCAGCGGCCCTGGCTGCGCCATGGCGCCTGGCCCGCCGACTGGTATCCGCTGCGGCACGACGCTGTGCACGAGGCGGGCATGGGCGTCGGCTTCCAGAATTTTCCGAGCGACTACGATTTCGTCCAGGTCGGCGGCGAGGGCGCCCATGAAATTCCGGTCGGCCCCATTCATGCCGGGATCATCGAGCCGGGGCATTTCCGCTTCTCGGTGGTCGGCGAGCGCGTGCTGCGTCTCGAGCAGCGGCTGGGTTACCAGCACAAGGGCGTTGAGAAGCTGTTCATCGGCGCAGAGATGGCGCATGGCGCGCGGCTGGTGGGGCGCGTTTCCGGCGATTCCACCTGTGCTTACGCCTGGGCCTACGCTGCCGCGGTCGAGGCGGCGTGCCGGGCCGAGGCGCCGTCGCGGGCCCTGCTGCTGCGTGCACTGATGCTGGAACGCGAACGGGTCGCCAATCATCTGGGCGATCTCGGTGCGCTGGGCAACGACGCGGCCTTCGCCTTTGGCCTGACCCAGTTTCTGCGCCTGAAGGAAGACTGGCTGCGCCTGAACCATCAGGTGTTTGGCCACCGCTTCATGATGGATCGCATCGTGCCGGGAGGCGTCGCGGCTGATGTCGATGCGCCGGCGCTGGCTGCCATCGTCGAACAGTGCGCCGTCATCGGCGCGGCGGTGATGAAACTGCGCAGGCTCTACGACGAGCACTCCGGCCTGCAGGACCGCTTCGTGACCACCGGCACCATCGACGCCGCCCTTGCGCGCGAATTGTCGCTGACCGGCATGGCTGCCCGCGCAACAGGAATTCTGCTCGACGGCAGGGCGCACCGGCAGGGCTACACGCCGCCGCCGCCCTATGCGGCGCTGGGCGTGCGCCCGGTCACCGATGAGCGCGGCGATGTGGCCGCGCGCGTGGCCGTGCGCTTCGACGAAATCTTCGAGTCGCTGCGATTGCTGCGCGAGATCGCGGTCGGCATGGCGTCGGGCGGGACGCGCGTCGATATCGCGCCCGTCGTCGGTGCCAGTGGGCTCGGTGTGGTCGAAGGCTGGCGCGGCGAGGTGCTGGTCGGCGTCCAGTTAGGCGACGACGGCAAGCTGGCGCGCGTCCACCCGCACGATCCCTCGTGGCAGATCTGGCCGGCGCTGGAGCACGCGGTGATGAAAGACATCGTTCCCGACTTCCCGCTGATCAACAAGTCGTTCAACCTTTCCTACAGCGGAGCTGATCTGTGATTCCACTGCTCAGGCACATCTTCCGCACCGGCATCCTCACCGAGCCCGTGCCGGTCACGGACGACGGGCCGCGACGCGAGATCGACCGACTGCACGACGAGATCCTGCACATCCTGGGCCGGGCGCTGACCATTCGCGAGGTCGATGCCGGTTCCTGCAATGGCTGCGAACTGGAAATCCATGCGCTGAACAACCCCTACTACAACCTCGAAGGCCGCGGCATCAAGTTCGTCGCCAGTCCGCGCCATGCCGACATGCTGCTGGTGACCGGTCCGGTAACCAAGAACATGGAGAACGCGCTGCGCATCGCCTATGACTGCACGCCCGACCCCAAACTGGTCGTCGCGGTGGGCGACTGCGGCTGCAACGGGGGGGTGTTCGGCGAAAGCTATGCGAGTTGTGGCGCGGTCGAGAATGTAGTCGGCGTCGATCTGCGCATTCCCGGCTGTCCGCCGACGCCGCTGGCCTTGATGGAGGGGATTCTGGCGGCAATTCGCATGAGCAAGTAGCACACCTGTCGGTGCCGGGCCTATGGCGTTGTCGGAACGCTGGCCTCGAACCTGCACAGATACTGCTGAAACTCCTCGAGCGGCAAGGGCGCGCTGAACAGGTAGCCCTGATAGACCTGGCAGCCGTGGCTGCCGAGAAAATGTCGATGCTCCTCGGTTTCCACCCCCTCGGCGATGACCGACATGCCCATGCTGTTGGCCAGGGCGATGATGGAATTGGCAATCACCGCGTCTCCGGCGTTGGTCGCCACGTCGCGCACGAAGGACTGGTCGATCTTCAGCTGGGCCAGTGGCAGGCGCTTGAGGTAGGCGAGGGACGAATATCCCGTACCGAAGTCATCCAGCGAAAAGCTCACGCCGCGCGCCTTCAAGGCAGTCATTTTGGCAATGACGTCGTCGGCATTCTCCATCAGCAGACTTTCCGTCAGTTCCAGCTTGAGCTTGCGGGGATCGGCACCGAATTGGTCGAGCAGGGTCAGCACGTCTTCAACGAAGTCGGGCATGGCGAACTGGTGGACGCTCACATTCACCGCCAGGACAAGGTGTGCGGTTTCCGGTCGCGCCGCCCAGACGACCAGCTGGGCGATCGCCGTCTTCAGCGCCCAGTGGCCCAGGGTCAGGATCATTCCCGTGTCCTCGGCGCGGGGAATGAATTCGGCCGGCAGCACCATGCCGCGGCGGGGATGTTGCCAACGCAGCAAGGCCTCTGCACCGATCACGCCAGCCGTGGCATCCACCTGGGGTTGATAGTGAAGGACGAATTGTTCCTGCAGGATGGCTTCGCGCAAGTCGGCGTCCAGCCGGGCGCGGGCCAACACCCGGGTCTGCATGTCAGGATCGAAGAAGCGGAGCGTATTGCGCCCGGCAGCCTTGGCTTGATACAGGGCGAGGTCGGCGCGTTTCATCAGTTCGTCGATGCTCTCGTCCTCACCGGCGAAAAGGGTGACACCGATGCTCGGGGTACTGAGCTGCGTCTGCCCGGCAATCGCATAGGCCTGGCTCAACGTGTCGCGGATCTTCTCGCCGATGGTTTCCGTCTGGGCAGCGGCCTCGTCCGACTTTCCGCTCAAGCCCTCCAGAATGACCACGAACTCGTCGCCGCCCAGGCGGGCCACGGTGTCGCCCTTGCGGACGCACGCGACGAGCCGCTGGGCGACCTGCTGCAGCAGCAGGTCGCCTATCTCATGGCCCAGCGTGTCGTTGAGGGTCTTGAAGTTGTCCAGATCCAGGAAGAGCAGCGCGCCGTGCTTCTTGCTGCGCGCGCTCGTCGCCACGGCCTGTTGCAGGCGGTCGGCCTGCAGGCGCCGGTTGGGCAGCTCGGTAAGCGCATCGAAGTAGGCCAGGTGCTCGATTTTTTCCTCGGCCGCCTTGCGTTCGGTGATGTCCAGCTGGCTACCGACATAGTGGGTGATGGTGCCGGCGTGTCCTTTTACTGCGGTAATGGTGAGCAAGGAGGGGAACACTTCGCCATTCTTGCGCTGGTTCCATATTTCGCCCTGCCATACGCCGTTCGCCCTGAGTGTTTCCCACATTGCGGTGTAGAAGGCCGAGTCGTGCCTGTCCGATCTGATCAGACGGGGCGTGTGGCCTATGGCTTCCTCTGCCGTGTAGCCGGTCATTTCGGTAAATGTCCGGTTGACCTGAAGGATCACGTTGTTCGCGTCGGTAATGAGCATGCCTTCCTGGGACTCGAAGGCGGTGGCGGCGATGCGCAGATCCGTTTCAGCGCGCTTGCGCTCGGTGATGTCCCGCGCGAGAACGATGAAACGATCTTCCTCACCGGGCTGGCTGGTTTTGCTGGCAACCGAAAGCTCGAACCACAGTCGTGCGTGCGCAAGCCGCAACTCGATCTCCTTGCCGTGCGACGAACCGTTGGCGTGGGCCTCGCTCAAGGCGGCCATGATGGTGTCGGCCGCTGCGGGCGGAAATGTTTCGCACACCGTGTGGCCGATCATTTCGAGCATCAATGTTGCCAGCGATTCGACCCGCCAGGAATGGCAGCCATGGCAACGCCCGTCGAGCCCGAGTTCCCACATCGGGTCGGGAATCGCTTCGAGCATCGCTGCCAGCTGGTTTTTCGAGGCCAGGATATCGGCGGTTCGCTGCACAACCTGCGTTTCGAGTTCTCCTTCATGCGCCCTGGAGTCGATCAGCAGTTTCGCCACGAACGCCAGCAGCAGGCTGAACAACAGGCCGAGTGCGACATTCGACGAAAGCCAGAGCCCGCCATTCCAGCCTCGGCGCGGAGCGGCGCTCAAGGTCCATTTGCCGTACGGCAGATCGAGGACGTAGTCCACCGGATCGATCAGCGCGGCGGACGCGGAAGCGGCTATGAGCTGCTTTTGCGCGGTGTCCGGGTGGATGCGCCAGAGTTCATACTCGAAGCCGCGGTCCACCAACTGTTGCAGCCGAGCCCCGGCCAGTGCCTCCGGAAGGCGCATCACGACGTTGGTGAAGCCCCAGAAGGCGGGCTTGCCCTCGTGGTCCAGGAACACCGGCAGGCGCCCGATCACGCCGACGCCGCCCTGGACCAGATTGAGCGGTCCGGCCAGCACGAGCTTGCCGGTGTCCCGGGCGAGCGTGGCCTCTTTCTTCATCACCGGATCTTCAAGCAGGTTGAGGCCGATGGCTTTTTCGTTGCCCGCCAACGGAACCACATTCCCGATAATGCCGTCGGGTGCCAGTATCAGAACCGAGGCCCCCGGGTATGACGGCAGGAGTTCACCGGCCAGCTTGTCGAAATCCCGAACCGTGCCTTGGCCATGGCGAACCAGGGCGGCCATGGCATAGGTGACCGACAGGGCGTGCTCGATCGCGTTCCCCAGTGCCTGGGCGTAGTCGGCGACCTGGAGCGATACCTCGGCGCGCTCGTGGCGAAGCCGATACTGATGCTGATTCCAGATCAGACCGGCCGCGAAAATGGCGCTGAGCAGGAAAACGAGCGACGCCCACGGCAAGGTTCGGCGTGAGCGAACCTTGCCCTGACCCGGCACCAAGAAATCATTCATAAGAATTCGGCTCTTCCCTCAAGCCGGGTTCGCGTCGCCATCCCGCGCATGACCGCGAGTGCGCAGCGGTCATGCCGGTGATTGCATTTGTCTGACTACCTGCCGCCGAAGAATCGCTCCAGCCAGCCCGATTTCTTCGCCGAGGCGTGCTTCAACTTGTCCTCGCCAAGGCTGGCGCGAACTGTCGGGCCGTAATCCATGTCCTCGCGCTTGATGTGGTTCATCAACCAAGTCACCAAGGTGTTCTGCATGTCGCCGGCCACGGTTTCCACGTCTTCGCCCATCTTGAAGCGTTGCTGGTATTCGCTGACGCGGCGGACGAACAGTTCATGCACCTTCTTGTGGGGCGCCAAAAAGCGATATTTGGCTTCCTCCATCATCGATTCTTCGAAGCTGAAGTGCGACAGCGTGTAATCCACCAATTCTTCGATCACCTTGGCGATCGCCTCGCGATCCCTGCGCAGACGTGCCTCGTGCAACAAGTTGATGTATTCGACGATGCGCTTGTGCTGGGCGTCGATAACTTCGATCCCTACGCTCAGATCGGGGGTCCATTCCAATAACTGTGCCATCTTGCTCTCCATTGCTTAATTGAATTTCGTTCTCAATTGCGGCCACTTCGCTGTACGTTCAGACAAAGCCACTACTTGAGGTATGGTTATCATGTTAAGCGATTTGCCACCATTTGTCATCTATTACGATAGTGATATGTTGCGCCTCGCGATATCGAGATGGGGAGCATATTTCCGGGTTGCCAGCACTGCGGCATTCCTGTTGATTCAGTTAAAATCCAATGGAATTATTTTAGATGTTCGGCTGAGCGGGTTCTTGATATTTGTCAACATTAAGATCGAGATACCCTACGTCCGACCATGGCTCAACGGCGAGCGTGCTGCCGGGCTCCCGGCGGGAGTCGGCGCTGCCGCTATGGCGGCCTTATGCGGGGATTGCCGCCTTGCTTTCCTGCAAGGTCTCCCGATCCAGCTTCGCCACGTCGGTCACTCCGCATAGCGCCAGGGCAACCGTCATTTCGTTGCGCATGACCGACAGCATGTGGGTGACGCCGGCCTCACCGCGGCCCGCCACCGCATAGCCCCAGGCGCGGCCGATCATGCAGGCCCTGGCGCCGAGCGCGAGCGCCTTGACGACATCCAGTCCGCTGCGCACGCCGCCGTCCATCAGGATTTCGAGCCGGTCGCCGACGGCGTCGACGATCCGCGGCAAGGCATCGATGCTGGCTACGACGCTGTCCAACTGCCGTCCGCCGTGATTGGAGACAACGATGCCGTCGGCGCCGGCCGCAGCTGCTTCGCGCGCATCATCGAGGTCGAGAATGCCCTTGAGCAGTATCTTGCCCGGCCAGTTTTCGCGCACCCAAGCCAGGTCGTTCCAGGTGATCCGAGGATCGAACTGGCTATCGACCCAGGTCTTGAACTCGGGGAGGCTGCGCGCGTCGGGCACGGCCGCTGTCAGGTTGCCGAAGGTCAAGGGTTTGCCGCGGATGCCGACATCGAGCAGCCACTGCGGATGCGAAAGCAGGTCCCAAGCCTTGGTGAGCTTGCCGCCTGGCGACAGGCCGCCCCCCATGCCGTTGCGCACGTCGCGATAGCGCGCACCCATGACAGCGAGATCGACCGTCAACACCAGCACCGGGCAACCGGCCGCCTGCGCCCGTGCCAGCAGCGACCGGGTGTAGCCGCGGTCGCGCATCACGTAAAGCTGATACCAGAAGGGCGCCCTGGTTGCAGCGCGAACTTCCTCGATCGAACAGATCGAAACCGTCGATTCGCAAAAGGCCGCCCCGGCCTGTTCGGCGGCGCGCGCCGCCTGCACCTCGGCGCGGCGCGCCATTGCGCCGGCGAGTCCGAGCGGGGCGAGGATCAGGGGTAAGGCCAAATCCTGGCCCAGGACACGAGTGGACAACTTCAGTTGGGAGACGTCGCGCATGACGCGCTGGCGCAGCTGCAGCCGGCGAAACGCCTGTTGATTCTCGCCCGCGGTCACTTCTTCATAGGCTGCGCCGTCAAGATAATCGAACAGGTGTCGCGGCAGGCGCTTGCGCGCCAGTTCCCGATAGTCGCTCGCCGCAGCGGGGGCCAGACCGAGTCCACGGGTTTCATTGTCCATTTCGCATATCCCTCAATCCATGCCTGCATCTCATCAACCCGGGGATTCCGCCAAAGTGGCGTCGGCCCGGGTTCGCTAACGGGCTTTCAATCGAAAAGCTTGTGTTCGATGGCATAGCGGATCAGATCCGCGTTGTTGCCAATGCCGAGCTTCTCCATCACGTGAGCCTTGTGGGTGGTGACGGTCTTCGGGCTGAGATGCAACTGCTCGGCGATCTGGCTCAGCATCACGCCCTGCGCGATCAGGCGCAGCACCTGCCACTCGCGCTGGCTCAGGTTATGGTGCGGATCGCCTGCACCGTGGGCCGCGGTGTCGAAAGCCAGTGATTCGGCAATGGACGGATCGATGAAGCGCTCGCCGGCGCCAACCCGGGCCACGGCGGTGAACAGGGTATCCGGGCTCGACCCCTTGGTGATATAGCCGGAGGCACCGGCTTGCAGAGCGCGGCGCACGGTTCCCGGTTCATCGTGCATGCTCAGGACCAGAATCGGCAGGTCGGGGCGCGCTTTCCTGGTTTGCTCGATGAGGCTGGTGCCGGAAACGCCGGGCATCGTCAGATCCATGATGATCAGGTCGGCATCGCCGGCGCTTGCCGTCGCGAGCGCTTCGGCGGCATTGGTGGCCTCCCGCACTACTTCAATGCCGGCGAAGGAGTGCAGCATCTGCTTGAGGCCGACGCGGAACAAGGTATGGTCGTCGGCGATGATGATCCTGATCATGGCGAAATCGGGCTCCCGTCCGCAAGGTTTGTCTGCAGCGGAATGTCCGGCAGTGTGACAGAAAGGCGTGTCCCGGCACCGGGACTGCTGTCGATCTCCAGCGTGCCGCCGAGCGCGGTGACCCGTTCCGAGATTCCCAGCAAGCCGAAATGCGCCGCATGGTCGACGCGTGCGGCATCGAAGCCCTTGCCGTCATCTTCCACCAGCAGGCGTATCTCGCCCTCATGGTGGCTGAGCGTGATATGCACGCTGTGCGCCATGGCGTGGCGAACGATGTTGTTCAGCGATTCCTGGACAATGCGGAATAGCGCAATCGCATGGTCGTCGTCGAGTCGGTCCGCGGCCGGCGTAAACGAAATGCTGTGGCGGATGGCCGCCGGGCCGAGGACGCGGGCGGCCAACCATTCCACAGCCGCGGCCAGGCCCAGATTGAGTGCCGCGGGACGCAGGTCGGATGCGATCGCCTTGACGCTGCGATAGGCCTCGGCGATCATCGCTTCGATGTTGCGCGCGGCTTCGCGGGGCGTGGATGAATCGGCGGGCAGGCTGCGTTCGAGCAATTGCAGGTGCATCCGCGCGGTGGTCAGCACCTGGCCCAGTTCGTCGTGGAACTCGCGCGCCAGGCGCGCGCGCTCCTGCTCGATGCTTGCTTCACGGTGGCTGGCCAGGCGGCGCAATTCCTGGCGCGAACGTTCGAGGTCGTGCTGCGCCTGCTTGAGCGCCGTGACGTCGAGAATCACGCCGTGGATAGCACGCTCACCCCCGGCAGTGAATTCCGTCGTGGCGCGGATTTGCAGCCAGCACTGATGTTCGGCCGCCAGCAGGCTGCGTCCGACCCACTCGAATTCGCGCGCCGGCGGCGTCGCTGCGTCGCGCCACACCAGGCCGGCAATATCCTCGCCATGAATCCCGCCGAAAAAAGCCTGCGGGTCCGCCATGGCTTCAGACGCCGTGCAGGGCAACAGTCGTGCCACGCCTTCGCTGATGGATCGAAACTCCGGCACCGGGGCGGCTACATATTCGAACAGGGCCACCGGCAATTGGCTTGATACCTGGCGCAGGCGGTCTTCCGAGGCGCGCAGGGCCAACTCGGCCTGCCGCCGGCGCGTGGCCAGCCCCTGGCGGCGGCGCATCGACCAGAACGTGAAGCCGGTCATCACCGCCAGCGTGATGCCGATCAGGATCATGGCGGAAATGGTCAACTGCCGCGATGATGCGATGGTGATATCCTCGGCGGCATGGGCGAGCGACACGGCAGGGAAACTCCGAATAAGCGGCGTGCTGCCGATTATAGTCAGCGGGTGACGCTGCGCGGGTTGACGCCGCAGCGGTCAACAAGACTCAGGCCGGCTTTCCCGGGGGTCAGGTTTACCCTATGAGTAATCCGCTTTTGCTGATGGCGGAGCAAGACCGGCAGGATAATCATTCGAAACGTACTGGAGGTTCATGATGAGCAAAATTTCCGACCGCCGCCAACACGGCTTTTCACTGATTGAACTGATGATCGTCCTGGCGATCATCGGCATCCTTGCCGGTGTCGCCATTCCGAACTACACGGAATACGTGACTAAATCAAAGCTCACCGAAGCCGTCGGACCGCTTGCGGACATGCGGGTGAAGATGGAGCGTCATTTCCAGGACAACCGGACCTATGTCGGCGCTTGCGTCGCGGGGACCCAGGCGCCGCTTCCGGCCAGCACCACGAATTTCACGTTTTCCTGTCCTGTCGCCAATCTGACCGGAACCACCTACAAGGTCGTGGCGACCGGAGCTGGCTCGATGAGCGGATTTATCTTGTCGATCGACCAGGCCAACGTACGCAAGACCGAAGGCGTCGGCTCCGGCTGGACGGCGCCTGCGACCGATTGCTGGGTACGAACCAAGGGCGGCGGGTGCTGATGCGCAAGAATACATCCACTGTCAAACCATGCCGCACGCGAGGCGGCAGGGTTTCGTCGCGGCCGCGAATCGCCGGGGCAGAAAGGGGCTTTTCGCTGGTTGAGGCCGTTGTTGCGCTCGCAATCATGGGAATCCTGCTGGCACTGGCCTTGCCGATGGCGACCAGTTACATGGACAACAGCCGCGTGCGCAATGCCGCAGATGTGTTCGTTTCATCCGTCATGACAGCCAAGGCGGAAGCCGCCCAGCGAAACGCGCAAGTGGAAATTGTTCTTCTGGCGACTCCCACTGCGGCAGGTTTGGCCAACGACGGAATTTCCACCGCCAAGGGCTGGGCGGTTCGAACCTTCGATCGAGCCTCCTTCATAGATGGAATGGCCTTGGTCGAGGGCGGGAGCGGGACCGTTGCTCCCGTCACGGTAACCGGAGTGGATCAGGACGGCGCGGCCCTGACGGGCGTGGCGTTCACCGCATTGGGGGGTACGACCCTGGCCAAACGGGCCAACTTCAACTTTACCCACGATACCGGGGGCACCTGCGTGGCATCTGGCGGGCCGATCCGCTGCATGCGCGTCACCGTCACGACCACCGGACGAGTCAAGCTGTGCGATCCCTCCATCGCCGATTTGACGGATACGCGATCATGCAATTGAAGACGCGCCAGCGGGGTTCGTTCATGCTTGAGGCATTGATGGCGATGGTCATCTTCGCCATCGGCATCCTCGGGCTGATTGGCCTGCAGGGTTCGGGAGTCGCCGCCAACACCGACATCCGCTATCGCATCGAGGCCGCCCAACTGGCCGAGCGCATGATGGGGGTCATTCAGGGGGCGGTACGAAGGGATTCGCTGGCCAACTTCACAGCCGATCTCGCTTCGTTCGACCACAACAGCACCGGCGACCAGTGCGTGCTTTCCGGCACCGAGTCCGTCAATCCGCTGGTTACCGCATGGGTGGACGACATTCGCGAGGTCGCAAGGACATCCCTGCCGGACGCCACGGAGCAGATCAGGGTTAACGCTGCGACCAATCAGGTGCGCATCGTCATTTGCTGGCAGCAGCCAGGATTGGACGTCCCCCGCCGCTTTGTCCTGATGGGGGCGATCAGTTGAAATCACAACACGGCTTCACTCTCGTCGAAGTGCTGGTTGGCGTCGCCCTTGCGCTGATCGGCATGGTCGCAATGTTCCAGGTTCAGGACAACTGGACGCGCCAAAAGCGCTCCATTTCCTCGGGGGGCGATGCCCATATTGCCGGTACCGTCGGGGCCTTTCATCTGGAACGGGATCTCCGCAACGGCGGCATGGGATTTGGCAACTCGGCGCTGCTGGGCTGCAATGTGCTCGCGTATGACAATAGTCGGACAGGCGTCAAGACATTCAGCTTCCCGCTGGTTCCCGTCCGGATCATCCAGGGCGCGTCCGGCGCTGCCGACGAAATTCACGTCTTGTACGGGAACGCTGAAGCTCCGTCGTCGACCTATTCCGTCCTGTCAACGGACGAGACCTTCACCATGCTGCTGAACCGGGGCGGCTTGGGCTTGGCAGAGAAGGTGGTCGTCGCCACCGCTGCCGGATGCCGCCTGGCCGAAATAACGGACAATACCAATGCGGACGGCCAAACCGTGGACCACACCACAACCGCCTACACGTATAACGGCGTTTCGGTCACGCCGCGCTACAACACGTCTGCGGGACTTGGGGTGACTCCTGCCACCAACGGGACTGTGCACGTAATGGGGCACGCGCCCCAACTCAATATCTGGGCGGTGCGTGCCCGTATCGCACTGACAAAATACAACGCCCTGAATGCCGAAACCGCCGGCGACGTCGGCGACGGCGTCGTCAATCTGCAGGCCCAGTACGGTCTCGATGCTGACGGCGATACGCGGATCGACACCTGGCAGGATGCCGATCCCGCGGCCTGGACCCAGCTTCGAATGATTCGCTTCGGCCTGCTGGTTCGTGGCGAGGCCTACGAAAAGGAAGCAGTCACCACGGCGAACCCGGCCTGGTCGGGAGGCAATTTCACCATGACGAATGTCGATGGCACGACCGACTCCGGCGCTTCGAACCTTGGCGTCAATAACTGGCGCAATTACCGCTACAACGTTTTCGAAGTGTCGGTTCCCTTGCGCAACATGATATGGATAAACGCGTGGTGAAGCCATTTCAACGGGGCGTTGCCCTGATCATTTCCCTGATCATGCTCACTGCCATGATGATGGCCGGCATCGCCTTGTTCCGCAAAATCAGCGCCGGCGCCGTGATCGCGGGCAACCTCACCTTCACGTCCTCGGCGATTTCCGCGGCGGAGCAAGGCTCGGAAGCCGGCCGCACCTGGCTGACCTCGCAAACAGGCGCGGGGCTCTACGGGGCGGTGGCCGGGTACTTTCCAGCCGCCTGCTACACCAACAGCACGCATGCCGCTACCGACGTCAACTGCAATAGCGCCGGTGCGCCCGTTTTCGATCCCGGCACCTTCGACTGGTCAAGCTCCTCGACTCTGGCCGCGACCGATGACGGTGCTGGAAACGAGATCCGCTATGTGGTTCATCGCCTTTGCCGCATGACGGGAGAACTGGACAAGATCGGTCAGGAGTGCGTCGTTTCCCAGGTCAATACCGGCAGCGGCGGAAAAGCGAGCGTCACCTATGGCACCCAGTCGCTCACCAGCATCATGAAGCCCTACTACCGAATCACGACACGGGTCAGGGGGCCTCGCAACTCGCTCGCCTATACCCAGATCACGATGTACTAGGAGTCATCGCCATGAAGACACTTTCGAAAAAATCCGCCATCGGCCTGCTGATTGTCTGCCTGCTCCCGTTGCCGTCCCATGGGGCGGTGACCGACATTGCCGACAAGCCGCTGGCATCCACTTCGTCGGACTCCGTCAAGCCCAACGTGATGTTCATCCTGGATGACTCGGGATCGATGGAATGGGAGTACATGCCCGACGCTGTCGGTAACAACAAGCAGTATGTCGGTTTCCGCAACAGCAAGTGCAACAAGGTCTTCTACAATCCCGAGGTGACCTACGATACGCCGCAAATCGTCGTCGGCACGACCACCAAGACCATCGAGGACATCAACAGCGCCTCGCCGGCGACCTTTACCTCCGCCTACGAGGACGGTTTCTATTCCTATACCGGGCGAACATTGTCGCGAAGGAATCTGGAGACTTCATTCAAAGCGCATTCGGGCGATACCGCGCAGCCAGCCTACTACTGGACTTACTTGGGAGCCACGACCCTGGTGCCGCTCGCGGGCGATTGCAACAAGTCGCTCGCCAGCAGCAGCGACTCGACGACCGCAGAAATATGCACGGACGGCACCCGGGTAACCACCACTTGTGCCGCAGGCGGCAAAACCCCACTCTGGCGCAAGACCGTTGTAACCGGAGCCTCCGGTCCGGGCGCCACCGACGAACGCCAGAACTTCGCCAACTGGCGCAGCTATTACGTTGACCGCATGTCCATGATGAAATCCGCCACAGGCAAGGCGTTTCTCGGCCTCGAGAGCAAGTACCGCGTCGGCTTTGTCACCATCAATCCGGGCAATCCGGTCAGTTCCGGCAAATTCCTCACATTGGCCGAATACACCATCGATCAAAAGAAGCTGTGGATCGACAAGCTCTACCAGCAGGTCGGTAACGATAGTACTCCCCTGCGGGAAGCGCTGTCCCGCGTCGGGCGTTACTACAGCGGCATCAGCGACGGAATCAATTCGGGAATGATCACCGACACCACGAATCGAACCGACGACCCGGTCCAGTATTCGTGCCAGCAGAATTTTTCCATTCTGACCACGGACGGCTACTGGAACGGCAATGCCGGCGTCACCCTGGGCGGCGGCGGCGTCGGCAATCAGGACGGCGTCTACGGTGCGATGGGCGCGACGACGATCCCGGCAAGCGAGCAAATCGCCCTAGTGACCTATCCGATCTACGACGGGGCGACCACCACCCGCACCACCAAGGATGCCTCCAATCTGTACTCCTATGCAAGCTGCTCGCTGCCGCAGGCGCAGCAGAAAGTCGTTCAATGGCAGTCGCGACCCGTACAAACCGGAAAACTGGTTACCCAGATCCAAAGACGTGACGGCGAGTTGGAAAGAAGGCGCGCGAACCTGCAAAGGAGCATATCAACCAACGGTGGTAGTAGCTGGAAATCATGGACTGATAAAGATACCTGTACATGGGACACGCAAGGCGATGATCGAACCAAATGCCGGTATGAATCCTGGGGCAGTTGGAATGGTACGGATTCCTGTACTGCCAATCCGATGAATACCGACAGCAGCAATGGCTCCACTTGGGACGGCGACGCCCGTGAGTGCCAGGTTAGCTGGAATGCCTGGTACAACGCCGGTTCATGCACTGCGGACACCGACGGCCAATGGCGCCGCGAGTGCAGGAACGTAACGATTTCAGAGGAGACCGGGGTCCCATGTACCCCGGGAACAACATGGAGCGGATTGGTGACCACCTGCACCGGCGTTCCCACCGGGGCATGGACCAATACGGCCGGCGCCTGCACGCCGTCTGCCACACTGGAATGTCAGTCGCTTGTCGTTACCGACTGGACCAACGTCGCCACTTGCACTGCATCCGGTCCGGACGGCAGCGGGCTGGAGACCCTTTGCCAGACGGTCGCCTCGGCAACACCGGGCAACAAAATCTCGGCAACCACGACTTACACGACAACGACGGTCCAGATGAGCGGCGACGAACAGGTGGGGACGCCGACCACCACTACCACCACCGGCAGCTTTACCTACGATGCAACCTGCTATGTGACTCCCCCGGCGCTTCCCTCGCCGAACCCGAAGCGCCCGACGGCCGCCGAGTTACCGACGCCTCCGGCAGGGTGCGCCGCGTACCCCTGCGTTACCACCTCGGGGGCGTCTGGCGGCACCTCGGACACGCTGGCGGACGTCGCCGAGTATTACTACTCCACCGATTTGCGCGCCTGCAACTGGGACACGATGACCGATGCGCAGCGGGTGGCCACCGGGCAGACCGAGACGGCGTACTGCCTGGCAAGCGGCACCCGCTGCAAAGGGGGTGTCACCAACGTCAACGTCTGCGAGAACAACGTCCCCAAGGGTGCTCAAAGCGACAACCCCGACGAGGACGACAAGGCTCACTGGCAGCACATGACTACCTTCACCATGGGCTTGGGCCTCGACGGAGTGACGGCGTATACCAGCGACTATCGGACGGCCAAGACGGGCGACTTCCAGAATATTCGTGATGGCAACACCAATTGGCCGAGCCCCGGTAGTTCCGAGCCGGCAAAACTTGACGATCTCTGGCACGCCGCAGTCAATGGCCGCGGCCTCTACTTCAGTGCCTCCAACCCGCAGGATGTCTCGACCGGCCTTTCTCGCGCGCTGGCTGGCATCAATGACCGCGTCGGCTCGGCGGCGGCGGCGGCGACATCCAACCTCGAGCCGGTTTCGGGCGACAACTACGCCTTCACCGCGAAGTACACCACAGGCATATGGACAGGGGACCTGGAGGCCAAGGAAATCAACCTGACCGACGGCACGGTTTCCGAAACCCCGATCTGGTCGGCGGCGGAGGAACTCGCGAACAAGGCCAAGGACGCTTGCGACACGCGCGTCATCAAGTTGTTCCGCCCCGGCGCCACCAACAACCTGGTGAACTTCACCTGGAACACTTACACCTGCGACGCCTCGGGCAATCCCACCGGCACAGCGTCAAGCGAACTCAACGCGGCCGAAAAGGCACACTTCAACGCAGCCGTGGTTGCCACGCTCGATCAGTACTCGACCATGAGCGATGGCAGCGGCGGCACCGTCGATCAGCGGACGCTGGCAGCCGACGCAAATATGGTGAACTTCATCCGGGGACAGCGGGGATTCGAAGGTTATGTGACCAACACCAACAAGGTGTATCGGCAGCGGAGCGCTGTGCTCGGCGATATCGTCAATGCCCAGCCGGTTTTCGTGCGCAAGCCGTTTGCGCAATACACGGATGCCGGATACGCCGACTTCAAGACCGCCAATTCCGGGCGGACACCCGTGGTCTATGTCGCGGCCAACGACGGCATGCTGCATGCGTTCGATGCCGATCCCGCCAGTGGCGCCGAACTGTGGGCATTCATGCCGACCATGTCGCTGCCGGCCTTGAATCAGCTTGCCAACACGGACTACCCGACCAACCATCACTACTTCACCGACGGCACGCCGATTGTTGCTGATATTTTCGATTCCGCCGACGCGGTTCCAAAATGGAAAACCATCCTGGTGGCGGGCATGAACAAGGGCGGCAAGGGCTACTACGCCCTCGACATCACGGACCCGGCCACTCCGAAGGCGCTTTGGGAATTCACCGATGCCGATATGGGCTACAGTTTCGGCAATCCCATGGTCGTCAAGCTGATGGATGGCCGCTGGGTCGTGCTCGTCACCTCGGGCCTGAACAACACGAACGGCAACGGCTACCTCTATGTCCTGGAAGCCGGGACCGCCAACATCCTGTACAAGATCGCCACGGGGGCCGGATCGGCCGCGACGCCATCCGGCCTGAACAAGATCGCGGGATGGGCCGTCGGCGATCCGATCATCGACAATACCGTCAATCACGTCTATGGCGCCGACATGCTTGGCAACATCTGGCGCTTCGACGTCAATGACATCGCGGCGATGACCCCGACAGGACGCGAGGCGACGCTGTTGGCCACGGCAAAGGATGCCGGCGGCACTCCCCAGCCGATCACCACCCGGCCGGAACTGGCGCAGGTGGGGCCCGATATTCATATCTATATTGGTACCGGAAAATACCTGGGCGACTCGGACCCGGCGACGACTCAGGTACAGAGCATTTACGGCATCAAGGATACCCTGGCGATGCCCGCCGTTGCGGGGACGCCGGTCATTGCCGACCTGCGGGCAACCCTGACCAGGCAAACCATTACGCAATCGGGTTCGGGCCTGGCGGCCACACGCTCGGTAGAGGGTTGCGCCGTTGCCAGCAATGGGTGGTATGTCGATCTCCCGGATACCGGTGAGCGCATCAACGTGGACATGAAGCTGCAACTCGGGTCGCTGGTCGCCGGCTCCAACGTGCCGATTCCTGGGGCCTGTCGTGTCGGCGGCTACAGCTGGCTGAACTACTTCAACGTGACCAACGGCTGTGCGGTCAGCAGCAGCGATCCCCTAAAAAAGGTCGGAGAGCGACTTTCAGATTCTCTCGTTGTCGGCTTGAACGTAATCCGTCTCCCCAGCGGGAAAACTGTGGTCGTCGCCACGACCTCAGACGCGAAGCAGCCGACCTTGACACCCCCATTCAGTGTGGGGAACCCGGAAGGGCGCCGTCTGACGTGGCGGGAAATCGTTCCTTAATCGAGGCGCTGCTGGCATCCTTATGTCTGCATGCGGCGTTACTGGTGGTGCCCATCGAGCATGGGCACCACTTTTTCCGGCTGGCGTCGCGCATGCTCGAGGCTACCCTGATCGCGCCGACCGTCTCTCTTCCCGAGGGCGATTCCAGACCGGTCTCATCGGTATCCCGGGATCCGTCGACACATGACGGCTTGGAGGCGGAGGACGCCGACACGGTGCCGGAAACACCGCCGGGTGGTTCAGCATCCTTGTCGATGCCCCTGCCGCAAGCACCCATGCCGATTTACTTCACGGCGAGGGAACTGAACCGGCGCCCCTTTCCGATCGGCACCGTGCTGCAGGAGGAAGCAGGGCGTATCTATCCTGATTCGGTCACGCGCCTGCGCCTGCTGATCAGCGAACGAGGGCAGGTCGACCACGCTGAAATCCTCGAAACCACGAACCCCAGCTTCGCCCGTGAAGCACTGCAGGCATTCGCCAAGGCCCGCTATGCCCCCGGCGCGCTTGCCGGCAAGCGAGTGAAAAGCGAGTTGAGAGTCGAGGTTACCGCGAGCAACGCCATAGGGATGGTGATCCGGCACGAAGACTGAGCAAGTCGTCGGCCCGAACTCGCTGTGCTCAAGCGACCATAAAAAATCTGGATTTGCAGCGGGGGGCCGCTTCGCTATGCTGGCAGGCATGTCGCAATGGCTGACCCTTTCCCGCGCCGCGCACCTGCTCGGCATTTCGCGTGTTGCGCTGCAGAAGCGCATCCGTGAAGGAGAGTTGCGTTCGTTCGACGGCATGGTAGCTGCCGACGATTTGCAGCGTGCATGGCCGGATCTGAATCTCGACGACTCCGGCAGTTTTGAAAAGACGCGCGCGATTCGCGAGGACGCATTCGCCCGGCGGCTGCGCGAGCGCGTCCTGCCGACGCAGGAGGCACTGGCCCAACGCCTGTTTGCGCAGGGACAGGAACTCGCCGAATTGCAGCGGACCTTGACCCGCTACCACGCCCTGTTCGAGGTACTGCACGCGCGCCTCGCCGCCGTGCCGGCACCCGCCGCAGACGAGTTGCGGCGCCTGCTCGACGAGGGCCTGGCACAGGCGCTGGCCGCTCCGGCGCCTGCAGCCGACATGGCGGCGCTCGATGCTATGCTGCGCGTCATGTCGGCGCACGTTACAGTCAAACCCTCGGGTCGCGAATTCTTTGTCGATGGTTCGGAGACGCTGCTCAAGGCGGCACTGCGCGCCGGGCTGACTCCCAATTATGGTTGCGGCAACGGTGTGTGCGGCTTGTGCAAGGCGCGCGTGGTGAGCGGCGAGGCGCGAGCAGTGGCGCCTTTCGACTACCGCTTCTCGGAAGCCGAGAAGGCCCAGAACCACGTGCTGATGTGCGCTTGCACGGCGCTCAGTTCCGATGTCGTACTCGAAATGCTCGAAGCGGATGCCCCCGCGGATATTCCCGAGCAGCGCGTCGTCGCCAAGGTGCGCAAGGTCGAGGCGCTGAACGGCGAGATGATGCGCCTGCACCTGCAAACGCCGCGCAGCAACCGCCTGCGCTTTCTCGCCGGGCAGCGGGTCACCCTCGGCGTCACCGGGCTGGCCGGAGGCAGCGACCTGCATGCCGAATACCCGGTGGCGAGTTGTCCCTGTGACGACCGCAACCTGATTTTCCATCTCTGTCGCACGGATCGCCGTCTCGCCAGCGCCGACTTTTCTCAAGCCGTACTCGATGGCCGGATCAAGGCGGGCGACGACGTTTCCGTATGGGGCCCCTGGGGCAGTTTCGTGCTGGAGAAGGACTCGTCCCGACCCCTGGTGTTCATCGCCATCGACGAGGGCTTTGCGCCGGTCAACAGCTTGATCGAACATGCCATCGCGGTGGATGCCGCCGAGTCCATTTCGCTCTACTGGGCGAGTTCGCAACCGGGCGGCCAGTATCTGCCCAACCAGTGCCGCGCCTGGGACGAGGCTCTCGACGAGTTCAGCTACCGGCCGCTGGCAGCCGATGACCTGCCAGCTCTGGCGGCGAATGCCGCCTTGCTGACGAGCGACGTGTACCTGGCCGGTGCGGCCGAGCGGGTGGAACCGCTGGCGGCGGTTCTGCGCGCCGCCGGAGTGCCGCCGCAACAATTGCATATCGAGGCCTTTTGACAGCATGACCCAATCACCATGACCCAGACGAAGCGCATCATCCCCATCCAGCCGCAAGGGGTCGATCCCGAACTCGATGCCTGTTCCTCCGCCGAGCCTTTCGCCCTGATGGTGCTCGGCGACAGCATGGAGCCCGAGTTCGTCGAAGGTGAAATCATCCTGATCGAACCTGAAGGACTCGCTACCGACGGCTCTTTTGTCCTCGCCCGGCTCAACGACGAATGGATTTTCCGCCAGCTGGTGAAGCATGGTGCGGATTGGAGACTGCAGGCCCTGAACGCGGCCTATCCCGCCGCGGATATTCCCGACCTCGACGCGGTCAAAGGGGTCATCATCCAGAAATCGAAACCCGGCCGCCGCAAGGCGACCAAGCGCTACGTGGAGTAAGTCAGATGCCGTACTACATCTATCGTGTCACCTCGCTCGGCCCGGTTCCGCGGCTCGAGAAAATCACCCAGTTCGAGGCCTTCAAGGAGGCCTCGACTGAAGCCAAGCGCCTGCGTCGCGAAACCGATCTCGGCGAAGCCCAGACCATCAAGACCATCTTTGCCGAAACGGAGCTGCAGGCGGAAGATCTGCTCAGCCAGCCGCGCGGGGAAGAGCCGATGACGGGAGAGGATTACTAGTCCCGTGGTCGACGAGGCCGCCT